>NZ_DRGY01000132.1 GCF_011049865.1 Marinobacter antarcticus | reverse complement strand
GTTGGCAGTGATTCCGGGGGAACGTGACCGATGATTCCGGCATCGTGACCGGCGATTCCGGAAAACTACCCGAAATCGGTCACGATAAAACGGAATGAGCGGTCACGATCGCCTGGAACAGGCGGTCACGTTCAAACGGAATGGGTGGTCACGATGGCGCGGAATACGCAGCTCAGCGGATCGTCACCGCCAGAGCAGCCATCATGTACCTCACCCGGATTAAACTGGATGATATTTCCGGGCGTGCTGCGGTGGTTGACGCCGTTGCTGAAGAAATCTTGGCGTCCAGCAAGGGTAACGCCAAAGGAGTGTTCTTCGTGCGCGTGCCGGTCGTAGGCAAAGCTGTCCATCGACGCTCGCAGTACGGTCAGATCCGGCAGGTGCTCGCTTTTTATAAACCGAAATTGGCTGTCCTGTTCCACCGCAGTCTCCCGGAGGCAAGGTAGTGGCTTGATTGATGCCTACTGTAGCGCTCGGTGAGACGGATTTCTTGGACAATATTGCTCATTTTTACCGGCTTTCAGGCACGGAAAACCCGTGACTGACGAACCAGAGCAGATTTATTTTTGAGTGATGAGGAATAAACCCATGCGCAGACTATTCTTCGGCCCAGAGATTCCTGCTCAGATCAAAAGCCGCCAGTCTATATTCACACGTGCTGGAGTGTATTGCGGGGGTCGATGCAGTGGAGACACTGGAAGTGCTGATGCCTTGGAGCACCGAGTCGCAGGCTTGGTAAAGTGGCTCAATACCGCTAAGGCAAGTAAGTCGATTTATTGTCGCTTACTATTGTTCCATTACTCGCCAATGTCGTTGCAATCAATGCCTTGATTTTGCAGATACGGTCTCAGCCGGAAAAAGTTGTCTCTGTCGAGAATGTCGCTTTCTGTACCGATCTGAAACCCTCGATAGAAAACAGTGCAATGCGGATCTTTGAGGTCAAGAGAGCCCAGACCCACACCAAATAAGTAGGTCTTCTTATCGGCCCGGTTCTGTGCAGTTTCGTGGATAGTGCTGTAGAGCTGGTTTTTCAGTTCAACTTTTTCGCCTTCTTCCGTGATAGCAAAAAACTTTACTTTTTCCTCCTCAATCACACCTTCATTCATCGGCATTTGAGTCAGCAATACACCGCTTTCGGGGAGTCTGTAGACTCTGTAATCGCGGTTATACTCAGGAGCCTGTCCTTTATTAACGTCAAACACAACATAGACAGACCCCGTGTAGTTTTCCGGGAGTAAGTACATTTCAGGTTCGCGAACATTTTTTGAGCCTGCGCAGGCAGTGACCATGAAAGCAAACAGGCATGTAAGAAAAATTAACTTGGTCTTTAGTCGGTGTCGCTGACCAGCCTGTTTTATAATCATCAGTTAAAGCACCCTTCGAAGCTGAATTCTTCTGTAGCCATGCAATGACCACTGTGTTGTGGATTAAGCTTGTGGCTATGGGGTCGCTGAACCTGTTTCGCTTTCGAGAAAAAAACCAAATCGTCGCACGCAAACGTCTACGTTGAACTCACTGCCAATGGCCACCACGGCAACGCTTTTGATGTCCGCAGGTTGTAGCTGAGCGTCGGTACGGTGAGCGCGCAGTCGCTCATAGGGTACGATGAATCGAGTCCATTGCGGCTGCACTGGCAAGGTGCAGCGAAAGGATTGCCAGGGCTTGTCGAGCTGATTCGTTTTTACGTGCAGATTATAGTCGTGGGCCGTGCCGCACAGCTCGATGAACAGGCCCTGATAGTCAGCGCGCAACCAGCCCGGCTCGATATCAAGCTTCATCTGCACGAACCCGCCGTTGTTTTCAAGACTGGTTCGGCCTGTTAAACAGGTGCAGGGCGAGCTATGGCGGTCGTCCTGTTGCAGTGCAGAACTGGAAACGCCACCCATGACCTGATCGCTGATCACGGTCCAGGGCGAAGGTACATCCAGGCGGGCCTGGTAAATATCGATCAGTTGTTCGCCACGGACGGCGTGGCCTCGGGTTTTGTTGTTTTCATTCATAAGCTTGAAGCACTCCTGGTAATCATGCAGAAACTCCGGTTACTGAAGTAAACCGTAAGCGCCGACGAGGCCACAAATTGACTAGTCGGCAGCGGTCGCCGCACTGATCAGCGCAGCAGTTTCCCGGCCAATCGCCTCAGAATTCACCAACTGATCAAACCAGCGGGCGGCCACGTCATCACTGATCAGCCCCAATAGCGCTCCAAGCACTATGCCCCGATGGACGTTATCGCCGCCCAGATTGGTGTTTACCCGCAGTGCTAACCACGGATCTTTGCGGTATTTGTAAGCCAGGTACAGAACAACCGGCCAGGAGCTTGAGATGTAGCATGCTGGCGAATACATCCGGCCCACTACCTGGTTGTCCGGCAGGTTGCGTTTCACCAATGCTGCGATATCCAGGCCCACTGGGCCCTTGCCGGCTTCCGACAGCAACGCCTTAATGCTTTCTTCGTCAGGCCCTTCCATCAGGCCGCAAAGCAGTTTCACATAACGGTCACAGACCTGCATCAAGCTTTCATCCGGGTGCGTAAGTTCCAGGTGTTCCCGGCAAAGTGCCTGGATGTCGTGCACGTTCGTACCTCGGAGCCGCTCTGAGAATACCAGCGGGGCGATCGTCACCAGGCCGCCGATAGACGGCGTGTCGTGGGTTGTCATGGCGCATTGCTCGGGCGGCAGGCCTTTCGCCAGATTGGCGAAGAATCCGCGATGGTAGGATTCGGCATAGGTGTCGGGGTGCGCCGGAGGATCTGCGGTCATAAAGCCGATGTAGGCGGGCAGGAAGGTCTGTGTACGGTAGTGCCCTTTATCTGCTGCGATACATCGCATGAGAACGCGGCTGCAGTGGGCATTCAGTGTGTTCTCGCCCGCGATCATGCCGTGATGATAGTGAACGTTCGGCACATTCCAGAATTGCGCGCGGCCTTTGAGGATAACGTCCCCCACAATTTGCGGCTCCGCTTTGTGGCGGTGACCGGCGCGGCGACCACCGCTGCTCGTGGAATGCAGCGACATAATGGACGAAGGGTGGAACTCTGGTGCGGCTTCGAATCGCTGAATGCCTCCGGGAAAGGCCTTTTCGATATCCATTTGGTTGTAGAACCAATGCACGGGCATCGCCAGGGCGTCGGCAATGAACTGTGTTTTCAGGCTGTTGCGGACACGGTCTGCGATACTGAGGTTGTTTTGCATTGGAAAGCTCCCGTCAATCGGCATCTGAAACCTGCTCCACAACCGGCGCTTTGTGCCACGTCGAGCGATCCATCCAGGGGTCGCGCAGGCCAATGTGCCCTATCCCGGGTAATTTGACGGCCAAAGCCAGAGGGTCAATACCAATGTTGAGGCCGAGGATGTTCAGTTCAACACCTTCCCGGATGCTCGCCATAAGGCCGAAATAACCATTGAGGGAGAACTGGTAGCCCGAACCGCTGGGCGCTTTCGCAAATACTCCGTCAGCGAGATAGTCTTTTCCGATGGCAATGTTGGGCAGCGCAACATTCAGTTCGGGTACCTGCCGGATTACCCAGGCTACAAAGGTATTGCTGTTGGGCCCGGGCCAGGCTTTGTATTCATTCGCGAAGGGGTAGGCGTCGATAGCTGTCCGGATATTGATGATGGCGGCCTCCGCTTTCTCACCACGGAGATCTGCCAGTAACATCGGCGGGTTGCCGTACCAAGCGGTATCCGGCTCACCGGGGCGGGACCGCACCGTCGTATAACCCCAGCCAGTAACGTCGTGAACCTCGTAGGTGGATGCTCCGCGCACTTTGGTCGCAATCCAGGTATGGATCGCAAAATCGCCGCGCCAACTATAAGCTCGGGCACCATAAACCTGCACAATGGCTTCTTCAGTCTGGCCCGGTTGTGGCGCAATGCCTGCGCTGGAGCGATCGGCGTCACGCCAGCTCTGGCCAGACTGACTGCTGCAGGCCGCGATCAGCGCGGGGCCAGCCAGCAGAACCAACAACAATATCGTGGTTCTGATGAGCCATTGAAGGGGTTTAATCATTCCGGAGTACCTCGGACTGAATGCATTGGTTGTTGGTCAAAACCCGATCAGTATACGGAAAACTGGGACAGATAAATTTTTGCAGAAACCGGGGTAGATTTATGTTCCTTTCTTGAATTTTGCTTTGCAATTGCGTGTTCGTAATTCATAAACCGACCCTTCTCTCACTTTCCTTTCGACTGAGCTATCAAACATTAATGTGATCACTGTTAGCGCCTGACTTTCAAGCACCTACACTATATTACGAGGCTCTCGTCGGGTCAGACTGCCGGTAGCCGATTACGCCTGCGAAGCCCGGACAAATTTATTTTTGGAGGGTGGGGAATCCATAAGCCGATTTTGTGCGGGGAACCGCAAGCGACTAAGGTGTCAGGAGTGGTTCGACCTGTTATGTTCCCAAAATGCAGATCTTTTTTGCTGCGCTGGGTATGGGATTCGCGACCGTCGCGAGGGAGTTTCACGTGGTAAGAAAGCAAACGAATAGAGGGTTTGTCATCAGAGAGGCCCGGGAAGAGGACCTGCCTGTAATGGTGGGGTTCCTCGCTAAGCTGGCGCTGCATGTTACGGGCGCACCCCCCCATGATTTGAAGGAAAGCGAGTATAAACGGCTGATCCGTACGTTGCACTCTTCGCTGGACGATCCCAACAAACTGCTGATCGTGGCGGAAAGTAGACGCGGGGATCTGGTGGGAATGGGCTATATCTATGTGTGGCGAAGTCAGGGTATATGGGAGCAGTTAGAGGCCACGGAGTTCAAGTCCGGAGTCATTGATGATGTCTGGGTAGAGCCCGAATTTCGTAAGCTTGGTATCTTTAAGGCATTGTTGCGGGATCTGGTTGACTTCGCGGAGCAGCATCATGCATCGGAGCTAATCCTCGAATACTCAGCTTCTAACCTGGAAGCTAAGGCCGCTTGGACAAAGCTCGGGTTCGAAACCACCGGCGTTCGTGCGGCGGCATTCACCTCCGTGGTTAAACAGGCAGTGGCGGAATCGAAACAATAAGAAAAGGAAAGGACCCATGATCGGTGATCGTAGTGTAAATGTGTTTTATGACGAGGTGATGCTCGGACACAATCCAGAAGTGGATCTGCCTTTTATGCCCAGTCGGGTGGAAAAACGTGTGAGGTCAATTCTCCAGGGCCTGGACTTCAAATGGAGTTATCCGGAACACCCAGGCCGACTGTCTGCCATCAAGGCGTACCTGGATGAGCATCCGATAGAAGGCGTTCAGTTTGTCAGTGGAGCGGCCCCTGCGACTTACGAACAGCTGGCACGAGTGCACATCACCTCTTATCTGGATCATATTTTTTCACTCGCGGGTAAGCGAGCGTGGCTCGACAAGGATACTACTGCGGTCTCGCCGGCAAGCATCAACGCTGCCACGGCGGCGTCCGGCAACGCCATCGCAGCCGTGGAGAGTGTCGTGAAGGGTGAGTGCCAAAGTGCGTTCGCTCTTGTGCGACCACCTGGCCACCACGCCGAGCCGGCGCGCGCCCGGGGGTTTTGCCTGTTAAACAACGTGGCGATCGCAGCAGCCCACGCCCAGGCCAAACTCGACTGTGAAAAGATACTGATCATTGACTGGGACGCTCACCACGGTAACGGCACCCAGGATATTTTCTGGGCCGATCCGGATGTGCTCTTCTTTGACACCCATTGTGCAGCGCCTTTCTATCCCGGGTCCGGCCATCTTGAGGAGGTCGGAGATGGTATGGGCGAGGGCTATACTATCAACGTTCCGCTACCCGAAACCGCAGGCGACGTTGCCTTCGAGAAGGTCTTTCGCGAGATCCTGGTTCCGGCGGCCGATTACTTTGAGCCGGACCTTATTCTAGTCTCAGCCGGGTTTGATCCCCACCGTAATGATATGGCAATGAACCTGACCTACGACGGTTTCAGGGCAATCACCCGTATTGTTCAGGATATCGCCGACAAGCACTGTGACGGCCGGCTGGCCTTGGTTCTGGAAGGTGGCTATAGCCTGACATCGCTCTCCAAAGGTGTGCATGCGGTGCTTGAAACCCTGACGGGCGGCGATGTTCCCGAAATTCGGGAAATGGGCGTAAAAGAGGCGGAAGAAGCCGAAGAGTTTCATCGTTCGGCCTTCCGTGATCTTGAAGAGTAGTCAGTCGTCTAGCGCCCGCCAATTGCGCCATCACGGCGCATGTCGGCGCCGCCGACCAGACCGCCCGGGATGGGTGCCTCTAGAACGGTTGCTGAGGTAGAACTGCTGCTGTTCGTATTCTGGGAATGAGGCACATTGACGGCTTCCTGTGGGTCAAGTCCAAAATCAAACACGTTCATGATGGTCTTGGCGGTGTAACCAATGGTCCGGGAGCCGCTTTCCTGGCTGTACCCGGTTCAACTACGCCAAGGTCATTCTCACCAATCAGCGCAGCGCAGGTCTCGCTGTCAACAAAGTAATTGAAGGCCGTGGCGTCACGGAAAAATAACCGATCCTTACAGGATACGTTGCGGGCCAAGAGGCCGGCGACCTGATCACTGGTACGCTGGGTCAGAGAAAAGCCTTTCTGAGCCTGGGTGATCGCAGGTACGAACAGGCGCTGCCAGAGAAGCCGACCATATTACGTATGCATGTAATCCATCATTCGCGAAGGGGTATGCGTCGATAGCTGTCCGGATATTGGCGCAATGCCTGCGCTGGAGCGATCGGTGTCACGCCAGCTCTGGCCAGACTGACTACTGCATGCCGCAATCAATGCGGGGCCTGCCAGCAGAACCAACAAAAATACTGTGGTTCTGATGAGCCATTGAAGGGGTTTAATCATTCCGGGGTACCTCGGAATGCATGCATTGGTTGGTGATCAAAGCCCAACCAGCATACGTCTCATATAATCTCAGGTATCAATGCGAAGTTGATGCCCAGCCAAGCCAGGGTGGCCTTATGTTCCATTGGCGAGCGGGATCAAATTGCCCTGGCTCAAGGGAGAAGTAAATTGAATCAAAAAGGCATACTCACGGCATGGAACGACGCCAAGGGGTTTGGTTTCATAACGCCTGAGGGCGGCGGTGAGCGCGTATTTGCTCATATCAGCGTTTATGCAGGCCGCGGCCGGCCGCTTATCTGGTAGCTGACAGGGTTATTTAAAAAAAGGAGAGGTTATGACGGTTAAACATTATACCGAATACAAGATGGTTCATATCGCGGAGGGTGGCTGTGGGACCTTGCTGCTGGGTTCCTCCGGTTTGCCGTTAAAGAAGATTGAAGCGGAATTAAACCGCTACGCTTCCGAAGGTTGGCAGGTTGTATTCCAGGTTCTGGAGATGAAGCGCTTCTGGCTGTTTTGGCAGCGTGAAGCTGTGATTGTTACGTTGGGGCGTTAACAAGTGCTGAAGGCGCTGGCGCTGAAGGCCATCGGGTTTTATCGACGCACCGGAGGCGGTACCCGATGGTTTGGCATCGACTGCAATTTTGAACCGAGTTGCTCTGCGTACTCTGAGGAGGCTATCCGGCAATTCGGTCTTCGCAAAGGGCTGGCATTGACGCTTCACCGTCTTCGAAGGTGCAGCAGGCCTGACGCGATCTGTAAATGCATCGAGCCGGTAACGTGGGATATGGAGCATGCTGAAACAAGAAGACGTTGATGCCGAGGAAGAGTCTCTCAGAAAGGCAGCTCGGGAGCTTTCGGAAGAGCAGCGGGCAGAATTCTATCGGCAGGCCGGGAAGGTGGTTAAAGATCCGGATACCTACGCCGCATTGAACTGGTTTTTTATCGCCGGGTTGCATCATTTTTATCTGGGGCGCTGGCGATGGGGGTTGATTGATCTTGGCGCCCTGTTTGTTGCTATTGGCTGTTTTCTCGCTGGGTTGGTTTGGCCGGCAGTCGTCTTGCTCTTGATCGTTTATTCGTGGGAACTGTGGCAATTGTTCAGATCCCAGATCATCGTTCAGGACTGGAACAATCGGCTTTATCGTGATTTGTTGCGTCGCTATTAATCAACGAGCAGCGGGGGTGTCTCGGTTTTCGCTGCCTATGCCAAACAATTATTTCCTATTTGGAATATCATGGACGTTTGAAGTTGGTGACTAAACCTACAGTTAACTTGGAGAATATAATGAGCAAGGCCCCGGCAAAAGCGACATTAACGGCTACCATGATTGAAAAGCAGACGGCTGATTTTTTAAAGTCCGGCGGCGCTGTGGAGTATGTGGGCAAGGGCAAAAGTGGGCAATATGCCTCTACAAATACAACGCCGGTTACCCCGAAAGCTGGCTGAATATCCGAGCAGAGCACGCGTTAAAAGTGTGTCAGGGTGCTTGGTTATGATCAGGTGCCTCGAACCATCGATGGAAACCCTATGCCAATCGAAAAGAATCAAGTGGTCTTGTTTCACTACAGCGTTAGTGATGAACAAGGCACTGTTGTTGAAAACTCCCGCAGTGGCGAGCCTAACGCCTACCTACATGGCCACGGCGGCATTATCCAAGGCCTGGAAGAAGCCCTGGAGGGCCGCGAGGCGGGCGATACCTTCAGCGCCACCGTCACTCCGGATAAAGCCTACGGTCCGCGCAAGGCCGATGCCATACAGCGCGTGCCGATCAAGCATTTGATGGGTGCCAAACGCTGGAAGCCGGGCATGATCGCCCAAGTGAAAACCGAGCAGGGCCCGCGCCATGTGATCGTCGCCAAAGTCGGCCTCAAGTTTGCCGATGTCGACAACAACCACCCGATGGCCGGTAAAACCCTGACCTTCGATATCGAAATCATCGAAGTACGCGCTGCCAGTCCGGAAGAGATATCGCACGGCCACGCGCATGGGCCGGGCGGGCATCATTGAGAAATAATCGGTAGCTGAAACATGCGAAGCGGCAATATTCTCTCGATGTTGCAGCGTGCCGTCTTTGATCCACCCGCCCAGCGTTTGATGGCTTCGCCGTTGCTGGCGGATTTTGATTCGTTGTATTGGGCTGATCTATTTTTGGCTGTCCTGATACCGTTTGTGCAATTCACGAATGGCCTCGGCCAGCACTGGAAACGGGCCCTCCACGGGCATGCCGGGCACAACGCTATTGATTGACAGAGTGGCCACGGGTGAGGGTGGCGCATGCATTTCTTCCAGCCAGAAGGCCAACTGTTCTGAGGAGCTGGCGTAAACAATTCGACCAAGGCCAACCCAGCCGTGGGCGGCTGCACACATGGGGCAATGCTCGCCAGAGGTGTAGACCGTGCATGCTGCACGCTCATTCGGGGTCATGTTGGCTGCAGCCCAGCGGGCGATAGCGAACTCCGGATGTTGGGTGTTGTCGCCGTCGGCCGTCAGATTATGGTCCTCGTACCTTACTGCGCCTTTCTCATCTACCAGTACCGAACCGAATGGGGGGTTGCCTGTGTCTAACGCTTTAGTCGCCAGTTCAACGCAGCGGCCTAGATGCTTCATACCATTCTCATCGATCATATTTATCTCCTGACAGTACGGAAATGTTCTACCGATTCTGCAGCCGGCGCGTTGTGGTCGTCAAATGAGGCCGGGGACATAATTTGCTAGTATGATCGCCCTTTCACTCCGGTAGCGATCAAGCACTGCAACATGAATGCTCCTTTTAAGCTGCGGCCTTACCAGCGCGAAGCCGTTGACGCCACGTTGAAACACTTTCGCAAATCGGATGAGTCTGCCGTTATTGTGTTGCCGACCGGCGCGGGTAAAAGCCTGGTGATTGCCGAGTTGGCCCGTCTTGCCCGGCGTAAAATTCTGGTGCTGACTCACGTAAAAGAGCTGGTTGAGCAGAACCACGCCAAATACCAGAGCTATGGCTTAACGGGCGGCGTTTTCTCCGCCGGGTTAAAACGTAAGGAGAACCGGCATCAGGTAACCTTTGCCAGTGTGCAGTCTGTATCGGCGAATCTGGATCAGTTCAGGGATGAATACTCGTTGATCATCATCGATGAGTGCCATCGGGTCAGTGGTGATGACAGCAGTCAGTATCAAACAATCATCGAATTGCTGCAGCAGCAGAATGATTCCTTGAAAGTGCTCGGGTTAACCGCCACACCCTATCGCTTGGCCATGGGCTGGATCTATCGCTATCACTACCGGGGTTTTGTTCGTGGCCGTATTGAAGATAGTGAAGAGCAGAACAAGCCCTTTGTGCATTGCATTTATGAGCTGCCGTTGAGCTATATGATCAATCGGGGGTATCTCACCAAGCCGGAGTTGGTTAACGCGGCGGTGGCGCAATACGATTTTTCCGCGCTGTCTCAGAACCGCTTTGGCGAATACGCCGAAAAAGACGTTAACGAACTGCTGGGCAAACATCAGCGTGTAACCCGTGCCATTATCGAGCAGGTAATGGAGTTGGCCGTTAAGCGTAAGGCGGTGATGATCTTTGCGGCAACGGTAGACCATGCGAAGGAGATCACCGGCTACTTGCCGGAACACCAAACCGCCTTGATTACCGGCGCGACCGAGCTGAATGAACGGGATTCGCTGATTCAGCGCTTTAAACAGCGCCAGTTAAAGTATCTGGTGAATGTGTCCGTGCTCACCACAGGCTTTGATGCGCCCCACGTGGACTTTATCGCCATTCTTCGCCCTACCCAGTCGGTTAGCCTGTATCAGCAGATTGTGGGTCGCGGGCTTCGTCTGGACGAGGGTAAAGAGGATTGCCTGGTGATTGATTACGCGGGCAACCGTGTGAATCTGTACCACCCGGAAGTGGGTGAGAAGAGGCCGAACCCGGATTGTGAGCCGGTTCAAGTATTCTGCCCGGGCTGTGGTTTTGCCAATATCTTCTGGGGCAAGGCAGACAGTGAGGGCCATGTGATCGAACACTACGGCCGCCGTTGCCAAGGGCTGCTAGAGCCTGCTGAAGAAGATGAGCCAGCAGTGCAGAATGGGCGCCCGCAACAGTGCGATTACCGTTTTCGGTTCAAGGAGTGCCCTCATTGCAGTGCCGAGAATGACATCGCGGCTCGTAACTGCCAGCAGTGTAAAAAAGCCATTATCGACCCGGATGATCAGCTAAGAGACGCCCTGAAACTCAAAGATGCCATGGTGATTCGTTGTGCCGGTATCACGTTAGGTGTTGGTGGCAGCAAGCTGAGGGTCACTTATCACGGCGAAGATGGGGAAGAGCTCAGCGAGTCATTTGATTTCAGCAAACCGGCACAGCGCAACGTGTTTAACAAGCTGTTTGGACGGCGTTTCGCGAGTGGCCAGGCCCCGCAAGCGTTCAGCAGGACAGATGAGGTACTTGAGATACAAGCCTTGTTAACGGCACCGGATTTTGTCATTGCCCGCAAACAGAAGCACTACTGGCAGGTGCAGGAGCGGATCTTTGATTATCAGGGCAGCTATCGTAAGGCGTATAACGATTAGTATGTCGTAGACTTTGTTCATGACCATATTCGATGAGATGAGTTACACCGCCCTGGCGGGCCAGATTGTCAGCTTTATTGCGCTGGGCTTCTGTATTGTTGGCTTTGCCAGCAAGCGCGATGACCGGCTGATGGCGCTGTTGATTTCGGCAAATGTGGCTTTTGCACTGCAGTTTGCCCTGTTCGGCAGCTGGACGGCGGCGGTTCTGAGTTTGCTGGTGATCGGCCGCATCATGCTGGCGCGGCGCTATGCGGGCAACTGGCAGGTGATGTTAGCGGTGCTCGCGGTGAATCTGGTGGCGGCGGTACTCACCTGGCGCAGCCCGGTGGATTTTTTCGCCATTGCTGCGGCTATTTTTGGCACCTTTGGCATGTTCATGCTCCGAGGCATTCCCATGCGGCTAATGCTGGCCGCAGCCGCTGTTGCCTGGATGCTGAACAATATCGCCATCGGCTCAATGGGCGGCACGCTGGCGGAAGGCATGGTGTTGGTTACCAACTTCCTCACCATATACCGGCTGGCGAGAATGAAACGGCGCTATTCCGAGGCTTTCGGGAACCCAAAGAAGCCTGATGCATAACAACCGCTACTCCCTCAAGTTGATCAGCAACCGTCTTTCGGGCGACTAACAGCGAAAACCCAAGAGCCTATTCCTCGTAAATCATCTTACGGGTCATGCCACCGTCGATCACGAAGTTCTGGCCGGTCACAAAGCCGGCTTCGGGCGAGACCAGGTAGGCCACCATGGCTGCTACGTCGTCGGGTTTGCCGACGCGGCCACTGGGGTGCTGATTGTGATCAGAGTCCGACAAGGGCTGCGGCTCGGAGGGCGCATGGGCCTGCCAGGCACTGACATCTATCCAGCCCGGGCTTATGCTGTTGGCCCGTACATCCGGGCCCAGACTCATCGCCAGAGCGTGAGTCAGGGCGATCAGGCCGCCCTTGCTGGCGGCGTAAGCCTCACTATGGGGCTCGGACTGCAGGGCGCGGGTGGAGGCCATGTTGACTATGTTGCCCCGGCTCTGGCGGAGGTGCGGCACAGTATACTTTGCCATCAGGAAGGCGCCGGTCAGATTGACGTCGATTCGCCGTTGCCACTGGGCAAGCTCAAGCGCCTCTATGGGGCCGGTGTCCGGATCCGCGATTCCCGCATTACTGACCATTGCGTCTAACCGCTCACCCCATTGCACTGCCTCGGCCACGGCGGAGGCCACTTCGGGCTCGCGGGACACATCCGTTTCGATCAGCAGCAGGTTGTCGGGATTGTCGAAATCCTGTCTGCATGCCTTGATGGCTTCTGCATCCCGGTCTAAGACCACAACTCGCCAGCCCTTGTTTAGGAAATAGGCGGCAATGCCCTTGCCGATGCCTTGGGCACCGCCGGTTATGAGTATGACCGGGAGTTGCTGTGTCATGTGTCCTGTCTCCTTGTGATCAGAAATTGGAAATTGAAAATGGGGTGGGGTCTGTTTTAAGAGCCAGAGCAAAAACCGGGAAAGATTTGGCTTTTGGATAAGACCCGGCTAATTAACGCTTCGTTAATTAGAGCAAACCCGATCTGATCATGTCGAACATGTCCAGAATTCGCGCCACAAACTGGTCTTTCGGGCGAAAACTGCTCTGGGTGCTGAGTGTCACGTCTCGCTGCAGGTGGTCCAGTAATTTGTGCAGGCGCCGACGGTGCAAGCCAACGGCCGCCTGAACCGGGTCGAATATAACGCCGGAGAAGGCCGCAAACGCTGCCAATGAGGCCATCACAGCGATCATAACGCTTGCCGTTGTGGCCACCGAAGGCTCTGGTGGAAACCAGCTGTAGTACCAGCCGCCGACGGTTTCACCAAGAATAAAGTTCTGGGCGGCCAGGGTTTTTGCAAGCATGGAGGCAAGCACCACCCCGAGCCCGATGCCACCCGGCGTAAACTTCTGGAACGCGAATGCGCCCAACACCGTGCATGAAATACTGTTGGTGATGTCGGCAGACGCCGTTCGGGTGATCCGGTACTGACTGAGAGCGTCCGCCACCAGCGGTTCAATCAGTTTGCCAAAGCGCTTTTGATCGACCGCTTCGTAGGTATGGCGCTCATAGACCGCCTCCAGCGCCTCAATAAGATAGCCCTCCAGAATTGAGCCCTCCTGACCATTGTTCAACAGGTCTACCAGGATCAGATGCGAGATGTGCTGTTGTACGTTGGTGGTAAAACCGGCGGGTACCCGATTGGCCAAACTGTGCAGCCACATCAGGCCGGTTCGTTTGGGAAGGAGAACTTTTAACAGACATGTCAGGGCGTACACCGGCGCCCACAGCAGATTGATAGGTGCCCGCAACATGTCCCACCCCAGTGCCATGCGGTTGGTTGCCAGGGCACCGGGATAATGGAAATGGCGGTCAATAAACGCAGGTACTCGCGCCCGGCAGTCGTCAAAGTAGTGCTCGATGCCTGAGCGGATGGCCTGTTCTATCTCGACTTCGGAGGCGTTTTGCTCGGGTGATGTAACGATGGGCATAAACAAATATTAACAATTATAGCTTCGAAAAGCCCGTTGATAAGTACTGTGACGTATTGATGAGTAAGCTAACTAAAACTAAAATCAGGTCATAAATTCATCAACTTTTTTCGAAGAGACATCCAATGGCCTACACACCCTCCACCGCCATCAACAACAGCCGTGATTTTCGCAACCAATACCTGCGTAAAAGCATTAGTGTTTGGGTGCAAAAGCTCAAAGCGCGCCAGCAAAAACGTCAGGACCCGGCCATACCAATCACCTTATGTGTGGCTGACCCAGACCAGGTCGCTAATCAAGGAGCAACGGCGGATCAAATTCGGTCTGAGCAAAGTGTTGGCGTAGCCAATTGCGAATACCAGGCTGTTGTGCCAAGAAACGCTGCCTGATTCTTACAGTCCTGTGCTGTGATCTTCCAATGGAACATCGCACCCGCCACCAAGCAGTGGAGTAGCCGGTGCGGGTAGCGGCCGCTGCTCTTCGCTTCCTCTCAGGAATGACCTACGTCTAAAGATACGGGTTTCAATACGTTACAATGTCGTCGACGACATCGAACAACAGGTGAATTAGAGTTAATAAGATTTGCCTGTTTTCCCAAGGTGCGTACGCAATCTTTTAGATTTCTGGTGAACCCGATGTATCGATTGCTTGTCATTATGATGAGCGCAGTGCTGATCGCAGGCTGCGGCAATTTAAAGACCAATGACTTCCTGAGTCGCACCGGCGATGCGCTAAGCAAAATCGGGCAAAGGTCTCCTGCTGTTGATCCTGATCAGAAAATCAAACCGCTTTTTGATCAACCGTACATTGATCCGCTAACGGATTATCTGCAGCGTTACGGGGATGATCCCGCCCGCACGGACCAGGTCGTTCAAGTGAGGCAGGAGCGTGAGCGCCGCTGTGCCGCGGTCGCTCGGCGTTATAACTCGGATGGGATTACTGAAACCGGGTTGGCTTTGTACCGTCGTGGCTATGATTTTTCCTGTCCGCAGGATGTGGCGGCCTACAAGGCGCGGCTCGAAGCCATACCGCAGGCACCAATTCCCCCACAGCAGCCAGTCATTGAACCCGCGAGCGATAACAGTGAGGTACACGATGATGAAGCTCAAGGCGTTGTCGTTTCCCGCCAGTTAAACGACTGCTACCTGCTCACGCGGATTCGCAATTTCAGTGGTGCACTGAAAGCGTGTCGCGGCCCTGCTGAAGATGGCGCAGTTGGTGCGCAGGCAAGCATGGCTCAAATTCAGAGCGCGTTGGGCAATCACGAAGCTGGCTATCGCTGGGCCCGGCAAGCCGCGCCAGAATCCGGCCAGGCAGCCTATCTGCTAGGCGAAATGTACGCTCAGGGGCTTGGCGTTGCGCAGGATAAGGAGGCGGCTGCGAATTGGTTCAAAACCGCTGTAAGGCTAGGCTATGCCGGAGCGGAAAACGCGCTCGACAATCTGGCCACCGCCACTGCGGATACCAATGCCAATTAAACGGCTGCCGTGGTCCGTCCTGTCCGGATGGGTGCGGCCCCATCTGGGCTTCTGGAGAAGCAGCTACGCCATGCACTCCATCATGGGGCTGCTGTTCCTGCTGATAGCGCTGTTCGCGATTGGGATGTTCTTGTTATCTCACCTTAACCTGAGCTATTCCCAACAGGCGATGTATGAATTGCGCCGTGATCAGATCCGGGATGTGTTCTTCACGGGATTGGTCCGCATTGATGCCCGCCAAATTTCTCTGGAACGCGAGGTGGCGACCCTCGCGGCCATCGGCGAGACATTCTACCGGCTATCGCGTGAACAGCCGGATTCGCCAAAAGCCCAACGCCTACTGCAGAGCCAGCTTGAAAAAACGCTGCAAAGCCGTCTTGAGAGTGAGGTTGGTGTCTCCGGTGCGGGTCTCTGGTATCAACCGGGCATTGTCGCGCCAGCTGGCGAACGCTACGCGCCCTATCTGGTCAAGGCCAACGTTGGCGGCCCCAGAATGCAATCACAAGCAACCGACTTCAGACAGACCCGCTGGTTTGACCTCACCCTGGGGCGGGACGGCGTACGCAAACCCGCATCGAGCGCCTCCGCCTACTGGTCACCGGTGTATTTTGACATGGCAACCGAGCGCGCTGTTCTCACCCTTGCCCAGCCGATAGTCAGCACCGGGGGCGAGTTGATTGGCGTGGCGACCATCGACTGGGCTTCGGATCAGATTGTTGATCTGGTCAGCCGAATGGGAGTCACGCAAAACAGTTTTGCCTTTCTCAATGACCGCAATAATCGAAACCTGTCCAGTCTCAGCCAGAACGAAGATCCGGTTCAGGAGCAGAAGCTTATTGATGCCATCCTGGCCGCGAATCTTTCGGGAACTGATACCAGCACTGATCCCGTCACCCCGTCAGTGTCCGGTGAAAGCCAGGCCCCTGAAAAACGCCTGCGCACACGGCAGCTTGATGTGGGCGGACGACTCTATGAGTTGTATTACGCCACCACACCGGCCGGTATGGTTTACGGTGCTGGCGTGCCAAAGGACGAGATCGATCGGGTGCTGGTGCCCATGCGCGACACGAATTACCGGATACTGCTGATCACCGGTTCGGTTTTGCTGGTTCTGAGCCTTTACCTGCTTTACCGGATCATGCAGCTCATGCGTGAACTACAGGCGTCCTACACAGACGTTTTGACCGGCCTGCCCAATCGTGTGCGACTGTTGCGAGACCTACAGGACCGCCAAGACGCCTGTCTCATCCTCCTGAACCTGGACCGTTTCAAAGAAATCAACAGCCTGTTTGGCAATGAGTGTGGCGACGCCGTGCTGTTGGCCATGCGTAAGCAGGTGCGATTGTTTATCGGCACCCACTCTCACCCCTTTGGGCTTCCTCCCGAACTCTATCGTCTGTCCAGTGATGAATTCGCACTCCTTGGGCCCGGCGTTGCTGAGTCCCGGGTGCGCACGTTCGCCGGTGAGCTGACCGAATTCCTTTGTGCGCAACGGGTTACCTGGCAGCAGCAGACCCTAAGCCTGGATACCAGTGCGGGCATTGCGTTCCATAGGGCGGGTAACGACGGTGCAGCACCGGACCGTCTGCTCAACCAGGCAACCATTGCTGTTTTGCAGGCGCGGGCGCAGATGCGTCAGTACCTGTTTTATGACCAAAGCCAGGAAGTGGAAAAAGGCTACGAGAAAAACATCTATTGGGCGCGACGCCTCAAGAAGTCTATCGAGACCAACGCATTGCGGCCGTATTTCCAGCCGATTTACGACAACCTGCAGGGCACAATTACCAAGTACGAGTGCCTGGTGAGAATGGAAGACCCCGAGCATGGCGTGATCGCCGCCGGGCAATTCATCGAAGTGGCCAATAAACTGCGGCTTAATCGTCAGATTACCCGGATCATGGTGGAAAAGGCGTTCGCCGCGTTTGCCACCCAGCCGTACGAATTTTCCATCAACTTGTCCTATGTCGATATCACTGACCCCGAAACCTTAGCGCTTATTCTGGAGCATTTGCAGGCGGGCAATGTTGGCGAACGGGTGATTTTCGAGATTCTTGAATCCGATGGACTTGGTAATTACGGCGACGTTTTGCACTTTATCGATAAAGTGAAATCCTTTGGGTGCCGGATCGCCATTGATGACTTTGGCACCGGCTATTCCAATTTTTCCCATCTGCGCAAGCTGAACGTGGATTTCATCAAGATAGACGGAAGCCTGATTCGCTATCTGGCGCAGGACCACACGGCGTTTCTTGTAACGAAAGGAATTGTGCAATTTGCCCGAAGCATGGGAATCAAGACGGTGGCCGAATTCGTGCACAGCGAAGCGGTACAGGATCGTGTTTTGGAGCTGGGCATTGATTTCTCGCAGGGCGAGTATTTTGGTATGCCAGCGAAAACACTAATACACGCCGGCAATGGCAGGTAACGTTGCACACTAACGACACTTTGAGTAGAACCAGTCATGATAAAAAAAATAACCGGCTTTTTCTCTGATTTGACGGTAAGCAAGAAACTCTTCATTGGCTTTGGCTTGGTTTTGATACTGACGATGGCGGTCGCTTTGACCGGCTTTTTCTCGATAAATACGATATTGAGCCGCCAAGCCCTGATGACGACGATCAGCCAGGTAAATGTATCGTTTAACCACGCTCTTCAAAGTGAGAAGGAGTTTGCCCTGACGGGCAGTGACGATGCAAAAGCAGCAACGGAGAACGAAATATCAAAGGCCATCAGCCTGCTTGGAGACGCTGCCCTGTTAACGGACAGACCGGAGTTTCAGAAGCAGTTCAGACTAATGGCCTCCCAGAGTGAAGACTACCTGTCCTACTTTGAAGAAATGATCACCGCCCGGCGAGACGCGGATACCGCCAGAGAGGCCATGGAGACGACGGCAAACGGTGCCCTGAGTACGTTTAAAAACCTGGAGACGGGTTTTTTTAGCAGAACCCGGGAAATTCTGAGCTCTGGAAGACTCTCTAGCGAAGACCCTCTGAGCCTGGCTGAAACGTCGGCGGAACTGTCGGGGAACATTGCCGATCTTCGGCAAAATGAATTTGCTTACATCACCACACAGGATCCGGAGGCCCTCAAGCGCTGGCAGGCAACGTTTAACGAAACCCGCGAGATTACGACCGATCTGGCGGGCTGGCAGGAGGGTAAAGAGAAAAAAGCGCTGGATAAGGCGATTACCTCGCTTACCGGTTATCAGCAGGCGTTTAAACGTTATCAGCAAACCCAGGCTATTAGCGAAGCGGCTGAAGCCCGGATGGCGCAGGGAGCCGAGGCGGTCTTTACCAACGCGGAGGAAGCCTCCAGAAAACAGCAATCCATCATGGATTCAGTGAGCCGGAATTCCTACGTTACATTGAGTGTGATCAGCGGCAGTGCTATTGCGCTTGGGCTGCTATCAGCCTTCTTTATTGCACGCCTGATTCTGGTTCCTCTCAGAAGTACCGTGCTGATGGCTCAGCGTATTGCTGCGGGAGATCTTACGGAAACGGTCGAAGTGACGCGAAAAGATGAGCTGGGCCAGCTTTCTCTTGCCATGCAGGACATGACCCAAAGACTCAGAGAATTGATCGGAAAAATCAGTGAAAGCATTACTCAGGTTGCGCTAGAGGCCGAGCAGCTTTCCCAAGTGACCGAAGACACC
Source organism: Marinobacter antarcticus (assembly GCF_011049865.1). Classification (GTDB taxonomy): domain Bacteria; phylum Pseudomonadota; class Gammaproteobacteria; order Pseudomonadales; family Oleiphilaceae; genus Marinobacter; species Marinobacter antarcticus_A. Next base: position 1,206 of record NZ_DRGY01000132.1, on the reverse strand, counting down.
AGCAACGGCGTTCAGCGCCAAAAAGCCGAGACCGATCAAACGGCGACGGCGGTCGAGGAAATGGCGGCATCGGTTGTGGCCGTTGCAGAAAGTGCTGGCCAGGCATCCACGGCTGCTGCGGGTGCCGATCTTAAGACCCAGGAAGGCGATCATACCGTTCGTAAGGTGGTCATTCAGATCAATCAACTGAAAGACGTTATCGAGCAGTCGGCCGGTTCCGTCAACAAGCTCAATACCGAAAGCCAGGAGATTGGTAAAATTCTTGACGTTATTAAGGCTGTGGCTGAGCAAACCAATCTTCTGGCGTTGAACGCGGCTATTGAAGCGGCGCGGGCGGGAGAGCAGGGTCGGGGGTTTGCCGTAGTTGCGGATGAGGTAAGAGCCCTTGCCAGCCGCACCCAGAACTCGACAACCGAAATTGAAAGCCTTATTGGTAGCTTGCAAAGCGTTTCAAGCAAAGCCGCAAAGGAAATGGAAAGCAGTCTCAAGCTGACCGGAGATACCGTCAGCCTGGCCGGCGAAGCCAGTACATTGCTGGGTGAGATCGCACAAGCCGTTTCGACGATTGACCAGATGAACAAGCAAATCGCCGCCGCTGCGACTGAGCAAAGTTCCGTCGCCAGCGAGATAAGTGGCAGTGTTACCCGGCTCAGGGACATTGGTGAAGACAGCGCCTCGGCCACTCAGCATACCGCCAGCTCCAGCGCGGAATTAGCCAAGCTTGGGAATGAACTTCAAAAGATAGTGGGTCAGTTCAAAACCTGATGCCGTAGCCTGCTACACTGGGCCTGATCGGTCTAGGTTATAATTGCAGAATGCCAAAAAGCCCTGAAGCTGATGCTTTAGGGCTTTTTTCTTTGGTGCGCCAGGCATGGCGCGCAGCGCCTTGATGGCGCTATTCCCTGAGCTGTGGTGGCAATGGGATGACTTGGCGGTGCAAGTCCTCTACCGACCCGGCAAGGGGAACGGTTAGCTGAACGGCAAGGGTGTCCACCGCGAGGTGGAATCTGAAGGAAGCCGAAGGCAAAGCACAGACCTGACGAACAGAAATCGCATACGAGGCGGCGCTATCGGGTAAGACGGCCAATATCGTCAACGCCCAATACTTGCACAGCAGGTAGCGTCGTAGATGCGGCAGGTATAGGTGTGAAGGTCGCGTGTCTTACCCTGGGAGATCTGAGTGTCTGCCACTGTGCTACTCACGTC
>NZ_DRGY01000131.1 GCF_011049865.1 Marinobacter antarcticus | reverse complement strand
CTTGACCCATTCCAGCAACGTTTGGGGTACGCAGCCGATCTTGGGTGCAATCGACTCGACCGCCGACCACAGCGAGGGATAGTCGCCGCGATGCTCTTGCACCATCCGCACGGCTCGTTCACGGACTTCAGGGGAAAACTTGTTTGTCTTGTTCATGGCTTCATCTTCTCAGGAGTTGAAGCCTCCGCGAAACCCGGGGCGGTTCAAATCCCGATATCCAAGTTCTTCGACGCAAAAGCCGGCATTCGGATAGACACACCGGAAGGGCCAGACCGAACCTATGCTGTGCTCGGCGTCTCGGGCCTGGCGCCTCAATGGTTCGAAATCGATGCAAACTTTTACGTCAGTAAGGATGGCGATACGTCTGCCGAACTGGATGCGGAGTATGAGTTGCTGTTAACCAACTACTGGATCCTCTCGGCTACCCTGGATGCGACTGTCGCGTTCAGTGAAGATCGGGAAATAGGCGTAGGTAAGGGTTTGGTATCGACAGAAACCGGGTTGCGGTTGAGCTATGATCTTATTGATCGAGCTTTCTCGCCTTACGTTGGTATCGTTCACGAACGTAACTATGGCGACACGGCTGACTTCGCCAAGGCGGACGGTGGCAGCACAGACGATTGGTTTGCGGTTGTTGGAGCAAGGCTCTCCTTCTAATGCTAAACAGACCGAGGGCGCCCGCCCTCGGTCTTTTCCTACATACTTTGATGTACATCAAGTTTTGATATGAACGGATCGCTTGTTTTCCGATTTTCAGCTTGGATTCAGTTTGGGGTGTTGTGATAGAGACTGAACAAACAGGCTCAGAGGTGCAAAATCATGGCCAAAGCCCATAAAGCAACAAACCAAGAGCAGTTTCTGCTTCGGCGTAAACTGACTGTCGAAGGTTTTACTGACATTCAGTGGGAAGACTTCATCCAGGAGCTGAATCATCATCCATGCGTTGATTTTGCCGAGCGCAAATCGGAAAACCGGTTGTTCGTCACCTTCGACGCCACCCATTGGTCTACCGACGCTCTGATTGAGCTTGTTGGGGCGAATGGTGGTCATTTGAAGGGCGGTTGGTGGGAGCGTCAAAAACTGGCACGGTACCGATTCAGCGATGAAAACATCCGGGCCAACGCCAACCTTGACCCGTTTTGCTGTTCGAAAATCCCACCGATGAAAAAATAACAGGAGGTTAAATGAGCAGGGAGCAAGACAGAACTTCTCGCTACAAGGAAGGTAGCTTGACGCTATCCGGAACAGTCATGCTAGGCACCGGCGTGATGATCGGTGCCGGCATATTTGCGCTTACCGGACAAATGGCCCAGATGGCGGGAGCGCTCTTTCCACTGGCATTCCTGGCTGCCGCAATCGTTGTTTCCTTCAGTTCTTATTCCTATATCAAAATTTCCAATGCTTACCCATCCGCGGGCGGCATTGGCATGTATTTGCATAAGGCGTACGGCGATCGCTTGGCCACGGGGTTTAATGCCTTGCTGATGTATTTCTCGATGGTGATTGCCCAGAGCTTCCTGGCCCGCACGTTTGGGTCCTACACCATGCAGCTGTTCGGCGGCGATGAGAGCGGGTTCATGGTGCCAATACTGGGTGTATCCCTTATTTTGGCGGCGTTCGTGATCAACCTGGCTGGCAACCGCTGGATTCAGGGCGTTGCTTCGTTCATCGGAATCCTCAAAATTGGCGGCATTCTGGTTTTTGGGTTGGTGGGCGTATGGCTGGCCGATAGCCTTGCGGTCGATTTTTCCAGCAGTGGTGAGACAGGCGTCTTTGGTAACTTCCTGGGCGCAACGGCCCTGGGCATACTGGCCTTTAAAGGCTTTACCACCATCACCAACAGTGGCTCAGAAGTGAAAGACCCGCACCGCAACGTAGGCCGCGCCATTGTGATCTCCATTGCAGCTTGCGTGGTTCTCTACACACTGGTGGGTTTCGCCGTTGCAAGTAACCTATCCCTCGCCGAAATCATTGAAACCCAAGACTACTCTCTGGCTGCTGCGGCGCGCCCAGCATTGGGCGATTACGGTCTGTGGTTCACCGTGGCAATTGCCATGATGGCCACCGCTGGCGGCATTCTTGCCAGTATTTTTGCTGTCTCCCGCATGCTGGCCATGTTGACCGAAATGAAGCTGGTTCCCCACAGCCATTTCGGTATGCCTGGCAGCATTCAGAAACACACACTTGTTTACACCGTGGTGCTGGGCTTGGTTTTGACCGCCTTTTTTGACCTCTCAAGAATCGCCGCTCTGGGCATCATCTTTTATCTGGTTATGGATATCTCCATTCATTGGGGCGTACTACGCTATCTGTACCAGGACGTGAAGGCTACAAGGTGGGTGCCAGTCGTGGCGATTGTTCTGGACCTGACAATTCTGGGCGGCTTTGTCTGGGTTAAACTGCACACTGACCCCTTTGTGATTGGTGTGGCGGTCGTCACTATGTTTGTCATTGGGTTGGCCGAGCAGCTATTCCTGAAGTCTTCCGCCAGAAGAAAGGCTATGGAAAGTGACGAGTCCCATGCACACCATCACTGATATTAAACACTTAAATTGGAGGCTAATCCCATGATGGAAGGGAATATGTTTGGTAACACCATGTGGGCCGGGCACTGGCTGTGGATGCTGGTGATTGCGATAGTAGTCGTTATACCAGCCTGGCGGATCTGTCAGCGTACCGGTTACCCGGGCTGGATGGGAGTCTTAATCCTTATTCCAATGGTGAATCTGGTTTTCTTGTACTTTATTGCGTTTGCGGACTGGCCAGCGGACAAAGCAGGAGCGCGGAATGAGTGAGCATCAGCACGCTGCGAAAGACCCCGTTTGCGGGATGTCGGTAGACCCCCATACAGCAGAGCACCGCAGCCAACATGCTGGTAAAACCCAGTATTTCTGCTCCGCTCGATGCCAAGCCAAGTTTGATGAAAACCCCGAGAAATACCTCGGGGAAGAGCAAAAGCCAGCAGAACCGGTCGCCCCCGGCACCATGTATACCTGCCCGATGCACCCGGAAATTCGCCAACAGGGTCCTGGCGACTGCCCGATTTGTGGCATGGGGCTGGAGCCCGAACAAGTAAGCCTGAACGATGGGCCATCGGCGGAGCTTACAGATATGACTCGTCGGTTCTGGGTTGGTCTGTTTCTCGCACTCCCTGTATTTGTAATCGAGATGGCAGGGCACTTTATTGGCCTTGATCACATCGTATCACCACAAGCCTTGAATTGGATTCAGTTGGTACTGGCAACGCCTGTAGTCGCCTGGTGCGGCTTGCCGTTCTTTGTTAGGGGCTGGAAATCAGTCGTCAATCGCAATCTGAATATGTTCACGTTGATTGCCATTGGTACCGGCGTTGCGTTGATTTATAGCCTTATCGCTACATTGGCTCCGCAGATTTTTCCCGATGCCTTCCGGCAAGCGGATGGTTCGGTGGCCGTCTATTTCGAGGCGGCCGCCGTTATTGTAGTGCTGGTGTTACTTGGACAAGTGTTAGAGCTCCGTGCCCGGGAGAAAACCTCGGGAGCCATAAAAGCTCTGCTGGATCTGGCTCCCGCAACCGCAAGAAAGCTGGACGATGAAGGAGGCGAATCCGACGTCTCTCTCGATCAGGTAAAGGTTGGTGATCGTTTGCGAGTGCGTCCTGGCGACAAAGTACCCTTGGATGGAGAGATTCTGGAAGGCCGCTCCAACATCGACGAATCTCTGGTAACCGGTGAGCCATTAGCCATCAGCAAGAAAACCGGCGATCAGGTGATTGGTGGCAGCATGAACCAACAAGGCAGCTTCATTATGCGAGCTGACAAAGTAGGGCGTGACACCATGCTTTCGCAGATCGTGCAAATGGTGGCCAGTGCCCAGCGCAGCCGTGCACCGATTCAGGGGCTGGCCGACAAAGTGGCCGGTTGGTTTGTTCCGGTAGTCATCGTTATCGCCGTTATTGCCTTTATTGTCTGGTCAGTTGTCGGGCCAACGCCTCCGATGGCCTATGGCCTCATTGCAGCCGTGAGTGTGCTGATTATCGCCTGCCCATGTGCGCTTGGATTGGCGACACCCATGTCGATCATGGTTGGCGTGGGGCGTGGCGCTCAGAATGGCGTGTTGATCCGCGATGCGGAAGCGCTTGAGCGCATGGAGAAAGTCGATACGGTGGTGGTTGATAAAACCGGCACACTGACCGAAGGCAAACCTCAGGTTACGAAGCTGGTGCCGGCAAACGGTTTCAGTGAAGAAGTCTTGATGCGCTATGCCGGCGGCCTGGAGAAGGGCAGTGAGCATCCGTTAGCCCATGCCATTCTCGACAAAGCCAAAACCATGGAACTGACGGTGCCAGACGCCGAAGATTTCGACTCGCCTAACGGTAAAGGTGTCACTGGGAAGATCGACGGAAAAGCGGTCCTGCTTGGCAATCGGCTGTTGATGGAGTCACAAAACGTCGATACCTCCGCCTTTGAAGAAGACGCAGACCAACTTCGCCAAGACGGCGCAACGGTGATATTCGCGGCGGTGGAGAACCAGATATGTGGTTTGATCGCTATTGCGGATCCGATCAAAGAAACCACTGAAGCGGCTATTACCGCGCTACAGAAAGACGGCATTCGTGTGGTCATGCTGACAGGGGACAACCAGACATCTGCCGAAGCCGTCGCCCGCAAACTCCATATCGATGAAGTGGAAGCCGAAGTACTGCCTGAGGATAAAGCTAAGGTCGTCCAGCGTCTTAAAGACGAGGGGAGAATAGTAGCGATGGCCGGCGATGGTGTGAATGACGCCCCAGCGCTGGCTACGGCCGATGTGGGCGTTGCTATGGGCACGGGTACGGATGTGGCTATTGAAAGTGCGGGCATCACTCTTTTGCGAGGGGACCTGATGGGCATTGTAGAAGCGCGTCATTTGTCGATTGCCACCATGCGCAACATCCGGCAAAACCTGTTTTTTGCTTTCGTTTATAACGCGGCTGGCATACCCATTGCCGCCGGTGTGCTCTACCCATTCGCAGGCATCCTCTTGTCGCCAATCTTTGCGGCTGCAGCGATGTCGTTGTCTTCGGTAAGCGTCATTGCCAATGCACTTCGCTTAAGGGTAATTAAGCTGAATTAAGCTGAATTAAGCAAGGTTTGAACTGTTCTTGGTGAAACGTCCAACGGCACCCCATGCCCACCGGCCTGGGCTTGTGGTGCCCCAAAAAACTGAGGTACAAAAATAGTATGCGTAGGGTAAAGATTTCATTGGGCGTTCTTTTGATCGGATTGATCAGCGGTTGCAGTGACGGGACGGTGGATGGTCGCTGGTATACCCAGGCGCAAGTCGAGCGTGGTTCAAAGGTATTCGACGACAACTGCGCAAGCTGCCATGGCACCAAGGCTCAGGGTTCCTTCAATTGGAGAAAACGTCTGGAAGATGGCTCTTATCCACCGCCACCGCTCAATGGAACGGGGCACGCCTGGCACCATCCATTCGACATGTTGATGGGCACAATCAGTCAAGGTGGTGCTCCCATGGGTGGGCAAATGCCAGCCTTTGAAGATGAACTCTCCAAGGACGACCAGAAAGCCGCCATCGCGTTCTTCCAGAGCAAATGGAATAAACAGATTTATGATGCATGGTTTGATCGGAGTGGGCTCTAACCTCGCTGTGCAACCGATCCGCCGATTTGACTCGGATACAATGGAATGCTTCTGGCGCCCAAAGATCCATTTTTACGTATAGGAATCTGATAACCAATGCTCAGCTATCCAAAAATCGATCCGATTGCGATTTCATTGGGACCGTTGCAAGTCCACTGGTACGGCCTAATGTATCTGGTTGGCTTTCTAGCTGCTTGGTGGCTGGCACGTCGCCGGGCTCTTCGATTGGGGTTGAGCACCGATGCAGTCGAAACGCTGATTTTCTACTGTGTGATGGGCGTCATACTGGGCGGTCGGCTGGGGTATGCGCTGTTCTACGGCTTAGACAAGCTGGCCGACAATCCGCTTTGGTTATTCAAAATATGGGAAGGCGGCATGAGTTTTCATGGCGGCTTTGTCGGGGTATTGGTCGCGGCTTTGGTTTTCGCCCGCAAGCAAAACTTACATTTTTTTCAACTAACAGACTTTATCGCACCACTGGTGCCTATTGGCCTGGGGGCAGGGCGCATCGGCAACTTTATCAACTACGAACTTCCGGGGCGAGCCAGTGATGTACCCTGGGCCATGGTGTTCCCTAATATGGGGCCGGCGCCACGCCACCCGTCGTCACTGTATGAGTTTGCACTGGAAGGTGTTGTGTTGTTCGCTGTGCTGTGGTGGTTCTCGATCAATCCTCGCCGAAATGGAACAACGTCCGGCTTGTTCTTGTTGCTCTACGGGCTTTTTCGTTTTTCTGTCGAGTTTGTTCGCCTTCCCGACTCGCAGCTGGGGTTCATCGCCTTTGGCTGGATGACCATGGGACAGTTGTTAACGCTACCTATGATCATTGGTGGACTTATCTTGATTGTTTGGTCGAGATACCAGCCGATTAATATAACAAAGGCGGCGAAAGCCTGATAAAGATTGCCGCAGCGATGACAATACAGCACGGCATCCTTGCTAAAGCCATTTTCGCAGAATTCGTCCAAACACATCGTAAATATTATGGAGGAATCCACGGCGTTTCCAGGCGATCTCGGTGATTTCAGCTGAATCCTGAAGATCATCCAAAAAGGTTTTTCTTAACTGGCTGATTAAGACGCTGTTCCTTGAAATCAGCGTTAGTTCATAGTTGATAAACAGGCTTCTGTAATCGAAGTTGGCAGTACCGATACTTCCCCAGCCATCGTCAATAAGTAGAACTTTTGAATGCAAAAAACGTGGTGTGTATTCGAATATGCGAACACCATTTTCGATAAGCTCACCGTAAAAAGCACGGGCTGCCCATTGTGCGGGCGCTGAGTCCGTTTTTTCGGTTGTCAGAATACAAACATCGACTCCCCGTCGTGCGGCGAATATAAGCTGATTGAGCAAGCCCCGATCGGGAACAAAATAGGGCGTAACAAGCCAAATACTCTTTGCCGCCGTAATCAGCTGATCCTTAATGGCACACCGTAACTGGATACGGCACTTGCGCGAGGTATTAGGAATAATCCGGCTATCACCCTTATTCTGAGCGAATGGGGCCCAGTCTGTATGACCGCACCAGAACGCATCGAACAGAGCCTCGGCCTCTGCGGCCAGTATCCCGCTAAAACAAGCGTGCGCATCGCGCCATCGCATTGGGCCGTAGAACCGCCGAGAGCCTTCACGGTGAATGTTGAAACCGCCGAGATACGCCGTCTGGCCATCGACCACCAGTAATTTACGATGGTCACGACGGTTGTAGCGCATCGGCTGTCGCCAGCTCCAGCGGTGGAAACGTTGCAGGCGTACCCCAGCCGCCCTGAGCAGGCGCCGATGACGTAGAGGAAGGCTGCCTCTCGAGCCCAGGGCGTCAACGTGGACGCGCACATCAAGGCCACGCCGGGACTGGCGCATCAGCTCGTTGAGTAAAACGGTTCCGACTTCGTCTGCTGCCAGAATATACGAGGCTAAAAAGATGCGGTGGGTTGCAACTCGAATCGAGTGGGCCATCGCTGCGTAAAGCTCGTCTCCTTCAGTAAAAAGTTTGAACTCAGTCGAAGACTGTTCTCCGACTTTCGTCGCCAAAAGCGAACCCCGCTGTATAGGTTCTAAGTGCCTCTTCATATTCATGGCCTTAAGGTTACGATTGTGTGCTCTTCGAAAACCCGGTGATTGACTGAAAAAAACCTTGCTGTAGTCAAAAAAACAGCTACAAGTCGACCATTTTCAGTTGTGATTCAGGTTGCTATAGTGAAATGCAGGTAGTTTGCTATTTTTATTTATGCCTCTATTGAGGCTGGATCGATACTAGGAGTTGACACGATGGACGATTATAACAGGGCATTGCCGAGCAACGAGGTTCATGAAGTCATCGTGGATGTTCACCAGGATTTTTTGCATTTTCTTACACGTCGGCTTGGTTGTGAGGATGAGGCCGCCGACGTTCTGCACGACTTCTACGTTAAGGTGCTCACACGAATTGGCGATGTTCGTGAGCGCGAAAAGCTTCGTGCCTGGATGCGCCGTGTACTTGAGACGAGCTTGATTGACTATTACCGAGCCCAGGGCAAAAAACGCCAATTCGAGAAAGAACACCATTACCTTGAATTGGCGAGTCTCGATAGCGACGCTAAAGACGATCTCGATTTCATTGTTTGCATGTGTCTATACAAACTCTTGCCGACTCTGAAACCAGAGTACGCCGATATTTTGTGGCATGCGGAGCTGGCTGGCGAATCCCGCAAAAGCATCGCGGCCAGATTCCATATCTCCGAGAGCAATTTGAGGGTGCGGTTGCACCGGGCGCGGGAGGCCCTGCGAAAGCGGTTGGAGGAGACGTGCCAGAGCTGCTCAATCCACGGCTATCTGGATTGTGCCTGCGACTCCGGCGCTGATAAATCCAATTACGGAGGAGCGGCTTTATGAATTTGCCATGCGCTCGTCGAAAATCCGGCCATCAGATGAAAAACCCGATATACGTCAAGAGTTGTAAAACAAGGCAGAAATATTCAGTTTCGGCTCAGGTAGTTGTTGTAAGCTGTTGTTCGATGCCGTTTTCTCCGGTGGAAAAGGCTCGGTATATGATCTTCTGAATGGACGGTGAAAGGACTCCATTCTTTGCCTCCTGTTTGAGAGATCCGGGATGGATCGACACAGGGAGCCGGCATGATGAACGATGGTGGCAAGGAATTGCCGATTAGCAACGCCCGAGAGGTCATGGTGGATGTCTACCAAGATTTTCGAGGTTTTCTTACACGTCGGCTTGGCGATGAGGACGAGGCCGCAGACGTACTACACAATTTCTACGTTAAGGTGCTTATACGAGTTGGCGATGTTCGGGAGATCGAAAAGTTTCGTGCCTGGATGCGCCGCGTGCTCGAGAGGACCCTGATAGATTATTATCGGGCTCAGGGCAAAAAACGTCAATTTGAGAAAGAGTACTGTTATCCCGAATTGGCGAGTCTCCATAGCGACGTTGAAGACGATCTCGATCTCATTGACTGCACTTGCCTTTACAAACTCCTGCCGACCTTGAAGCCAGAATACACCGATATTTTGTGGCGCGCGGAGCTTATCGACGAGCCCCGTAAAACTATCGCGGCGGCGCTCAATATTTCAGAGAGCAATCTGAGGGTGCGTTTGCACCGGGCGCGGGAGGCTCTGCGAAATCGGCTGGAGGATACATGCCGGAGCTGCCCAATCCAATTACAGTGGAACGGCTCGCTGAGCTCTGGCGGAACGGTGCCTAATTCCTCAGCCGCGAGCAAGCACTGACAAGCCCGTTGTTCGGCCTTGTCAGTGTCTGTCGTTTGATGGTGGTTACGGTGCAATTGAGCCAAATGTCCAGATAATTGGGGCCATAGGGCCCCGTTGACTTTAAGGACGACTAGCGGGGCGTTTCGTTAAAGTTTGATGACCGCCACTGGCTGGCCGGGCATTTCCAGCCTCATGAAAACCATCGCTTGGTGGCCCGTATCGAGCCATCAGAGATGGTCTCTCCGGCGTTAGTAGCCGGTTCGTCCAGCCTCTCGCGGATCGTCAGATAATCTCGAGTGAGCGGCACCGCATCCTGTTTTTTGGCAAGCTGGATTTGAAAAACGACATGGCCGTTGTGCCGGAATGCCACTTCGCTGGCAACAAGGTAGAACCGCCACATGCGACAGAATTGTTCATCATAGATTGACCGTACCCGGTCCAGATTCGCCTCGAACCGATTGCGCCACTTCTTCAACGTCTCTGCATAATGCAGCCGCCAAACCTCGACATCGGTGACATAGAGGCCGGACTGTTCGGCGATGGCAAGGACCTCCGACAGGGCCGGGCTGTAGCCGCCGGGAAAAATATAATTGGCGATCCAGGGATTGGTTGCTCCCGGCCCGTCGGCTCGGCCGATCGTGTGCAGCAGGGCGACGCCATCATCTGTGAGACGGTCTCGGAGGGTCGCGAAGAACTCCTTGTAATGTGGTACCCCGACATGCTCAAACATGCCCACTGATACGATCCGGTCAAAAGCGCCGTCGATGTCGCGGTAGTCTTGCAGAAGGAATTGAGCACGGTCGTCAAGACCTTCGGTTTGAGAACGTTCTTCGGCGATTTTGTGTTGCTCATGCGAGAGGGTCACCCCCGTGACGCGCGCGCCATGGTCGCGGGCGAGATGAAGCCCAAGCCCGCCCCAGCCGCAGCCAATATCGAGAACCCGGTGTTCTGGCGCCAACAGAAGTTTGGTGGCGATCAGCGTTTTCTTGTTCCTTTGCGCTGCCTCAAGAGTGTCACCTGCTTCTCGAAAATAGGCGCAGGAGTATTGACGGTCGGCGTCCAGGAACAGGTCGTATAACGCACCGGACAGATCGTAATGATGGGCCACGTTGCGCTGAGCTCGTCCGGCAGGGTTGAACTGCGAGAGCCTGCGGTAAAGTCGCCGGAGGTGTGCTGGCCAGCGATAATGCCATACGTTGGGCTGGAGCGTCAGATTAACAACCAGCAACTCGATCAAGCCGTAGATATCATCCTGATCGACCGTGAGTGTGCCGTCCATATAGGCCTCGCCCAATGCGAGATCCGGGTTTATCAAGAGTTTGCGTGGCAGGGAGCGTGCGTGAAAATGCATGGTGACAGCGGGCGACGATTCGTGACCGTAATGTATTGTCTGTCCGTCAGGGTAGACAACTACCAAGGATCCCTGCTTGATCAGGCGCTTCAAAAAAATCGAGAGCATTCTTGTCCACATCGTTATTACTCGTCGTTGAGATCTTAAAAAATTGTTAAGCGTTAAAAGAATTACCTTCCCAAATTGGTTATGAGTAGAGACGGTAATTTGAATCTTTCGTTACACATCTAAAACCTCGCTAAGAATGCTCGAGATGCCAAAACTGTAACGGTTTTTTTATTTTTGCGTCTATGTCTATACAGCCAGCAATGAGTAAAAACGATTACTTGTGCTTCAAAAGAAGGAGATGCACTTTGACTAAGGAAAATACGCCTACCCAAAATCCTGAGGAAGGTCTGGCTACTCGCTTCCCTACCGCCTATACCATACTGTTCCTGCTAATTATCTTGGTTGCTGCCCTGACCTGGATTATACCTGCCGGGCAATACGACCGCGCAATGAATGCGGAAGTCGGGCGTGAAGTGGCCGTGCCCGGCACCTACCAGACGGTCGACCCCAACCCTCAGGGTTTTATGGAGATCATGCTCGCCCCCACGGCCGGGTTCTATGATCCGGACAGTTATGTGGCCAACGCCATTGATGTTGCCTTGTTCGTACTTTTCCTGGGCGGCTTCCTCGGCGTAATGAACGCTACGGGGGCCATTGATACCGGCATACGCAGTGCCATGCGGCACCTTAAAGGCCATGAGATTTGGATGATCCCGATACTGATGACGCTTTTCGCCATCGGCGGTACAACCTATGGCATGGCCGAGGAGACCTTGGCTTTCTATGCCATTCTGATACCCGTAATGATGGCCGCGGGGTACGACGCCGTAACCGGGGTGGCCATCATTCTGGTCGGTGCCGGTATCGGTGTGCTGGGCTCTACCATCAACCCGTTTGCCACGGTTATCGCAGCCAACGCAGCTCACATACCGTTTACTGACGGTATTGTCGTGCGTTTTATTCTGCTTATCGGCGGCCTGCTAATTTGCTCAGCTTACGTTATGCGGTACGCCGTTCGGGTAAAAGCGGATCCATCCCGTTCCGTAGTCGCCAAACAGTGGGACGCGCACCGCAAGCTCTTTCTGGGCAAGCATGCCGATGAAATCCAGACGTCTACTCTCACCAGAACACAGATTGTGGCGCTTCTGATCTTCGCCGTAACCTTTGTTGTCATGATTTGGGGCGTATCGTCACAGGGCTGGTGGATGGCACGCATGGGTGGGCTGTTTTTTGGCTCGGCCATTGTGATCGGCATCATTGCTCGCCTTGGCGAGAAAGGACTTACCAGCAGCTTTGTTGATGGTGCGCGTGACCTGCTGGGCGTTGCTCTGGTGGTGGGACTTGCCCGAGGCATTGTGGTGATTATGGATCAGGGCATGATTGCCGACACCATTTTGCACAGCGCTGAAAACTCTCTCGGTGGACTGCCCGAACTAGCGTTTATCAACTTGATGTTCTGGATAGAAGTGGGAATGAGTTTCTTTGTGCCCTCTTCATCGGGCTTGGCGGTTCTGTCCATGCCGATTTTGGCACCGCTTGCAGACTTCGCCAACGTGGGCCGTGATCTTGTCGTAACTGCGTACCAGTCTGCCAACGGCCTGGTAAATCTGATCAACCCAACCTTTGCAGTAGTGGTCGGTGGGCTGGCGATTGGCCGTGTGTCTTACGATCGCTGGATCGCGTTCATCTGGCCTTTGCTATTGATTCTTACCATTTTCATTTCAATTGTTATCAGTGCAGCCGCACTGATTTAATGGAGGACTGAACCATGTCTGAGCATAAACTTGGAGTGCATTCCGAAACCGGAACCCTGCGGCAGGTTATTGTCTGCCGCCCGGGGCTGGCACACCGTCGGCTAACCCCGTCCAACTGTGATGCCCTGCTGTTTGATGACGTGTTCTGGGTCAAACAGGCACAAAAAGATCACGATGTGTTTGTGAGCGTGATGCGTGAGCGGGGTGTCGAGGTACTCGATGTCAACGAGTTGCTGGCCGAGACCCTGGACATTCCGGAAGCCCGTAAATGGATCCTGGATCACCGGATTACATGGAATGATATTGGCGTGGGGATGATTTCCGATCTGCGCGCTTGGATGGACGAGCTTCCCGGTACCGAGCTTTCAAAGTATTTGATTGGCGGCCTTGAAGTGGGTGATTTGCCATTTGATCCGACCGGGCTTTTTGGTAATCACCTGGGGCACTATGGGTTTGTGCTGCCGCCATTGCCCAATTACCTCTTTACACGGGACAACAGCGCCTGGATCTACGATGGCGTTACCCTTAACCCCATGTACTGGTCTGCACGCCAGCCCGAAACACTGTTGATGGCCGGTGTGTATCGCTACCACCCGACATTTGCAGGAAAAGTGGATGTGCTCTGGGGCGACCCCACCAAACATCATGGCCTTGCCACTCTTGAGGGCGGTGATGTGATGCCTGTGGGCAACGGCACGGTGCTTGTGGGCATGGGCGAACGTTCATCTCCGCAGGCGGTTGGGCAACTGGCCAACGCCCTGTTTGAGAAAGGCACTGCAGAGCGGGTAATTGCGTGCCAGATCCCGAAATCACGCACCGCCATGCATTTGGACACCATTTTCACCTTCTGCGGCGGCAACGTGGTCACCGCGTTCAAAGAGGTTGCGGACGAAGTGGTCTGCTATGACTTGCACCCCGGTGAAGGCAGAAAGCACCTGTCTTTCCGCCAGGATCCGCGGCCCTTGTTTGATGTGGTAGCTGACGTTCTTGGCTATAGCTCACTTGAGGTTGTCCCGACCGGCGGTGATAACCCGGCCGAACGCGAGCGCGAGCAGTGGAACGATGGCAACAACGTGTTGGCACTGAGCCCTGGTGTGGTTGTCGGCTATGACCGCAACGATGACACCAACGCAGCACTTGAAGCGGCGGGCATTGAAGTACTGGCCATTCCCGGCGCTGAACTGGGCCGCGGCCGAGGCGGCGGACGCTGCATGAGCTGCCCCACCATGCGCGACCCTATTTGATCAGAAAGGACAAAGACCATGGCTTTTAATTTGAAGAATCGTCACTTCCTGACCTTGCGGGATTTCTCCCCGCAAGAGATCGGTTTTCTGCTGAAATTGTCCAAAGATTTGAAAGCGGCGAAGTACGCTGGCACCGAAGTTCCGCAGCTTACTGGCAAGGAGCTCGCGTTGATCTTTGAAAAAAACTCCACCCGAACACGAGTAGGTTTCGAAGTGGCCGCTTACGACCAAGGTGCCCGAGTGACCTATCTTGGGCCCACAGGTACCCACATTGGTCACAAGGAATCGGTAAAAGATACCGCCCGGGTGTTAGGCCGTGTTTATGACGGCATCGAGTACCGGGGCTTTGGCCAGAAAATTGTTGAGGAGCTGGCAAAGCATGCCGGTGTGCCCGTGTTTAACGGCCTGACCGACGAGTTCCACCCCACTCAGATTCTTGCCGATTTTTTAACCATGCAGGAACACGTTGAAAAGCCACTGCATAAAGTGGCTTATGCGTTTCTTGGCGACGCCGCCAACAACATGGGCGACAGCTTGCTGATCGGCGGCGCAAAAATGGGCATGGATGTGCGCCTGTGTGCGCCAAAAGTCTGCTGGCCAGAACAGTCGATACAGGATGAAGCCCAGGCCATTGCCCAGGAAACCGGTGCCCGCATAACCATTACCGAAGACTTGGATGCCGCGGTCGCCGGGGTAGATTTTATCTACACCGACGTTTGGGTATCCATGGGCGAGCCGAAAGAAAAGTGGGGCGATCGGATCAAACTGTTAATGCCTTACCAGGTGAACGCGGCTGTGATGGAAAAGACCGGCAACCCCCGGGCCCGTTTCATGCATTGCCTGCCGGCGTTTCACAACACCGACACGGTCGTTGGCAAAGAGATAGAGGCAGAGTTCGGAATCACTGCCATGGAAGTAACCGACGAGGTTTTCGAAAGCCCTGCATCGATTGTTTTCGATCAGGCAGAAAACCGTATGCACACCATCAAGGCGGTTCTGGTGGCTACACTCGGGGCCTGATTCTGGCTCAAATTGCTGATAAAGGATGCACAGTATGCTGATTGTTGCAGCTCTGGGCGGCAACGCCCTGTTGAAACGTGGCGAACCACTCACGGCTGAAGCCCAACGCACCAACGTTCGAACCGCCGCGAAATCGCTGGCGGAGCTGGTGCGCGCTGGGCATCAGTTGGTGATTACCCACGGCAACGGCCCGCAAGTAGGTTTGTTGGCATTGCAGGGTGCTGCCTACAAGCCTGAGGAGGCCTACCCTCTGGATGTGTTAGGTGCCGAAACCGGCGGCATGATTGGCTATATGATCGAGCAGGAAATGGAGAATGCTCTCGGCCATGACCGCCCCGTCGCGACTCTGCTCACACAGGTGGTTGTCGACCGGGACGACCCGGCCTTCGCCAATCCGACCAAATTTATTGGCCCGGTTTACGATAAAGCGGAAGCCGAATCCCGGGCCGCAGCGGCCGGCTGGCACATAGCCGCCGATGGCGATAAGTGGCGCAGAGTAGTGCCCTCGCCCGCACCCAAGGAAATACCGGACATGCGGGTGCTGAAGTTACTGTTGGATCAGGGGGTGGTTGTTATCTGTACCGGAGGCGGCGGCATTCCAGTGCTGCGCCGCAACGACGGCAGCATGACCGGTGTTGAAGCCGTCATCGACAAGGATGCCGCCAGTGCTCTGCTTGCGCGCGAGTTAGGGGCAGACGCGCTGCTATTGCTGACCGACGTAGACGCCGTTTATCGCGATTTTGGTACACCAGGCGCCGCTCCGGTTCGCAACATCACGCCAGACCAGGCAAGGCTGCTGGATGTACCCGCCGGCTCCATGGGCCCAAAGGTGACAGCTGCCAGTGATTTTGCGGATTCCGGAGGCATCAGTGGCATTGGCCGATTGGAGGATGCAATTGCAATTCTCGAGGGGTTGGCGGGCACTAAGATATTGGATCAAAAGGCTGCTTAGCACTTTCCCTAAGGTGATTTGACTTTAATTTGATTTACATCAAATCACCAGGGTTGGAGTCAATGAATTCACTGTTCCGCTCCCCGTTTTCAGGTTGATTTCAGCTGCTCAGGGTTTACTGGTACTTGGTAGCGCGACTTGAATTCATAGCGTGAAAGTCAAACACATGTCAAAAGTAAGGAAGGTAAACCGGAATGGATATTAAAACATACAAGGAACTGATTGCCTGGACACGTGATCTGCACGCACACCTGGCACGCTGCCTTTCCCACTGTTCGACACGGAATGAAGAAGAACGGGCCCGGGCGCTTCTGGACTATCTGGCAACCCGCGAATCTGAAATTGAACGTATTGTGGAAGAGTTTGAACGTCAGGCAGACACCAGCGCTTTGGAAACGAGGGTTTATGACTATCTGTCTCATCACCCCATTAAAACCCACCGAACCTGTGATGAGCCCTATGCAAAACTTGATTTCAACGGTATCTGCCGGGAGATATTCGACTTTCATAAGCAGATTACTGATCTCTATCAAACACTGGTCGAGAAAGCCGAAATCCCAAAGGTAAAAGAGTTGATGGAGTCACTGTTGGCGATGGAGCTAAACGAATCCAAGCGCCTGGCTCGTCAGATCGGCCGGATGGACGATCTCTGATTATTCCGTTACGCAGCAGCTGTGTCTGACCATTGTGATCGAGGGATTATGGAGTCTTCAAATCAGTTAACAGCCTATCTGATGGGTATTGATACCCATCAGGAGCCAGTCGTTTACATGCGCCAGGATTGCCAGGTGTGTCGATCCGAGGGCTTTGGCGCCAGCTCAAGGATTGGCGTTTCCTCGAGTCAGCAATCGATTATTGCGTCGTTGAACATCGTCTACGGTGACATTGTTCCCGAGGGCCATGTCGGTCTGTCCACTATCGCAATGGCAAGGCTGGGCGTGGCGCCTGGCGATGACTTGTTTGTCCATCATGCGCCCTACATAGACTCGTTGAGCCTGGTGAGGCGAAAAGTATTCGGGCACACCCTCGACAATGAAGAGCTTGCCAGTATTGTGGCTGATATTTCAGATCACAGGTACAGCGATGTTGAAATCGCCTGCTTTTTGAGTAGCTGCGCCGGCGGTCGGCTGAATACCAGTGAGATTATAGGCCTGACCCGGGCAATGGTGAATTGCGGTGAGCGCCTGAGCTGGAAGGGGGTTGATCGTGTTTTCGACAAACATTGCATTGGGGGACTGCCGGGTAACCGGACAACGCCATTGGTAGTTTCTATCGTTAGCGCGGCTGGTCTGGTTATGCCAAAAACTTCCTCCCGCGCGATTACCTCCCCGGCGGGCACAGCAGACACGATGGAAGCTCTGACCACCGTTGATCTTCCGCTGGCCGATATCCGGCGGGTGGTGAACAAGACCGGCGCCTGCCTGGCCTGGGGTGGGGCAATCAACCTCAGCCCTGCGGATGACTTGCTGATTCGAATTGAGCGGGCCCTGGATATTGATGGCGAGGGGCAGTTAGTTGCCTCAGTGTTGTCGAAGAAAATAGCGGCCGGCTCCACCCACGTCGTTATCGATATTCCGGTCGGCGACACTGCGAAGGTTCGCAGTCATGCAGAGGCAGAACGGCTGGTATCCCTGTTCACTGAAGTCGGTGACGCCTGCGGTCTGCAGGTTCGCTGTGTGGTTACCGATGGGAGCCGGCCCGTCGGGGCTGGCATCGGGCCAGTGGAGGAGGCCAGGGACGTAATGGCTGTCCTGAATGCTGACCCCATGGCCCCGGAAGATCTGAGAGCCAGAGCTGTGTTGTTGGCAGCCCATGTTTTCGATATGGCAGATAACGCAGGCTTGGAGGCAGGCAAGGCGTGGGCCGAAACGTTACTTGCGAACGGTGAGGCGTTCGCTCAGTTCACGCGGATTGTGAAGGCCCAGGGAGGCCTCAAGAGTCTCGGTAACGCCAGGTTCAGGCATAAGGAGCTGGCGTCGTCGTCCGGGCGTGTTGTCTCCATTGACAATCGCCGACTGGCCCGGCTCGCCAAACTGGCGGGAGCGCCCGCTAACCCCACGGCCGGGTTGCGGCTACTTGCCAATGTGGGCGATACCGTCAAGGTTGGTGAACCGCTTTACGAACTGCTCAGCGATACCACTGGTGAGCAAGATTATGCACTGGCGTATCGCGCCAGCGAGCCTCACATTTTCACCATTGAAGCGGAGAGTTAACTGTGGCCAAGGCGGAAAAAACCTTACTTTTTACTCTGGAACCCCATCCGTTGCAGAAAAAACTGTGCGACCAACTGGGCCTGGAGCCGGGCCAGCTTGAGTTGCGCCGATTTCCCGATGGCGAATCCTATATACGCATCACCACACCGGTGAATGGTGCGCACTGTATCGTACTGACGGACTTGTCTCGCCCGGATAGCAAATATCTGGCCCATGTATTTTTGTTTGAAACGCTTCGAGAGCTCGGGGCAAAATCGGTTGGCCTGGTCGCTCCCTACCTCTGTTATATGCGCCAGGACCGCCGTTTCGTCGACGGTGAAGCTGTTACATCCAGGCTGTTTGCGAGGTCGCTATCTTCCCACATCGACTGGCTGGTTACCGTTGATCCCCACCTGCATCGGTACCAGTCGCTGGATGAGATCTATCGTATACCGACAAAAGTTGTGCAGGGAGCGCCTGCGCTGGCAGGTTGGCTACAGGGACAGGACAACATTTTGCTGGTAGGTCCGGATGCGGAGAGCGAGCAATGGGTCTCCAGTATCGCTCAGGCGAGTGGC
This sequence comes from Marinobacter antarcticus, assembly GCF_011049865.1. Lineage (GTDB taxonomy): Bacteria > Pseudomonadota > Gammaproteobacteria > Pseudomonadales > Oleiphilaceae > Marinobacter > Marinobacter antarcticus_A. The sequence continues at coordinate 21,119 of NZ_DRGY01000131.1, read as the reverse complement.
CACCCCTACGTCATTGGTGCCAAACAACGTCTGGGCGATCGGCGGGTCGAGGTCACGTTACCAGATATCTCCCGATATCGTGGGTGGAAGACCGTCATCATTGATGATGTTATTTCGAGTGGGCGGACTATTGGTGAATGCGTCAAGGCGCTTAAGGCGCAGGGCGCCGACACCATTGTTTGTGCCGCGGTGCATGGCATTTTTGCGGAGGCTTCGGATAAGTATCTTCTCGGTACAGGCCTGGAGGCTCTGGTCACCACAAATACCATTCCACACATTACCAATGAAATAGACGTCAGTGCGTTGCTGACATCACCGATCAGGGATTTTCTCAATCAAGCGGAGGGTGCACACCGATGAAGATCACATTCCTGGGTGGAACCGAAACTGTTACGGGATCCAAATTCCTAGTTGAAACCACTAAGGCGCGCGTGTTGGTCGATTGCGGCCTTTTCCAAGGATATAAGTGGTTGAGAAAGCGTAACCGACAGCCTTTACCGCTCGACATCGACTCTCTGGATGCTGTGATTCTGACGCACGCGCACCTGGATCACTCGGGATATATCCCGGTGTTATACAAGCACGGTTTCCGAGGGCCAGTTTTTACCCACCATGCCACCCGTGAGTTATGTGACATTTTGCTGTCGGATAGCGGGCACCTCCAGGAAGAGGAGGCCCGGTACCTTGGCCGGCATAAACTGAGCAAGCACGAGCGTCCGGAGCCGTTGTATGACCAGGCGGATGCAGAAGCCTGCATGGCGCTGTTTAAGTCCGTAGCCTTTGAGGAGGACGTGAGAGTCGGAGATATTCGTTTTCATTTATGGCCTGTCGGACACATTTTGGGGGCGGCGAGCGTCATCATTGAAGCGGACGGCAAACGGGTAGGTTTTTCCGGCGACGTGGGGCGTCTTGATGATGTCTTCATGAAGCCGCCCAAGCCCCTGCCGGCACTGGATATGTTGATGCTCGAGTCTACCTATGGCAATCGGCGTCATGACAGCACAGACCCTTTCTCGCAACTGGCGGAGGTTATTAACACAACCGTCGACAAGGGTGGGAATATACTGATTCCCTCATTTGCGGTCGGCAGAGCTCAGGTTCTGCAACATATGTTGACAACCCTGATGCGGGAAGGGCGCATTCCGACACTGCCGATCTATCTCGACAGCCCGATGGCAATCAATGTGTCAGAGATCTATTGCCGTTACGAGGATCAACACAAGCTGAGCATTGATCAATGCCACAATATGTGTGGAACCGTGCACTACAGCCGCAGTGTAAGCGACTCCAAGGCACTGGCTGACCAGATTTATCCGCACATCATTATTGCGGGTAGCGGCATGGCAACCGGCGGGCGAATTCTCCACCATTTCAAGCGGCTTCTGAGTAAATCCAAGACAACGGTGCTTTTTGCGGGCTATCAAGCCGGCGGAACCCGGGGTGCAAAAATGGTGGCGGGCGCCGAGACGGTAAAAATTCACGGCAAATGGGTTCCCGTTAAGGCGAGAATTGAGGTGCTTGACGGGCTTTCCGGGCACGCCGACTTTGTTGAGATGGAGCAGTGGCTGGCTCAGAGTGATCTGGCAGCCGAAACGCCCATTCAACTGATTCATGGCGATCCGGAGGCGCTGGAAGCCATGAGGGATCATTTGCGACAGAACACCCGCTTTGATGTGGAGGTGGCGGGTTACCAATCCATAGTGCGGGTCTAAAAATCAAGGGTAAATAAGAAACCATTAATGTTCTGATGGCTATCAAGGAGTGACCATGGATTTCAGTTCTATTGAGGACTCACACAGAGTCCAGCAGCGCGCAGCACAATACCGCAAGCGCTACCCCAAGTTTGCCAGTTGGGCACAAGGTCGCGGCGTTGTCGAGCACACGGATTTGACCCAGGTGCGGGTGTTCGATTTGTGTCAGGAACTGATTTGTACCGGGCGCTACAACACGCTCGACGACGCATTGGCGATTTTCGACGCAGCGGACACCCTGACCAATGCAGCCATGTGGCTGGTGGCCAACATGACCTACGCCAACAAAGTGGACCTGTCCGGTCAGCCGTTGGCGGCGAACGACTTCAAGGAAAACCCTCAGGGTCATACTGGCGGTTCGTTAAACATGGTGCCCGCCTATATTGGTTACACCGCTGCCAACTCGCTGGCGGGGATCACCCGCAGTTGGCTGATGGGGCAGGGCCACTGTGTAGCAGCGATAGACAGTGTAAATACGCTACTCCAGAACCTTCATCCGGAGCAGGAGGCACGTTATTCCTTCGACGAAGACGGTTTGACGCGATTGGTCAGTGATTTTTACAGCTATGCGATCAACCCCGATGGCACCCCCGAAGCGCCGCTCGGTAGTCACGTAAACCCTTACACGGCTGGCGGACTGATCGAAGGGGGTTACCTGGGGTTTGCGGAACTGCAATACACCCATATGCCATTGCCGGGGGAGCGACTGGTGGCGTTTCTGAGTGATGGCGCTTTTGAGGAACAGCGGGGGAGTGACTGGGCCAGTCGCTGGTGGCGCGCCGAGGACTGCGGCTTGGTGACACCAGTAATGATCGCCAATGGACGCCGCATTGATCAACGCTCGACCATCTTTTTGCAGGGCGGCACTGACTGGTTTCGGCAGCACCTGAAGTTGAATGGGTTCCACCCTATCGTTATTGACGGACGCGACCCCGCAGCCTTTATATGGGGAATTTTCGAGGCAGAATCGAGATTGCAGGCGTGTAGTGACCAAGTGCGTGCCGGCACCATGGAGTATCCGGTACGGCTGCCTTACCTGATTGCAGAAACCATAAAGGGCTACGGTTTTTATGGGGCGGGCTCCAATGCAGCCCACGGCACCCCATTACCGGCCATACCGAAATTCGATGAAGCCTCACGCACCTATTTTAACGATTCCGTGGCCCGTCTCTTTGTGCCTGAAACCGAGGTGCACCGTGCAAAGGACGCCCTGTCAACCCACAAAGCAGACCATCGACCGGCGGAAAAAGACCACCCGTTGAGTCGTCGCGAAGTCTCACTGCAAACGGTACCAGAGCCCCAATGGTTGCAAGTGGGGGAGCACAGCTCACCTATGGCGGCCGTCGATCAGCTGTTTGTGGTTCTTGTGACAGCCAACCCGGCTTTGCGTGTACGGCTGGGGAACCCGGATGAATTGCGCAGCAACCAGATGAACAAGACTCTCGACTTACTGAAGCACCGTGCCCTGGCGCCGGAATCCGGGCAGGCCGAATCCCTGCACGGTTCGGTGATCACCGCGCTCAACGAAGAGGCGGTGGTCAGTGCAGCGCTGGGCAACAAGGGTGGCCTGAATCTGGTGGTTTCCTATGAGGCGTTTGCCATGAAAATGGTCGGAGCCTTGCGCCAGGAAATCATTTTTGCCCGACACCAGAAACGCCTGGGCCGACCAGCTCGTTGGCTCTCGGTTCCGGTTATTGCCACGTCGCACCTCTGGGAAAATGGAAAAAACGAGCAGTCTCACCAGGATCCAGCCTTTGGTGACGTATTAATGGGGGAAATGAATGACATTGCCCGCGTTGTCTATCCGCCGGACAGCAACAGTGCGATGGCATGCCTGAATGCTTGCTACCAAACGCAAGGTCAGGTCTGGGCCATGACGATTCCCAAAAGCCGGTTACCGGCTGCACTGAATAGCCATCAGGCCGAGCAGTTGGTAAGAGACGGAGCTGTTGCGCTTAGCGAAGGTGATGACGTGCAGTTAGTCGCCGTGGGTGCCTATCAACGGCAGGTTTGTGAGGCGGTGGCCGACGGTCTCAGCCAGCAGGGTATTTCATGCGGGGTTGTCTGTCTGCTGGAACCGGGGCGTTTCCGCGACCCTCGGGATGTGGTGGAGGCAGAACATCAGTCATCCAGCCACATCAGAGGGGCGCTATTCCCCAGCGACATAAAGCTGCGGGTATTCGTGTGCCATATGCGTCCGGAAACCCTGCTGGGGGTTTGTCGGCCTCTCGATCTGGGGCGGGATCGCACACTGGCTTTCGGTTACGCCAACCATGGAGGAACGCTTGATACCACAGGCCTGCTGATGGCCAACTGCAGTGATCCTCAATCGGTCAGCCAGGCCATCGTGTCGCGGCTGGGCAGCCTCGACTGCAATACAGGTAAATCAAATCATGAATGAATCATTCAATCACGCTGGAGCCTGGGGCATCACACTGATCGTTATCGTATTGGTGTCCTGGTTCTTCTATCGTTATTTCGCTCCGAAGAACTGGCGGGAATGGGCCGGCGCCGGGGTGGTACAGGCCTTTATCATTGCGCTTTATGCCGAAATGTACGGGTTTCCGCTCACCATCTATTTGTTGGTGCGCTTTTTCGGTCTGGACAGCGAGTATATAAGCGCCAGCTTATGGTCGACCCTGGTAGGGCTTGGCGAAACCGGCATGTTGATCTCAATGTTGCTTGGTTATGCGCTTGCCTTTACGGGGATAGGGCTTTTTATTCAGGGATGGCGTCAGGTTCACAAGGCTCGCGGGGAAAATCGTCTGGTGACAGACGGGCTGTATGCGTATGTACGGCATCCGCAGTACACGGGACTGTTTATTGCTCTGTTCGGCGAAGGCGTGGTGCATTGGCCAACGCTGTTCTCGATCGGCCTGTTTCCAGTCATTGTTCTTGTTTACACATGGTTGGCTCGACGCGAGGAGCAACAGGTACTGAAGCAGTTTGGTGAAGAATACCGAGTCTATCAACAGCAGGTACCGATGTTCATTCCTCGCTGGGGACAGTGGCGCAGACTCGCGTCTGCTTCGCGGGACAGCCGTGATAACGATAGGGAGTGACCTGGTTGTCTTGGGCGAAAAGTTTTAAATCTGATCTTCTGGATTGAAGATGATAACTAAAAGGATGGGCGAATTATGTCTTCAAAAAATAGCACAGCCAGTTCCGGGGCGTCAGTGCCCAGTGCGGCTGCCATAAAATACACCTGTCCGATGCACCCCGAAGTGGTCTCGGATAAGCCCGGGGATTGCCCGAAGTGCGGGATGCATCTTGTCCCACGAGAAGACGGTGGTGGCAAGGCGCACTCTGATCATGCGTGTCATCATCAGTCTGGAGGTGACGCAAGCCATCACCATTCTGGTAGCGATACGAAAGCATCAGACGATGATCCAAAGTACAACAAGGTACCCACCGGTTATGAGGGAACGGTATACACCTGCCCCATGCATCCTCAGGTCCGTCAGGTCAAACCCGGGGCCTGCCCGCTCTGTGGAATGGGGTTGGAGGTTGAATCTGCCGCGGTGGGGGATGAGAGCCCCAACCCGGAACTTATAGATTTCACCCGTCGCTTCTGGGTTGCGTTGGCCTTCTCTATACCACTGCTGATTCTGACCATGGCCCCGTTCGTGGGCATCATGGCAATTCGCGACTTTTTTGGTGAACGCACGTCACAGTGGATTGAGCTGGTACTGGCGACACCGGTGATTCTGTGGTCAGGCTGGCCGTTCTTTACCCGTGGCTATAATTCGTTTCGCACCATGAACCTGAACATGTTCAGTTTGATTGCTATGGGTGTAGGTGCCGCCTATATTTTCAGTATTGTTGCGGTGCTGGTGCCGGATATATTTCCGGACGGATTCCGCGGAGCAGGTGGTCATGTCGGGGTCTACTTTGAAGCGGCTGCCGTTATCGTGACGCTGGTTCTGCTTGGCCAGTTGATGGAACTTCGTGCGCGCGAAGGCACGGGTAAGGCCATCCGTGCGCTGCTCGATATGGCCGCCAAAACGGCACGACTGATCAGGCCAGACGGCACCGAAGCAGAAGTTCCCCTGGAAGATGTAAAAGTTGGTGACCACTTGCGTGTACGCCCTGGTGATAAAGTGCCGGTAGACGGCGTGGTTGTTGAAGGCCGGTCGTCCATTGATGAATCCATGATATCCGGTGAACCAGTGCCGGTAGAAAAGGTGGGCGGTGACAAGGTCACCGGAGCCACGATCAATGGAACCGGCAGCCTAGTAATGGAAGCAACCCGCGTAGGGACGGATACCACGCTGAGCCAGATTGTTGAGATGGTCGCCAATGCCCAGCGCAGCCGTGCTCCAATCCAAAAGTTCGCTGACATGGTGGCCGGCAAATTTGTACCGGCCGTTATTGGGATAGCGGTGCTGTCTTTTATCGCCTGGGCGATCTGGGGTCCAGCGCCGGCGCTGTCCTATGCGTTGGTGTCAGCGGTTGCCGTGTTGATTATTGCCTGCCCGTGCGCTTTGGGGCTTGCAACCCCCATGTCTATCATGACCGCGACTGGTCGTGGAGCACAATTGGGTGTGCTTATAAAGAACGCGGAAGCCTTGGAGCGCTTCGCCAAGGTTGATACATTGATTGTCGACAAAACCGGCACCTTGACGGAAGGAAAGCCCAAACTCGTAGCGGTGTTGCCAGAGTCAGGCCATGATGAAACAGAGGTTTTGCGGCTGGCGGGCACGCTGGAGAAGGGCTCTGAGCATCCTCTGGCGGAAGCGATTGTAGCCGGTGCCGAAGCGCGTAATGTCGCCCTCGGTAAGGCTGATGATTTTGAGGCCGTAACAGGGAAGGGCGTCAAAGGTGTGGTTGACGGCAAGCCGGTGGCACTGGGAAATGCCAAGATGCTGGAGGAGCTGGGGCTGGATGGTGGCCATCTGGTTGAGGTTGCCAACACCCGACGAGACGAAGGTGAAACAGTGATGTTCGTCGTATTGGATGGTGCGGTAGCCGGCCTCGTCAGCGTAGCTGACCCGGTTAAAGAAACGACTCCGGCGGCGCTGCGGGCACTTCATGAACTGGGTTTCCGAATTATTATGGCAACCGGTGATAACGAGCGAACTGCTAAGGCTGTTGCCGCGAAGTTAGGCATCGATGAGATCCGGGCGGATGTTCTGCCAGAAGACAAAGCCAGGATTATCAGCGAACTTCAAAGTCAGGGGAAAAAAGTAGCCATGGCGGGAGACGGTGTGAACGATGCGCCTGCTCTTGCTCAGGCGGATGTGGGCATTGCGATGGGCACAGGTGCAGACGTCGCTATTGAAAGCGCCGGGTTTACGCTGGTGAAGGGGAATCTGGACGGGATTGTCCGCGCCCGAAAACTTTCGGTTGCAACGATGCGCAATATCAAACAAAACCTGTTTTTTGCGCTGGTATACAACGGTGCGGGTGTTCCCATTGCTGCAGGCATTCTCTACCCCTTTACCGGCATTCTCATCGGCCCGATTTTTGCCGCTTTTGCAATGAGTGCGTCCTCCCTCTCTGTGGTAATGAACGCCTTACGTTTACGACGTGAGAAAATCTGATGCCTCGCCAGGCTAGTCTGTAAATCGTGGTTTCGCGTTGTGCGGGAAGAAATCGGTGTGAGGTAATTATTCACACCTGAAGCACCGGCGCGAAGCCACCGCCAGGTTTACGAAAGTTGGTGGTCTAGCGCTACTGGAGGTCCAGTGGTCGTTCTAAATATTTCCCGCCGGCCAGGGGCCGCAGCCGCGCCCGTTCTAATGGTCTGGAGCGTAAGCTTCTTTCTGCATTTTTTTTGGGAAATGGCACAAGTACCGTTTTTCTTTGGTATGACGCGAAGCGCGTCACTGGGATGTAGTCTGGCTTTGCACACGTGCGACTCTCGGAGATGCGAATATAGCTTTTGGCGCTTACACAATGGCGGCATGTTTATCTAGGGACTGGTTCTGGGTGGCAAAATCCTGGAGCCGCTCGACTCTGTCGGTTTATCTCCATGTCGGACTGATCGTGACGATTATTTTTGAGTATTGGGCGACGGGAGACGGACAACGATGGAGTTACAATGAACGGATGCCCGAACTTGCTGTGACCGGCACCGGAATACTGCCTCTCGCCCAGTGGGTGGTCTTGCCTATGTTTTCAGCCTATTCCACAAGATGGATGTTTCTTGGGTGGTTGGTTTCGAAGCGGGCTGTAATGTAATGCAGACGGCGACCACGATCGCCGCCAGCGCAATCGCCAAGGCCATCGGTTGCCCGCGGGCGGGTGGGCGCGGGCGGGTGGGCGCGCCCTAGTCGAAGGGGCGCTAGGTGAAGGTCACGATGGTCATCACCACCGCCATGCCGACCATCATAAGGTTTTCGGTCAGGGACACGAAGCCCAGCGGAACGTTGCTGTCGCCACCGACACAGGCGCACTTCAGCTCGCGCTTGTCGATGTAGACGGCTTTGATGACCGACACCGCGCCCACCGTGCCGATAAAAAGCGCGCCGGGGATCGACAGCCACGGCATGATCGTCGCCGTCATAAGAAGGCCCGCGCCCGTCTCGACGAACGGATAGGCATAGCCATAGCGCACCCAGCGCTTTGCCAGCAGATCGTAATTCAGGAACATAGTCGAGAAACTCTCGATATCTTTCAACTTTTGTAGGCCCAGCAGAACCATGGAAATCGAGATGAACCAACCCAGCGTCTGCCATACAAACATCGATGGTAGTGCAACCCAGGAAAAAGCAAGCGCAAGCAGTGCCGCGATCGAGAACAACGCGATAATCGGCTGATACGTTGTGTTGTCGGTGTCTGGGTCTTTTTTGCCGAAATAGACCTGAAGGTCGTCATAGCCACCGATCCGCTCATCGTCAATGAAAGTCTGTGGCGTAGTCTTGACGTCATGCTCGCGCATGAAGGCGTCCGTATTTTCGCGGGTCTCCAGGTAGTGGTCCTCAACCTCGAAGCCTTCACGCTCCAGCAGGTCTTTGGATTTCAGGCCGAAAGGGCAGGTATGTCCAGGCATAACCATCCGATACAGAGCGGCCTTCTTCATTTGAGTATCGCTAGACATAAAGCCTCCTTCAGTTGCAGGGCCATTTGCCGCCGAAGCCTACGCGGAACGATGGCTCAGTCATCAGGTGAAAAATCAGATCGCGGCCGTCGCGCGCTTCGATTGCGGGGAACTCAGGGTTCACGGTAAAAAGTGTAGGCAACCTTTTTTAATAGTTCAATCACCTGACGTGATGTGCAAGAGGTCGGTTATCACAGCTGAAACACGGGCGCAAAGCCACCTCCAGGCGTGCGAAAGTTGGTGGTCTGGCCCTGGTATACACGGGCTGCGGCGAGCAAACGTTTCCCCGCGTAGGTGTAGAGGCGAATGTCGACCTTTCTGGTGGTGACGATACCGTCAATTTTCATGTTTCGCTCCCCAGCAGGAACGAAGTTCTGTGCGATATAGTCGCCTTTAAGAATGTTTTCGAAAACGCGCCGGGTCAATTTTTTGCCCCGATAGACGCCTTTACTGCCATGGCCGGCAACCGGCTTGAAGAACAGCTCACGACGGGCATTCCACAGTTCTGCCGCGTCGCATTCTGCAACCAAGCGGGTCTTGGGTACGGCGCTCGCCAGATATCCGGCTTCAGTTTCATTCAACCCCCAGTCGCGAAGGGTTTGGGGATCGGACAGTAGGATCAGGTTTCGTTTGTCGGCCATGAGCGCATGCACACGCGGGTTGGGTGTTACTACCACTGTGCCGTCGAGATATGCGCGCCTTAGCGCCTCATGAGTCGGGGTGTCCAGTGCGAAGTCCACCAGTCGGTTGTACACCATATCGATGGGTTTGCCTCTTGCGGTCAAGGCATCACCGACATATTCAAGCTCCGACGGGTCGAGTATCAAGGTATCGATGCCCCTGGCCTGGAGTAGCTGTTGGGCCAGCTGGAATTCGGGGAACATGAACTGGCTCTCAGGGGCATCATCCACTATGGCCAGGCAGCTGGGCATCGAGTCAGTGCGCTGCTTTTGCCACTCCCGTTGAAACATATCTAACACCGCGTCCTCAAATCCATCCAGCGCCTGCTTGGTTTCTGCGGTCTGTTGAGATGGGTCACAGCATCGATGTTGAGCCCGAGCCAGCACCGTGTTCAAAAACGCGCCGCCGGCATTGGTATTGATCTCGATTAACTGAGGGCCATCTGGGCCCAAGTGAAAATCGTAACCCATGAAAGCCCCTATGGGGCCAGGATTGAAGCGTGCAATTTCCGGGGCCCAAGATAGGACGCGTTCCTGATAAGGCGGAAGCTCGGCAACTGATTCGATCGCCTGAACGATTCGCTCCATCGTCACGATATCAGCGCGGGGAACGAAAACCGGGGTGTTTGAAAAAAGATGGTGAAGTTCAGGAACCGCTGATAGATCGCTTTCAGCGCCTACAAATTGAGTCCGGAGGCTCTCGGTGAGAGCTTTGCGGTCAAGGGTGACGCAGTAGCACTGCTGGTTAAGCCGGTCTGCGTGGGCATTGCCTGTTCGTTGGTTTTCCTGGGTTACGTTTTGCATTTGGAGCCCATAGCGTAAGTAAGTTGTTTGGACTGTAGTTTCGGCCTTGATTCTCGTCAAACAAGTATATGTTTGGCAACTGTTTTCAGGTCTATTTCAGCTTCGTGTGTTGGACTGCTAGGTAATGACCACGCACGGGCGACCCCCTTGTCAGCCGGATCGAAAACTGTACTGAACCCCTCATACTAGATAGGTGACGCGATGAAACATCGGTTTTGCAAACGTTGGCTTGCCGGACTGACAATCAGCGCTGCGATGAGTTTGCCGCTGATGGCAGCCGCAGACACGACCCGGGCGTTTATTCCCATGGGAATGGCCGATTCCGTGGGCGTTATTGATCTGGAAAGTCGTCAGGTGACGTCTTCAATGACCGGAACCGTGAATACCCATGGCTCGGCATTGACCCCGGACGGGCAGTACCTGGTGGCAGGCAGCCTGACTGCTCATGAAAGCGAGGAGCCCGTCAGCCGCCCCGAAGGCGTGACCGAAGACGAGCACGCCGCTCACCATGGTGGTGGGGCTGCTGCTGCATCGGAAGAATCGAATACCGGGCTACTCTATGTGGTGGACACTGCCACCAATGCGATTGCTCGCACATTGGAGGTGCCGGGGCCGGTACACCATGTTCTGGTGACATCGGACGGTCGCTATGCCGTATCCACTCATCCCATGGGCGGCGGTATCAGCATTGTCGATCTGGATTCCGGAAAGCTGGTTAAAAGCGTGGCAACGGGACCGGCTCCCAATTACGTGGTGGAAACGGACGACGGGCAATCTCTACTGGTCAGCAATAGTGGCAATGGCACAATCAGCGAAGTGGACACCACGCACTGGTTCGTCAAGCGCAACTTGCGGGTTGGTGGTGGCCCGGAACATATGGTGCTCGCTCCCGACAATGAACGGCTTTATGTGAATGATGTTGCATCTGGTCAGGTGAGTGTCGTTGAGCTTTCGAGCGGCGCCGTGGCGGCAACCTACGAAATCGGGGGAGAACCCCACGGGGTTGGTTTGAGCAACGACGGCCAGATACTTTTCGCAACCAGCAAAGGCAGCAACCGGATCGTTCGTATTGAGCTCGCCAGCGGAGCTCGTCGCAGCGCGCCACTGGCTCCGGCACCCTATCACTTGGCTGTATCGCCCCATGATGGCCAGCTATTGGTGACCAGTCGTGCAGAGGGCAAGCTATGGGTGCTCGACCCGGAATCCCTCGATATAATTGATGAGATTCCGTTGGAAGGCATAGGCCATCAGATATCGCTTGAGGCTAACTAATGCTGTTTTCTTACGCTGTCGCCGAGTCTTCAAGAGAGATCAATGATGGATCGACGTTATAAAATCACTTTGGCAGTTTTTGTCGGGGTTGCGCTGGTCTTGCTCTGGAGTGACCACAAAAGTCACCTGCTTGGCGCGCTGCCTTGGCTGATACTTCTTGCCTGCCCTCTGCTCCATAAATTTATGCATGGGGGACACGGTAACCATGGACGACAATCTGACAAAAGTGACAAGTAACGTAATGACAACCAAATCACTTTCGCCACAAGTCATCGTTGGAATGGTGATTGTCGCGCTTCTCTGGGCCATCTGCTTTCCGTTCATCACTGTCGGGTTGCCGGACGCGCCTCCCTTGTTGTTCGCGTCTCTGCGAGCATTCTTGGCGGGTGCATGTTTAATTATTATAGGACTAAAAATGGGGCGCAAACCCCGTTATTCATTCCGACGTCTGGCTATGCTTGCGTTGATTGGTTTCAGTTACACGGGCATGGGCCTCGGCGGCATGTTTCTCGGGGCGGGTAATGTAGGGCCCGGCGTCGCAACCGTATTGGCGAATGCGCAACCGCTCTTCGCCGCCATACTATCGGTTTTCATTCTTAAGGAAGTAATGACCGTCCGATTGTATTTGGGGTTGTTCGTTGGTTTTATCGGAGTCGTTGTACTTGCTTTACCCAGTTTTGACTTTGGAACGGATCGTTTTGAAGGCGTACTATATGTGCTTTTTGGCGCTGTTGGAACGGCAATCGGTAACGTTCTTTTAAAGCTTCAGGCAGGTGATGGGGATGTGTACTGGCCGATGGGAATTCAGCTCATCCTAGGGGCAGCATTTCTGCTTGTTGCCTCTTTATTGGCGGGTGAAGGCTTTGAGGTTGACTGGACATGGTCATTCGCCGGGGTTGTTTTCGTGCTTGCGGTTCCGGCAACCGCGTTAATGGTTGTGCTCTGGTATGAGCTTCTGGCCAGAGCACCTTTAAACAAGCTTAACCCGTTTACATTTCTGACACCGGTCTTTGGTTTACTTATTGGGGCCCTGTTTTTCGATGAGACATTCAGTGCAGTGGAAATCACAGGCATTGCGATCACTGTTGTGGGGCTGATTGTGATTGTCATAGTTCCAAATCAGGAAAAGCGTGTTTCCTGAAGACCCGAACATTCCAGGTGACGAGTATATAATCAAACTTATGCCGTTAAACCAAAAATCGAATCAACCAACCTGCCAGCTAGAAAATAGCTCCACGACCAGAAAAATCGTACCAGCGATGACTACGCCGCTGGCGTCAATTTTTGGCAGTGGCTTCCTGGTCGTCGTGCCCGTTCTGGCAAGTGCGGTGGGGCCTTTCGCACTGCCGACTATGGTGGTGGTAGCGGTTATCGCTTTTCTGGTTGGCAGTATAGTCCGCCACAATATCCTTTGTGCTGAGTCAGTGCTGAGCAAGGGCAGCAAACGATACACTAGTTTACTCGAGAGGTTATCCGGTATTGCGCTTGTTGCCGCCTATGTGGTCTCGGTATGTCTGTATGTTCATATCCTCTCGGCCTTTGTTCTTGCCTATTTCGAAATGGATACCGTGTTCAATAAAAGTCTGCTGACTACGGTGATCATCGGCGCAATCACCATTGTCGGGGTACTAGGTGGTTTGGACCCGCTGGAAAGACTTGAGCGTTGGGCACTTTATGTGACTCTGATAATACTTATCGCACTGCTCATCGCATTCGCGATTTTTGATGTTAATCAGTTTTTGGCACAGGGTAAGTTTGTCTTACCTGTCATGCCAGATCGCTCAGCATGGGAAATTGCAACGATTGTGGCGGGGACATTGATTATCGTGCAGGGTTTCGAAACAACTCGTTACCTGGGTGAAAGTTATGACGCGCCTACCCGCATTCGCGCTTCGCGTTGGTCGCAATACTTCTCACTGAGTGTGTATGTGCTGTTCGTTGCGCTGGCACAACCCATTGTGCCAGCTCTGAATGGAGATTACGGCGACAACAGCCTCATTATTCTGGCAGCAACGGCTTCATTACTTATGCCAGTGCCTTTGATCGTGGCGGCCAGCCTTTCGCAGTTCTCCGCCGCTGTCGCAGATACCGTTGCGGCTGCCGCCAATATGAAGGAGGGCAGTCGGCAACGTATCAAGCTGCGTTGGGGCTACTTACTGGTAGGTGTGGCCGCCATGGCGCTGGCTTGGTCGGGCTCGACCTTTGAGATTATTGCACTGGCATCCCGTGCCTTCGCTTTTTACTATCTGTTGCAATGCTTGGTCGCACTATCCGTTTGCCGCAATCGTCGTGAACGTCTCTATTTCGTGGTTATTGCACTTGTTCTCGGCTTTGTGATGGTTTTCGCCGTACCAGCGGGTTAAGGCTAAAACGCTCAAATGATCACAAGATCTGCGTGTCGCTCGAAGCCTTCGTGGTGACACCCGAGGTGGGGCGGCGGAAATTCGAAGCAAGCTCCGGGCAGGACTGACATAATCGCGGGACTGGTGTCGCCGGTTATAGGCGAGCTGCCGATAAGCAACGTGATAGATTGGGGGGGCGCATGCGTAATACTGCTGCCAGCGTAGATCCCGGACGTCAGACCATAGTCATTCTGTTGACAGTGATCACGGTTATTTTGGTGGGATGGGCGCTCAAGGCGACTTATGTGGTCACCATGCCACTGACGCTGGCGTTTTTCGTCACGCTCATCCTACGGCCGCTGCAGGGCCGGCTTGATGCTTGGTTACCGCGGCCGTTGCGCTGGCTGAGCATTGTGGCGTGCATGAGCGTTTTGCTTGCCGTGCTTGGTGTGCTGGTGGCGAGCGTGTGGTTCAGTCTGAGCATGATACTGGCCAAAGCGCCGACTTATGCCGCCGCCGCTCAGCAACTCTGGGCGCAGTTACAAGCGCTCGCCGAGCGCCACGCGATGCACGCCGACATCCTCACCGAGCCACTTCGCAATCTGTATGGGCCGGCGCTGGGTTTGATGACATCAGGATTTGGCTATTTGTGGCTATTGATGGCCATGTTGCTGCTGGTGTTCTTTCTGGTGCTGCTGATGCTGATCGAGGCCGGTGAATGGCGGAAAACAATGACCGCCGGCCTCAGTGAAACCCGCATGCAGACCATCCTGGCAACGATTGCCACCGCGTCCGAGCAGGTGCGCCGGTTTCTCGTAGTCAAAACCCTGATCGGCGCGATCACCGGAGCGATCAGCGGCCTGTGGCTGTGGCTGCTCGGGGTGGATTTCGCACTGTTGTGGGGGATCGTTATTTTTCTGCTCAACTATATTCCTTATATCGGCTCCACCATCGCCGTGGTTCCGGCGGCAGTCATCGCCTTGCTGCAGTTTGGATCTGCGTGGGCACTGGTGGCGATCTCCGGGTTGATCGTCATCCAGCAATTGCTGGGCAATATCGTCGATCCCCGCCTGACAGGCCGTAGTCTGGCCATTTCACCACTGGTAGTGCTTGTTTCCATTGTTTTCTGGGGCTGGATCTGGGGCCTGGCTGGCATGCTGATCGGGGTGTTGCTCACCGCCACGATCGTGATTGTTTTTGACCATATCCCCGCGTTGCGGCCATTCGCCACCCTGCTCAGCCGCAGTGCACCGGATCGACGGCCAACGGACTAACCTGGGAGCATCCTGGCGTCTTCGCGCGAGATGGTTTTGAAATCCATCGCACTGAATGCCGCCTGTCCCGGCCAGGCGGAAACCGTTAGACTGATGTGATCGATTTTAATGGAGTACGGCATGATTCAATCCGTAGATTCAAACGGTCGCGGCCGGCAAGGCCCGCCGGACCTGACCGAGTTGTTCACCAAGCTCGGCAGCGGCGGGGCGCCAAAGGGCGTCATTGGGATCGCCATACTGGTGCTGGTGATCTGGGGCGCGTTCAGCGCGTTTTATACCGTCCAGCCCGAGGAACGGGCCGTGGTCAAGCGTTTCGGCGCGGTCGTCGGTATCACCGACCCGGGCCTGCACTTCAAGATCCCGTTCGGCATCGATCAGGTGCAGCACGTGGCCACCGAGCGGGTGCTCAAGCAGGAATTCGGTTTCCGCACTCAGGGCACTCGCGACGGCGATAGCACCACCTACAGCAGTCAGCAATTCGAAGACGAGTCGCTGATGCTTACTGGCGACCTCAACATGATCGACGTCGAATGGGTGGTCCAGTACCGTATCGAAGACCCGATCGAGTTCCTGTACGAAATGCGCGAGTCGACGCGCACGCTGCGCGATATCTCCGAATCCGTGATGCGCCGCATTGTCGGCAACATGCTCGGCTCCGAAGTGCTCACGGTCGGGCGCGTCGAAATCCAGCAGAAGGCGGGCGGCGAGATTCAGGAGATCATGGACGGTTACAACGCCGGCATCCGGATCAATACCGTGGAAATGCAGGATGTGGTGCCGCCACCGGCCGTGCAGCCGGCATTCAACGAGGTCAACGAAGCCCGCCAGGAGCGCGAACGCACGATCAACGAGGCACAGAAGCGCGTCAACCAGGAAATTCCCAACGCCGAGGGCGCGGCCCTGCGCACCGTCGCCGAGGCCGAGGGCTATGCCACCGAGCGCGTCAATCGGGCGCTGGGCGAAAGCGCGCGCTTCTCCGCGGTGCTCGCCGAGTACCTGCAGGCCCCCGAGGTGACCCGCTCTCGGTTGTACCTGGAAACCATCAACGAGATACTGCCCAACATTGGCCAGGTGCTGGTCGTCCAGGACGGCCAGGTGAGCCCGCTGCCGCTACTCGATGTCAACCGCCGCGCCCGCAATGCTGGAGATGACGAATGAAACCGATACTCTTGGCAATTGTTGCGGTCGTGCTGATCGCAATCGGAAACTTCGTGTTCTATACCGTTGACGAGGCCGAGCAGGCCATCATCGTCCAGTTCGGTGAACCTATCGGTAGCGTGGTCAGTGAGCCCGGGCTAAAAATTAAGTTGCCCTGGCAGCAGGTCCGTTACTTCGACAAGCGCCTGCTGGTCTGGGACGGCGACGTTACGCAGATTCCCACGCTTGGCCGCGAGTTCATCCTGGTCGATACCACGGCGCGCTGGCGGATCACTGATCCGCTGCTATTTTTGACCAGCGTGCGCGACGAGGCCGGCGCACGCACTCGGCTTGACGACATCGTTGACTCGGTGGTTCGCGACATGGTCTCGTCAACCGAGCTTGAGGAAATCGTGCGCTCCAAGGACTGGGCCGTGGATGTCGATGAACTTGACGATCCCGCACTGGCCGAGCGCGCCGACGTGAATCTGGAGAAGCAGCCCAAGCTGGGACGCGAGCGGCTGGAGCAGGAAATTCTTGCCCGCGCCCAGGATTCCATGCCGCGGCTAGGTATTGAGCTCGACGATGTGCGCATCAAGCGGGTCAACTATATCAACTCA
The DNA here is from genome assembly GCF_011049865.1 of Marinobacter antarcticus. Lineage (GTDB taxonomy): Bacteria > Pseudomonadota > Gammaproteobacteria > Pseudomonadales > Oleiphilaceae > Marinobacter > Marinobacter antarcticus_A. Next base: position 4,197 of record NZ_DRGY01000131.1, on the reverse strand, counting down.
GTACGCAAGCAGGTCGAAAGCCGGATGATCGCTGAGCGCCAGTCGATCGCCGAGCGATTCCGCTCCGAAGGCATGGGCCGCAGCCAGGAAATCCTGGGCAATATGCAGCGCGATCTTCAGCGCATTCGCTCCGAAGCCGCTCGCAAAGCCGAGGAAATTCGCGGCAACGCCGATGCTGAGGCCACCGGCATCTACGGCAAGGCCTTTGGTGCCGATCCCGAGTTTTACTCGTTCTTCCGCACGTTGGAAAGCTACCGTGCGTTGGGGCAAAACAGTACCATCATGCTGAGCGCCGATTCGGACTTCTTCCGCTACCTGGAGGACGCCAAGGCACCGTAAATCTAGCGCTTTTCCATAGGCTTCGATGGCGATCTTGAACACGCGCTTGAGGTGCCATAGCCAGATCGTGTCTAGGTGGTGCGTAGCCTGAACAGGCAGGCCTTAGCCTAGAGAGCGGTGGTCGCGATCAGCACCATCGGCCAGATATGAAAGAGATAACGTCCGCCCGGCGACGAACAGACAGGTGTATTTCCTTCACCATGGACGGCCGGCTTGGGCGGTTGGCGCACGAGGACATACCAACGTTATCGATTTCATGCGCCCTGACAAGGATGAACGGCACGATTATTTTCCGCTTTTGACATTTCCCATGATAGCCAGAACCCGGCACCGAGCAGCATCGCACCGCCATAAAGCATCCCTTTTCCTGGCACTTCGGCAAAGATCAGATAGCCCAGTGTCGAGGCCACAATGGGCGAGACGATGATATCGGTGAGGGCATAGACATTGGCGTTGATGGTCTTCAACACAATGGAGATACCGAAGTAAGCGAAGCCCGTGGAGATCACACCCAGGCCCAGGGCCCAGAGCATGACGGGCAGACTCATGCCGAGTGCCGAGTAGGGGATCAGGGTTGCGACGGCCCCGGGACCGGCGAGCAGAAGCGCGGGCGAGAGCACTAGCGCGGCGATCAGCAGTGACCAGGCAATATCGTTACCCGTCTCGGTCTTACCCTCATGGCGCATATAGGTCACCATCGCGGCATAGATCGCACCGGTGGCAAGAGCCACGAAATTGCCCAGCATATTGCCACCGCCAAGTGGATTGGCAATGGCAATGCCGATCAGGGCAATGGCGAAGATAAGGATGTAACTCTTGCGCGCCTTCTCACCCAAAAACACCGCCGAGAAAATGAATACGAAAAATGGAGCGATGCTCCAGAAGATCACCGCATTTGCAATCGGCACCAATGTCATGGCGAAGTTGAACGCGCCGCCCTGAGCCGCGATTAATACGCCGATGAGAGCTGTGTCCCGCACATTGCCTTTGGGGAATTGCGGCCATTCGCCGCTCGCCAGAGCGCGTGCGATGAACAGAAAGACGGCCGCGAAGGCCATCGCATAAAACGTCAGCGTCTGAACGGCAATCAGCCCGTCGGTGAGCTTGACGAACACGCCGATGGTCGCCTCGGAAATCGTAATCAACGCCAGCAGGAGCAAGGTTTTCATGCTCAACTCCCGCCGGCCGTACGCGTGATATCGATGGCCTCGGCGCCGGACTCGTCAAGGCAGGCGGTTTCCACCTGCAAGGTGGCGAAGAAGAAGCCGTATTTCTCTTTCAGCATGCCGTAGGCGGTCTTCAACACCGCCTGTGAATCGGCGCCGTCGGTGATCCGCAGATGGCCTGAGAACACGTAGCGTCCGCTGGTCAGCGCCCAGGCATGGACGTGGTGCGCATCAGAAACGCCGTCGAGGGTCTCCAGTGCTTCGGCCACCTCGGCCAGGCTGACCTCGGCGGGCGTTCCCTCCATTAGCAGATGAGCGGCGTCGCGCAGGATGCCCCAACTCGCCCAGATCAGCACCACGCCGAAAGCGATACCCAGGATCGGGTCGATCAGCAGGAAACCGGTATAGCGGATCACCAGAGCGGTCACGATGATCAGAATGCTACCCACGAAGGTCTGGATGATATGCCACAGCGCACCACGCACGTTGAGGTCGGTGCGGCTCTGCTTCCAGATCAAGCCCAGCGAAATGAATTCGGTGAACAAGCCGCCGGCGGCGGCCCACAGCATTGGCCCCGTGGGCAAGTCGATGGGATCCGTGAGCCTCATCGTGCCCATCGCGATCACGACGAGCGCCATGCCGAGCAGGAAACCGCCATTGACCAGCGCCCCGACGATTTCGGCACGGTACCAGCCAAAGCTGCGCGCCTCGTTCGCGGGGCGGCGCGCGAGCCGGGCGGCAGTGATGGCCACCAATACGCCGCCCACGGCCGAGAAGGTATGAAAGGCATCCGAGATCACCGCGATAGAGCCGGTCCAGAGGCCAATACCCATCTCGATGAAGAAGTAGATGCCTGTCAGCCAGGCCGATATGGCCATGCCGGGCCCACTGGTGGGCATGTGCCCCGCCTGGCCGTGACTGCTGCTTTCAGTATCCATAGGACTTATCCTTGTCTTGAGACAGAATTGATAACGCCGCACACGCCTTCGATATCTGCTTGGCAGCATTTGAGGCATGTAGGCGAGATGGCCTCAAGCTCATCTCCGCTGATTGATACGAGTGACAAAGAAGTTGTAGAGAGGACCAAAGATTAGCGCCACGTACCAGCCATAACCGAAGCTTTCCGCCAGGCCCAGGAAAAAACTTGGCCAGCTCAACCAAGTGAAGCCAGGCAGCAGGCGCAACCAACTCTCATACATCGCCTGGCCGGGAAACAACAGGTCGAAACCGACGCATAGGCTGAAGGTCACGGCCAGGAACAGACCTAGGCTCATCCCCAAGGCGATCACCGGGATCCGTGGCACGGTTTGAATCGGCAAGGGTGTACCATAGCGAAGTTTAAGCTTGGTGCTCGAAGCAGTCTCGACGTCAGACATGTTCGTTCTCCGGTTGGGCGGTTGTGTGCTTGGCATCATCACCGGTGAGATATTGCTCGGGTGCGGCTTCGAAGCGTTCCCGGCAGTCACGCGAGCAGAAGTAATAGACATGGCCGTCATAGACGCTTGGCTTGGCCGTTTCAGTGCTGACGGTCTTGCCACATACGGGGTCTACGTCGTCAGCGGGTGGCGTCCAACGCAGCCCCTCGGTGCTCTGCCCTTCCGGTGGCCCCTTGCCATGCTTGGTCTTACCGTGTCCGTGGCCCATCACATGAGCACCGCAGCCAAAACGCATCATCAGGAAGATGATTCCCGCCCAAAGCATGAAGTATCCCAGTTCGTTCATCGTCTCTCTCCTCAAGCAATGTAACCACCACCAGCCGACGGCTTGCCACTTTGCATCAACGATGCTTACCTTCGGGCTCAAAACCTATAAATAATCCTAATATCAAGCGAAAAAGCAAGCGTGTATCTCTCAAGCCTCATCAAACCTAATCCTACACTACCAAGCTTAATTGAAGCTGAATGGTGATATGAAACACGGCGTAAACAAGGCAGGGTCAAACAGAGTGTGTCCGAGAGGTCAATAATCGATCAGTCAGTGCTTGTGAGGTGATGATGCGGTAGCTTATTCAGAAAGCAAGACGCTAGGCTAGGTCAGACAGTGTTAGCTATCGGCTTCAATTGGAAAACGGGAAGTGGTGAAAAAATCGGTTTTCGAGTTACCATCCGGGATGATTCTGGACAAATGATCAGCTCAAGGAAGCAGTGTATGAAACGCCTATCAGTGATCGCTTTTATTGGAGTTTTTCCGGGTATTGCGCTTGGTGCTGCCCCCTCGGCGGAATCATTGATTGAAGGGATGGAAGACACGCTGTGGTCGGACAGCAACCACGGTCGGTTTACCATGCGCATCGAAACCGAATATTGGGCCCGGGAACTGAAACTGGAGGCTTGGATGGATCGGCCCGAGAAGGCGCTGATTCGCATCCATGCTCCCAAAAAGGAAGCCGGCATCGGCTCGCTGCGCATCGGTGACGCTATGTGGAACTATCTGCCCAAGGTGGATCGCACCATCAAGATCCCGCCCTCCATGATGCTCCAGCCCTGGATGGGCTCCAACTTCAGCAACGATGACCTAGTTAAGGAAAGCTCCTTTGTCGACGACTATATCCCCCCTGTGTCAGCCTAGTTGTCCAGTAGGCAGTTTTGCCTGAAACCACATCACAGGGGGCGGTATGGATGCACACATGCCACGCTATTCCGATGAACGTAAAGCGGCAGTTCTCAACAAGCTCTTGCCACCCCATAACCGG
>NZ_DRGY01000130.1 GCF_011049865.1 Marinobacter antarcticus | reverse complement strand
GAGTAGCCCTGATCAAGCACCAAACAGGCCGCTTCCTGTTTGAACTCTGGCGTGAAAGAACGTCGTTTCCTGGTCATCAGACACCTCGCTTATGGTGGCGATATTACCACCTAAGTTGGTGTCCGGAATCATTGAACCACTACACAAGCGTCGCACAAACGGACCTGGAGTTCTCTATGAAGATTGATCAAAAGCGTGATTGTTCCCCTCCTGTGTCTGTCTTTAGCGACCTTCAGGGTGTCTGGCGTTCGCAGGGTTACGGCAAAATACTTCTGATAGAGAGAGATCAATACACCCTGTTTGAAGAAACCACCATTAGCTGTCGGAAGCTGTATACAGGCACCATCGAAGAGCTCAATCAATATTACGAGGATGTGGTGGTGTCTCCGGGTGGCCATGCGTTCAGCGCGCATCGGGTCAGTGGTGTGGCGCGCATCCGTTTTCGTTGCCTGAAGGCGTTACCGGCAACTGCCGCTGCAACTCGCAGGAATGATGCAAGAGATCCCGAATATAACTTCGAAATCTTTTGGAGAACGTTCGACGAGCAGTACGCCTTGTTTGAACTGAAAAGCGTGGCGTGGGATCAGGCGTATCTCACCTATCGCCCGCAAATTAACGCCCGCAGTTCCCGGGAAACCCTGTTTGCAACCATGGCAGCGATGCTCAGGCCGCTTAAAGATGGCCACATTCGCTTGAATACACCCTGGGGTCATTACAACGCCGGCGCGCAACCCGCACTTTACCAACGGCTGACGCAGGAGCTTGAAGATGCCAACGATGACCGGGATCTCCCAAGCTATCTTGGCGATCTGAAAGAATGGCTGCACGCCGTTATCCATGAAGACTACCTTATGGGCGGCGCTCGCCATGGCGGCAACCGACTGTTGGAGTGGGGGCGCCTCAATAACGCCGTCGGGTATATGAATATCCGGGCCATGGCTGGCCAAAGCGGCAAGACCGGCGAGCCGGCGGCCGATCTGATGGCCGTTGATAATGTGATGCGGAAGGTATTGGCCGATGTGGGCGATCTCTCCAATCTGATAGTAGATCTGCGCAGTAACGGCGGGGGTTATGACGGCGTGGCGCTGCGCATGGCCGCCTATTTGATGGATCGAAAGCGGTTGGCTTTCACCAAATCGGCTCGCCATGGCAGCGGATTCACCGGTAAGCAGCCGGTCCATGTCGTTCCTGCCAGCGAGACGTACCGTGGCAACCTGTTTGTGCTGACCAGCGAATTGACGGCCAGTGCCGCAGAAATTTTTGTGCTTTCATTGCTGCAGCACCCACGCCTAACCCTGATTGGCGAGCCCACCCAGGGCATCCTTTCTGACACCCTTGAGTGCCACCTGCCAAATGGTTGGCATATGACCTTATCCAACGAAATCTACCGGGCCTATGATGGCCAACTGTACGAAGACGTTGGCATTCCTCCTCATATCCGTATGCACTATCTTGGCCGAAAGGGGCGTGAGGAAGGGAAAGATCCTATGCTGGAACGGGTGCTCAAGCTGGTGGGTGGGTGATTGGCTATATAGGCTGCGAAATAGCCTTCTGGAACAGGCAGGCAATCCTGTTACGGAGGTTCATCGCGGCATCCGATCTGATGGCTCAAGGCCCAAGAATATTTATCTCCCGGCTCCAGCGTTTCATAAACAACTTGCGCCTCAGGGGATCATCAAACGCCAGCAATGACGCGTTAATGGGAATAGGGTACAGCCGTTCGCCAATCTGATCGCGCAGGCGTTGGGCGGTATAGGGCCCGGTGACTTCTGGCAGTACGCTAAATAGTGGGGTGTCGCTGGCCAGCACGCGCTGGCCGTCGGCGCCGAGCAAGAAGTCCATGAAGATTTTTGCGGCCTCCGCATTGGGCGCATCCCGGTGCACAAAGGCCATACGCATCATCACCAGAGCGTAGTCCTGGGGAATCTGCACAATCAGTTCAGGGTGGCTGCGGGCCCAGAGAAGGGCGTAGGAACCCAGCAGATTGTAGCCTAACCAGTAGGTGCCATCGGTGAGACCGTCGAGCATGGCCTGGGTGTTGTTTTCCAAGCTCACGTCGGCGGCGCCCATGGCGGCAACCAGGTCCCAGAAACGGGGTGAGTAACGGGCGTCTTGCTGGAACAGCATCAAGCCAATACCGCTGGCGGAAGGCGAATAGGTGGTAACCCGGCCACGCAGAAGATTCTGATGGGTCCTCAGAAGGGAGTGCATGTCTGCATGGGTGCTCGGTGGCACCATGTGGCGCGCCAGGTCGAGTCGATACACGGTCACGATGGGCTCGAAGGTAAAACCGAACACTTCGTTGCGCCATTTGGCCCAGGCCGGCCAGTTACGTGCGGTTTTGCTATCCAGCGGTTGCGACAGCCCTTCGTTCACCCGCGCCATTTGCCATGGCATGGCTGAGCTGATCACCACATCGGGCGCGGGGTTAGCAGTACGCGCCCGTTGATTGACTTGCAGTGTGGATCGGTCGTGGTAGGTCAGCGCGATGTCCGGGTGCGCCCGTTCAAACGCCTCCAACAGTGGGGCGACGACTTCACGATCAAGAGCGGCTTCTACCGTTAATGGCACTGGGCTTTGTGCCGTTACGACTGTTGGTAACTGGCATAGAAGAACCAGGCAGGCGCGCAGGTGTCGTATCATTTCAAGCTACCTCCGGCAGCGCAGGAAACTGAATGTCAATACACAAGCCTTGGCTGGGCTCACTGCGAATCAGCAGAGTTGCGTTATGCATTCGCGCAATGGAGTCCACAATGGCCAGGCCGAGGCCGGAACCTGCGGTGTCCTGACGGCCATTCCGTTCAAAAGGCTGATGCAGCCGGTCGAGCATATCCTCGCTGACACCGGGGCCGGTGTCTTCAATGGTCAGCGTTATCAGTTTTGCGGTGGGCTCCAGGCTCAGAGTGACGTCACAGCCGGCGGGTGTGTAGCGCAGGGCGTTGTCGATCAAGTTGCTGATCATTTCCCGCAGCGACCAGGGTTCGCCCAGGATATACACCGGGCGATTCGGCAGTGCTGTCAGGCCCAGATCATGGTTCTGCGCGGCGTCGCGTTCAGCCCACTCCATCACCGTTTCTCGCAGCAAATCAGCCAGGTCGAGCCGGGTTTGGCTTTCGCCAGAGCCATGACGCAGGCGCGCCAGGCTCAGCAGTTGACCTGCCAACCGACTGGTGCGCTCGCTGCTGTCATGAACGGTTTGTAGTGCCTGGCGCCAGTCTTCGGGGTTGTCGCTCATCAGCGCCAGTTCGCTGGCACTCTGTAGCCCGGCCAGCGGTGTCTTGAGTTGATGGCTGGCGTCGGCAGTAAATCGCAGCAGGGTGTTACGGCCTTGTCGTTGGCGCTCGAACAGAGCGTTCAGGGTTTCTAGCAATTCATAGAGTTCGCCAGGCACCCGCGCATCCAGCGGGCTAACGTCGTCTGCATGGCGCCTGCGCAGCGTCCTTCGCAGACGGTGCACCGGATGCAATGCCATGCGGATGGCCAGTATCGACAGCACCGCGGTCAACACAACCATGGTCAGAAAGCGGGTGAGGGTGGCCAGAAATAGCTCGGTGGCAAGTGCGTCGCGGCCTGACACGGTATGGCCCACCCAGATTTGTACCGGCTCGGTAGATTCCCAGCCCACAGATTTCAGTTCGCGGCCATACATACGAATGCGTGAATCCTGATTCTGGGCAAACGTCCACACCGGGCCGTTGCTGAAGGTTGTGCGCAAGCTTGCCGTCATCTCCGCATCCAGATTGCCGGTTACCTGCTGGCCTGAAGCATTCAAGAGCGTGTAGAACACTCGCTCTTGCTGGTCAGTGGCCAGAATCTGGAAGGCGGCGGCCGGTATTTCCACCACGGGCTGGCCATCTTGCCATTGAACGGCCTCGGCGATGGTCAGGCTGGCGGCTTCCAGTTGGCTATCGTAGGCATGGTTAGCTGCCCTTTCGGCGCTGGTGTAGGCTTCAATCAGCAGGAAAGTGCCCAGTATCCCAACGGTGGCCAGCAGCCAGCCTGCCAGGCTTTTCTTGAGCGAACCCTCAACCACGATCACTCTGAATCGTCCTCCAGCCGGTAGCCAAGCCCGCGCAGTGTACGAATGCGCACACCGCTTCCACTCAGGCGCTTACGCAGGCGGCTGATATAGACCTCCAGGGCATTGGGCCCGACTTCGCCGAATCCGAACAGCCGGTCAAGCAACTGTTCCCGTGGCGCAATGCGCCCGGCGTGCAGCAGCAACCCTTCCATCAGTCCCAGTTCCCTGGGTGGCAGGTCCAGGCGTTCGCCGTGCAGAGTCACGTCGCCGGATATTTGATCAAAACACAGGGGGCCAAAGCGCAGGCGATTATCGGTGCGCTGTTGGCTACGGCGCAACAGTGCCCGCACCCGAGCTTGCAATTCCGGAAGCGAAAAAGGTTTGGTCAGGTAATCGTCGGCGCCGGCGTCTAGTCCCTGTACACGCTCGGCCACGCCATCACGGGCAGTCAGAATCAACACGGGCGTGGCGTTGCCGCGGTTGCGAATCTCTGTCAACAGCGCCAACCCGCTGCCATCGGGCAGACCCAAGTCCAATACCACCAAATCAAACTGGCTATGGGCCAGTGCTGCACGAGCCTCGCTTAAACGGTGAAACACCTCCACCGTATTACCCAGCGGCGCCAGGCATTGGGTCAGGGAACCGGCAATCAGCGGGTCGTCTTCGACGATAAGCAGGCGCATTAAGCGGGTGTCTCATATTGGGTTAGGGTGACAATTATAGAGGTCTGACAGGTTGATGACAGGTTACCTCTCTACTATCGATCGGGTCACATACAAAAGTATCCGCAAGAAAGCGCTCTCTCGCCCTTGCGAAAAATAAAGACACAGGAGTCTTTTATGAAGCTCAATCCCGTTTTTCTGCGCTGGTCGGCCCCTCTTGTTATGAGCGCGGCTCTGGTTTCTGGCAATGCTGCTGCTCAATCCGGCGCCACCGAGTGCATCGCCCCGGCCAAGCCTGGCGGTGGTTACGACCTGACCTGCCGCCTTGCGGCCAATGGCCTGCAAGACACCAAACTGATTGATCGCCCGATGATGGTCAGCTATATGCCGGGCGGCATCGGCGCAGTTGCTTATAATCATGTCAACGGCGTGCGCAGGGACGACCCCAGCCTGATTGTGGCCGCCAGTACCGGCGCTGCAGTGAACCTGGCACTGGGCAAGTTCGGCAAGTACGACGCCGGTGAAGTTCGCTGGTTGGGGGCGCTGGGAGCGGATTATGGAGCCGTCGTAGTCAGAGCGGATGCGCCCTGGCAGAACCTTGATGAACTGATGAAAGATCTCAAAAAAGGTCCCAGCGAAATTGTATTCGGTGCTGGTGGCACCGTGGGTAGTCAGGACTGGATGAAAGCCGCTTTGATTGCCAAGGCCACGGATATTTCACCTCGCGATCTGCGTTACGTTGCGTTTGAGGGCGGCGGTGAGTCACTGGCTGCGCTCTTGGGCGGGCACATCAAAGTCTACACGGGTGATTTGTCTGAGCTGCGCTCGCATTTGGACGGCGGCAAGATCCGGGTTCTGGCGGCACTGTCTGAAGAACGCGTTGGCGGCCCCTACGCCGAGATTCCTACCGCTATTGAACAAGGTTACAACGTGGAATGGCCGATCTGGCGCGGCTACTATATGGGCCCGGACGTCAGCGACGAGGCGTACAACGCATGGGTCGAGCTGTTCAAAGAACTGTCTGAAAAAGAGAAGTTTGGTGAACTGCGAGAAGCCCGCGGCCTGTTCCCGATGGCACGCTTTGGCGAAGATTTCGATGCGTATGTGAAACAGCAAGTTGTACAGTTCAAGCAGCTCGCCAAAGAAGTAGGGCTGACTCAATGAGAATCGCCGCCGACCGGATTTTAGGGCTCGCCCTGATCGGTTTGGCGGCGCTTGCTGCCTTTAACGCGTCTCAGTTTGAGGTCATGTTCAGCTACGAACCGGTAGGGCCGAAGGCCTTTCCGATCCTGCTCGCGGCCATTCTGGCCGGTTTGTCGCTGGTGCTGGTGTTTCGCCCCGGCGAAAACGGCGAATGGCCAGATAAACACGTCGCGTTAAGGCTGCTTGCGGTGCTGGCCGTTCTGCTGGTTTACGCCATGCTGTTTACCCGCCTGGGCTTTTTGATCACCACCGTTGTAACCGTGCTTTTCCTTGCGCGCCTGTTTGAGGCCCCTTGGAAGAAGGCCTGGCTGGCGGGTGTGTTGATGTCAGTGGGCAGCTACTACCTGTTCACCCTGGGGTTGGGGATTTCTTTGCCAACTGGCTATTGGCTGCCCAAATTTAACTGAGGCCTGCGCCATGTTCGATTTTCTGATTCACGGTTTTGATGTCGCGCTAACGCCCCTGAACCTGGGGCTGGCGTTTATGGGTGCCTTGCTGGGCACTTTATTTGGCGCCTTGCCGGGCATTGGTCCGATCAACGGCATCGCGATTCTGATGCCGCTGGCCTACACCCTGGGGTTGCCGGCGGAATCTGCACTTATTCTGCTGGCGGGCGTGTATACCGGCGCCGAGTACGGAGGCCGCATGTCCAGTATTCTGCTGAACGTACCCGGCGATGCCGGTGCGGTAATGACCACGTTAGACGGTCATCCATTGGCGAAAAAAGGCCTGGCTGGGCCAGCGCTGGGGCTCTCTGCCGTTAGCTCGTTTGTAGGTGCGACCGTTGCCATTCTGGGTTTGACGCTATTTGCACCTTTGCTGGCAGAAGTGGCGGTGCTGTTTGGCCCGGCTGAATTCTTCGGGTTGATGGTGTTCGCCTTTGCCTCTATGTCCGTAATGATGGGCAACGATCCGGTCAAGACCGGCATTGGCGCTGTTCTGGGTGTGCTGGTTGCTATGATTGGCGTTGATTCTGGCACCGGTGTTATGCGCTACACCCTTGATATGCCAGAGCTTTACGACGGCGTCGACTTTGTGGTGATGATCATAGGCTTGTTCGCCATCAGTGAGATTTTGCTGATGCTGGAGCACGCTCACAGCAAAAAAGCGGAAGACGAAATGCCGCCGGTGGGCCGGGTGATGGTTCACATGAAAGAGATCATGTACTGCAAATGGGCAATGCTCCGCAGCAGCATCATAGGCTTTATTGTGGGCGTGCTTCCGGGAACCGGCGCTTCTGTCGCCAGTGCGGTGGCTTACACCACTGAAAAGCGCCTGTCAGATAAAGACAACACCTTTGGCACCGGCGATATGCGTGGCTTGGCCGCTCCGGAAGCAGGCAACAACGCCGCGGCTGTGGGCTCCTTTGTACCCATGCTTACGCTGGGCATTCCAGGCTCGGGTACCACCGCCGTGCTGTTGGGCGCGCTGATGCTGTACAACATTACTCCTGGGCCAATGATGTTTACTGAGCGCCCGGAAGTAGCGGGTGGCCTGATCGCCTCGCTGTACATTGGTAACATTGTGCTGTTGTTGCTGAACCTACCGCTGGCCGGCCTGTTTGCAAAAGTGCTGACCATTCCACGCTGGGCGCTGGTTCCCGGTATCGCCATTCTGGCATTCGTGGGCGTGTTTCAGTTGCACTCAAGTTTGACCGCCATTTACATGATGCTGGTGATTGGCGTGCTGGGCTTCGCACTGCGTAAGCTTGGTTTTTCGCTGGCGCCGATCATTCTAGGCTATGTGCTGGGCGGTTTGATGGAAGATAACCTGCGCCGCGCGCTGTCGATCAGTGGTGGGGACTTGGGCATACTTTTGCAGTCGGGCATTTCCATCGGATTGTGGTTTGCGGCGGGATTGCTGCTGATTGCACCGCTGATTATGACGAAACTACGGCCATCCAAGGCCCTAACCCATACCTGATCGGGGTCGGGGGGCGAAAGTGGTGAGAAAGTTGAAGGCGATGAAGCGCCATTGTTTGGCTTCAGTAAGGCTGTTGCCAACGTTGTTGCTGGGCGCTTGTGGTGGTGGTTTGGCTTATGCCATCCACATGCCGCTGCCCTGGTTGCTGGGCGCGCTGATTGTAACCACAGTGCTGAGCTTGGGTGGCGCGCGGCTGCAGGCGCCCACCACCTCGCGCAAGGCGGTGTTGGTAATCATCGGCGTGATGCTGGGCACCGCGTTTACAGCGGATATGGGTGGCGATATTGCGTTGTGGGCCACCAGCCTGACTATCATGCTGGTGAGTACCGCAGTGATGATGATGGTGTCAGTGTGGATGAGCCGGCGCATAGCCGGTAATTCCATCGACACCGCCGCCTACGCCGGCATGCCCGGCGGCGTATCCACCGTAATCCTGATGGCCTCTGAAACTGACGCCGACCTGCGCGTTGTGGGTCTGACCCACGCTGTACGTATTCTGGTGGTGTTACTGGCCATCCCCGTCATTTTGCACGTTATTGGCCATGTGAGTCTGCAAGCTCCCGCTATCACTCTGGCCCAGTGGTTCAGCTTTCCTGACTTCGCTGATGCTCTGCTGCTGATTGGCGCCGGTGTGATCGGCTACTGGCTAGGGCGCCTGCTGCGCTTGCCGAACCCTCTATTGTTTGGCCCGGTTCTGGCTTCTGCTATGTTGCACATCACCGGCACCAGCGATGCCAGTGTACCGCCATTCATTGTTGCTTTCGCCCAGGTGCTAATTGGCGTGTCAGTGGGCGTGCGTTTTGCCGGCACGTCGCTGGCAGCCGTTGGCTTCAACCTGTTGATTGCCTTTGCTCAGGCGCTGGTGTTGTTGCTGACCGCCTTTGTTGCCGCTTGGACCGCCCATCTGATCACCGGTTATTCTGCCGCCGCCGCGCTGCTGGCCTACATGCCCGGCGGAGCACCAGAACTGAGTTTGGTGGCGCTGTCACTGGGTATTGAGCCTGCCTTTGTAACTTCCCACCATTTGTTGCGCATTACGGTGCTGATCCTGCTGACGCCAATGCTAGTCGCCTGGATGAAACGTCTTCACCGCGCATGAAATGGACCGCCACGCTCGCGGATCTGGAGCAAGCACTTTACGCCCGTCAGCCCGACAAATCGGAGAACTTGATTCACCGGCGCGATGGGTTGGTCGAACAACACAGCACGATTGCTGTGAGCCAAAGGCGCAAACTTCTCAAGGCGCTAATTGAAAAAAATGGGTGGAGTTGGCACGAAGTCATCGATGATGGGCAACCCAGCGCGAACGCTTTTGGATAGCTGCCGTAGCCAATTATCTGCCACATCAATACAAAAGCTGATCACCCATATTCATGAGACTTCACGTAGAAACTTTCGAAAGGCATGACTAACCTGTAATTGAACATACCCCCACAGTGCGTATTGTGAGTGTTAAAGGTGATTGAACGGCCAATTGTACGCGCCGCCACCCTTAAAAGAAGGAGTTCAACGGCCATGCTAGAAGAAGCGCCTCTCGATAACAGTTTCAGATTTCGTCAGGTCAGAGACCAGTCCGAGTTGTTGTGTGAGGCTCTCAGCCCTGAGGATTGCAACCTCCAGGCAATGCCTGATACCAGTCCGCTGAAATGGCATGTGGCCCATACCACGTGGTTTTTTGAAACATTTATTCTGGTTCCCTTTCTAAGTCATTACCGTCTTTTTGATGAGCAATTTCAGGTTCTCTTCAATTCGTATTACAACGGTATTGGCAAGCAGCATCCCCGACCCAAACGCCACTTATTGTCTCGCCCCAGCCTTGATGAAGTGATGTCGTATCGTCGCCACGTTAATCAGGCCATGGCTGAACTACTTGATTGTCCGCCCGAAGCCGACCAAAAAGAGATTAATGCGCGTCTGATTCTGGGATTGAACCACGAGCAGCAGCATCAGGAACTCATGCTGACGGACCTCAAATACAATTTCGCCTGCAATCCGCTCTTGCCTGTTTATG
>NZ_DRGY01000129.1 GCF_011049865.1 Marinobacter antarcticus | reverse complement strand
GCTGGCTCAGGTGCTGGTGGCCAAGTACTCGGATCATCTACCGCTATACCGTCAAGAACGCATCTTCGGTCGTGCTGGTCTCGCCATCCCACGCTCCACTCTGGCGGAGTGGGTAGGCGCTTGCGGTGTTCACTTGCAACCGCTGGTGAACGCTCTTAGAAGCGCGCTGCTGGAACACGCCGTTCTGCACGCCGACGAAACACCGGTCAGTATGTTAGCTCCGGGCAAGAAGAAAACCCACAGGGCCTACGTCTGGGCCTATTGCACCACACCGTTCTCGGATCTGAAGGCTGTTGTTTACGACTTCGCTCCAACCCGGGCGGGTGAGCACGCTCGAACCTTCCTAGAAGGCTGGCAAGGCAAGCTGGTGTGCGATGACTACTCCGGCTATAAAGCGGGCTTCGGCAAGGGCATCACCGAAATCGGGTGCCTGGCTCATGCTCGTCGCAAGTTCTACGACCTGCATCAGGCTAACCAGAGTCAAATAGTGGCACAGGCTCTGGAAACCATCGGCCAGCTTTACCAAGTCGAGCGGGAAACTAAAGATCTGCCGCCGGATAAGCGACAAAAAATCAGAAATGAAAAAGCACGGCCCATTGCCGATGCCCTGCATCAATGGATGCTAGTGCATCGACAGAAAGTGCCAGACGGCTCCGGCACGGCCAGAGCCCTGGATTACAGCCTCAAACGCTGGGCAGCGCTGACGCGTTATCTGGATGATGGCGCAGTGCCCATCGACAATAACTGGATGGAAAGCCAGATATGCCCGTGGGCATTGGGTCGGAGTAACTGGTTGTTCGCGGGTTCACTGAGGAGCGGCCAACGCGCTGCCGCAGTGATGACGTTAATCCAGTCCGCAAAGCTCAATGGGCACGATCCGTACGCTTATCTGAAAGGTGTTCTGACGAAACTGCCGGCGCAGAAAAACAACGCCATTGATGAACTGCTACCGCACAACTGGAAGCCGGTGAGCATTAGCAAGGTGTGATTGCCGGCCGCTTACCGTTCGAGGACGATGTTCATGGATTGAACGGTATCTTGATATGGAAAAACTGGCTTCAGCCAGAGCGACTCGGCATTTATGTCAGTTTTTTTTACATTCGCTAAAACCACAAGCTTTATAAAAAATTGAAACATATAAATAAAAAACTTGTGGTTTGATTATTGCCTTAATCTGATTCGGGTAATCCGAGTTTCAAGGAGCAAAAAATCTATGAACTTTTTTGGAAGATTCATTTCAGTTGCGTCCATCGTCGCTGTCACATCCTTTGCTAATGGCGCGGTCATCACCACGTCTTTGGAGGATGCAACTAACGGTGGTGGATTTTTTGGCGAGGTGACATTTACGGACAGCGGCACCAATGTGGTCACAATTGCTGCGAACATCTCAAACCCGGTCAACATCGATCTCACCAAGGGTGACATTCTGGGACTGTGGTTTGATTTTGCCGACTTTGGTGCGCTTTCAGGGGGAGCAACGTTCAGCAACCAGAACCCGGCCAGTATAATTACGGGGTCAGATTTCGGTGAGGACACTGTTAGTTCGTCTCTCGGTGGAAATGTGAACCTGAACGGGACCGACGAAACTGCTTGGGACTTTGCAGTTATGACTGGCAGTAACGGTGGGCCGGACTTTTACCAGACGCTTAGTTTTGATTTGACGATTACCGGGCTGGACGCGAACCAGTTCTCTAACCAGAGAGTAGGCATGCGCGTGCAAAGCATTGGGGGAGGTGAATTTCAGGGAGGCTCGTCAAAGCTGATTGGCGGCGGAACTCCACCAGTTAACGTCCCGGAACCTGGCACTTTCGCCTTGTTAGCTCTGGGTATGCTAGGACTTGGAATAAGTCGTCGCAAACAACGGACTTGAAACGAATCCACTACGAAGCCCGTCCACAAGGCGGGCTTTTTTGTGTGCCCGGCATGGGCGCACTCCTGGAGGCGCAAGTCCTCCTGTGAGCTGGCCACAGCGAACGAAGTGAAGCGCAACTGCGAAAGGGCGACCGCCCCCTCTCTGTCAGTTGTTCGCTTTGATGAGTTACTACCGCACAACTGGACGCCGGAAATCATTGGCAAGGTGTGATGGGCGGACGCTTACACTTCGCTCAGCCTGATTGAACCATTTCGGTTTATCTTGGTCGACCTCAACACTCCAGCGTTGGCCAGTGGTAAGTGGCTACCCCGATAGTCGGGTGCAGGCGAGGCGAGCCTTAAAAGTGGCGTAAGTGTTATTGTGAGCGAAATTTCTAAAGATAAAGAGGTCCATTCAAATGCTCTTGAAAAAAACCACTCAGCTTTTATTGACATTTATTGTTGCAATCGGCTTTAGCATCTCAGTTTCTGCCGCTGACAAAACCATTGGTATTCTGGCGTATGATGGCGTGCTGACCAGTGATGTAGTCGCACCAACCGAAGTGTTTGGTGTGGCCTCGCGTAAGGCGTGGTTCTCCGACTATGAGGTCATTCTGATCAACGTAAAGCCAAATAAAACCGTGAAAACAGAAGAGGGATTGACGCTTCAAGTAGATGCCAACATTTACGACGAGCTGGATCTTGACATTCTAATTGTTAACAGCTCTTACGATATGGACTGGCTGTTTGAGAACGACGATCTCACCAAGTTCATGAGGGATCAGGCTGAAAAAGTAGAGTGGCTTGCCAGCAACTGCTCCGGTGCGTTCCTTTACGCGAACGCTGGCCTCCTGGACGGCTATAGAGCGACAACCTGGGCTGGTGGCGAAGCGGAGTTACAACGGAAGTTTCCAAAAATCGATGTAGTTGTCGATCAAAACGTCGTCGTGGATCGCAATCGAATCAGCAGTAACGGTGGCGTGCCTTCCTATCAGGGAGCTCTGGTGTTGCTATCGCTGATGAGTGGAGAGCGTAACGCAAAGAAGTTTTTGAAACCATTCAGCTCAACCGCATAATACCTTGGTCAGAGATCGAAAAATTTGAACCAAAAGCAAAAAAGTAACATTGAGCCGGATCAGCTGCATCTCTCTCCAACGTCATGACCGCTGCCCCACGTTGACCACGTCTCAGTGAACCCGCGAACAACCAGTTGCTCCGACCCGTCGCCCTCAAGCCAAAAGCTCAGGAATGGCTGGCTCTGATTGCAGAAGACTTTGCGTTATGTCGCAAGCACCGTGATTTTTGTACAATCCAAAAATCGTCTTTCATTATAGGTTGAGAAATTATGGCTAGCGAAGGCAAAAACACGTCCGCAGTCTACGCAGGTGTTTCAGCACTCTTGGCTTTTATCGCATGCAATGGCCTGATATTCGCAACTGCCATATTAGCCATATTTGGTATCACATTTGGTGTAAACCCTAATGTTCAAGCAGTTTTGATAAGCCTTTTTGCTATTTTGACCTCAGTTTTCATATACAAGGGTTTTGTGCGGCATCGTAAGATCGGGCCATTTTTGCTGGCAGGCGTTGGAGCGTTTTTGATCATACTTACAATGTATATTTCGTACAGCAAATTGATTGAATCAGCTGCCCTGTTAGCGTTAACCGTTGCCGCTGGATGGAATTGGTACGTTATTCGCCGCGAATCGTGACACATAATCGGTTTTAATAATTTATTTATAGGGAGGTATCCTTGAATAAAATTAATCTTAATAAACTACTGCATAGTAAATGGACTGCGATCAATCCAGTCAATAAAGAAAAGCACTTCCTCGTAACCGAGTTGAAATTCGACGAAGAAGATAATGTAGTTCACTGCCTGATAGAGGCCGTTATATCCAATCGTTCGGAGCCCATAAACTGGACGGAATTAAAAAACAGTGACACCTGGCTTCAAGGTTGGAAATAGAGTTGAGTTGTCTTTGTTCGGGTAAATAAGAGGTGTCGGTCGATGAGCTTTTCTTTCCAACAGCTACGCTACTTCGTAGCCGTAGCGGAACTTGGGTCGATTTCCGGCGCTGCACGCGAGCTCTTTTCTTCACAGTCGACCGTCACTGAGGCTATTAAAAATCTGGAATTGGACCTCGGCATGACGTTGGTTCAACGCCACGCACGCGGCATGGCTCTCACCCACTCCGGTCACAAGTTTCTGCGTCACGCCCAGCGTATTCTGGCCGAGGTCAGTGATGCGCGTTCCGCGTTTACGGCCGACCGACAGCCTATAACGGGCGCGCTCAACGTGGGTGTCACGTCCCTTGTGGCAGGTTACGCCCTGGCCGAGCTTCTGGCCCGCTATCGACGCGCGTTTCCCGGAACCGCTGTCTCTGTTTATGAAGACAACCCCGAATATCTCGAACACTTTCTACTCGGCGGTGAACTCGACGTGGCCCTGCTCTTTTTGTCTGCGCTGCAGGAGCCGTCAGCGTTCAATACCGATGTCATCAAAAGCCACTCTTTTCGGGTATGGCTGCCATTTGGTCACCGCTTGACCGAGAAAGAACAGGTATCCAGGGCGCAGTTGGCCGGTGAGCGTTATGTGCTGCTGAGCAACGACGAAATCCGAACAGCAACGGAGGCGCTCTGGCGCAATACCCAGCCGCCTCCAGACATAGCCTATCGCACAACCTCAGTAGAAGCCGTGCGTAGTCTGGTAGCAACAGGGGCCGGCGTATCCGTGCTGCCGGATCTGATCTATCGCCCCTGGTCGCTAGACGGTGATCGTATCAGTGCCGTTGAGTTGGCAGACCCATTGCCACGGATGTCAGTTGGCGTAGTCACCCGGCGTGGTAGCTCGCCCAATGCGGCGACGTCTGCGTTTGTCGACATGGCACTGGAGAAATCTCTCTAGGCGTTGGTTTGATACAAATGCGAATATTTTTTGCAAGTGTAAAATGATGATAATTATGTAAATTCGATTTTCCCGATATTAGGTATCCTTTTTTTGTTATTGCGATACAGGTTCTGCTCTGGCATTACTGAAATTACGGATTGACAAAGGTGACAACGGTCAATTCGCAGTCAATTAAAGGAGGCTAATATGCAGCAGGGCGACCGACCGAATATTCCCACCTCACTGTTGATCAATGGTGAAATCGTCGAGGGCCAAGGCAAGTCCGAGACAATCGTCAATCCTTTCACTGGCGGCACGATAGGTGAAGTCCCCGAGGCGTCTTCTGAACAAGTCGACGCGGCCGTCGCAGCTGCACGATCAGCGTTCAAGGGCTGGTCTCAGCGTACGCCTGGAGACCGCTCATCAATATTGCTGCAGTTGGCTGATGTTATTGAGCGCCATGCAGCGGAATTCGTGCGTTTGGAAGCCCTGAACTGCGGCAAGCCGGCGCACATCGTGGCGGCGGAGGACTTACCTGCAACGGTTGATGTCATTCGGTTTTTTGCTGGCGCAGCGCGCTGCATGTCGGCAAGCGCAGCGGGCGAATACATGGCTGGTTATACCTCCATGGTTCGGCGCGACGCAGTCGGCGTCATCGGCTCGATCGTACCCTGGAACTACCCGATCATGATGGCCGCCTGGAAGTTCGCACCCGCATTGGCCGCCGGCAATACCGTGGTGCTCAAACCCTCTGAACAAACCCCCTTGACCGCGCTGTTGCTCGCCAAACTGGCCGGCGATGTATTGCCACCGGGGGTGCTCAATATCGTGACCGGGCGCGGCGAATCCGTAGGCGAGCGATTGGTCAACCACGAGCAGGTCGACATGGTGTCGTTGACCGGTGATGTGGCCACCGGCAAGAAGATCCTCACCGCCGCATCCAGAAGCATAAAGCGAACCCATCTCGAATTAGGCGGCAAAGCCCCCGTCATTGTGTTTGATGACGCTGACTTAAACTCTGTGGTTGAGGGGTTGCGCACCTTTGGCTACTTCAATGCCGGGCAGGATTGCACGGCTGCTTGTCGTATTTATGCCGGGCCGAAAATTTACGACAATCTGGTTGCGGATCTCAGTAGCGCGGTCGCCAGCATTTCCTACGGTAAGGCTGAGGATAGCGCCAACGAAATTCCTCCGATGATTTCTGAACGACAACGCGATCGTGTCGCCAGCTTTGTTGAACGGGCCGCCCAGTTGAAACACACCGAGGTGACGACCGGTGGGCAAGTTGGAAGCGGCAATGGCTTCTTCTATCAACCCACGGTCGTTGCTGGGGCCTTGCAGGAAGACGAGATTGTGCGCCGTGAGGTATTCGGCCCGGTGGTTTCAGTGACGCGCTTCGATGACCCTGATCAGGCCGTGGCGTGGGCCAATGATTCCAACTATGGCCTTGCATCCTCCATCTGGACCTCAGACATCGGCCGCGCAATGGCAACATCGGCACGCATGCGTTACGGCTGCACCTGGGTTAACTGCCATTTCATGCTGTGCAACGAAATGCCCCACGGCGGGCTCAAACAGTCAGGTTATGGAAAGGACATGTCGATGTATTCACTGGAAGACTACACCGCCGTCCGACACGTCATGATCAAACACTAGTGTGGCAAGAGGCTCGGACAATGAACGCCACCAATGCCGTATCGGATAACAGTTCACCGGAAGACAGCGTCATCGTGCGTCTTCAGGCTGTGCGCAAGCTTTATGGCGATATGGTTGCTGTCGAGTCACTGGATCTCGATATTCGTCGCGGTGAATTTTTCACGTTGCTTGGCCCTTCGGGTTCCGGCAAAACGACGACGTTGCGCATGATCGCAGGATTTGAACGGCCCAGCGGCGGCCACGTTGAGTTGGACGGTGTTGATATAACAGACGTGCCGCCGTTCAATCGCGACATCAACACGGTATTTCAGGACTACGCCCTATTCCCGCACATGTCGGTGGCCAAAAATCTGGCCTACGGGCTTGAAGCCAAGCGGTTGCCTCGCAAAGACATTAACCAACGCGTTGATGATGCTCTGCGCATGGTGCATCTGGAGGATCATGCCGGCCACTTGCCCGGTCAACTATCCGGCGGCCAACAGCAACGCATCGCGCTGGCACGCGCCGTGGTCAATCAACCCCGTGTTCTGCTGCTTGACGAGCCACTCGGTGCTCTGGATCTTAAACTGCGACAGCACATGCAGGTTGAGCTCAAGCGAATTCAGCAGGAGATTGATACCACTTTTATTTACGTGACCCATGATCAAGAAGAAGCGTTGGTCATGAGTGATCGAATTGCGGTGTTTAATAAGGGTCGCATCGAACAGATGGGCGAGGCGGTTGAGTTGTACGAACGTCCTGCCAGCGAGTTCGTTGCGAATTTTCTGGGCACATCCAACCTGATCGATCTCGATGGCAAGCGCGTTATGATTCGCCCCGAAAAAATCCGGTTGCTGGTCGGTACTGAGGCGCGTCCTGCCGATAGCTGGCACGAGCAGGCGGCAACGGTGCAGCAAAAGGTATTTCTCGGACCATCCATACGCTATCTCGTCCGCTTGGAGTGCGGAACAGAACTGCTTGCTCTGGAACAGAATGTCACCGGTTTTTCCAACGCAAGCGCAATCATGCGTGGCTCTCGTGTACGTGTTGCCTGGAGCCGCGACAGTGTGTACGAAATTCCAGATACCAACAGGTAATGGGGAAAAATAATGAACAAAAATAAAGTAATTTCAATGACCATGGGTGCGGTTCTGTCTGCGGGCACAGCGTTGGCAGTCAGCGCACCTTCACAAAAGGCACCTCTGCAGGAAATCGGCCAGGGCGAGGGGGAAGTCAATCTGGTCGTGTGGGAAGGTTATGCACAACCGGAATGGGTGAAACCCTTTGAGGAAAAAACCAGTTGCCAGGTTAACGTGAAATACGCCGGTTCATCGGACGAAATGGTCGCGCTTATGCGCACGGGCGGTGGCAGTGTTTACGATCTGGTTTCAGCGTCGGGCGATGCGTCGCTGCGGCTGATATACGGCGGCAACGTGCAGCCACTGAACATGAACCTCATTCCGGCCTGGGACGACTTCATTCCACAGCTCAAGTCACCTCCGTTCAACACCGTCAACGACGTTCATTACGGGTTGTCCTACGAATGGGGTCCCAATGTGTTGCTCTACAACACCGAAGCGTTTGACACTGCGCCTACCAGTTGGGACGTTATCTACAGTGACAAATACGCCGGTCGTATTACCGTACCGGACAACCCGATTCACATTGCCGACGCCGCACTGTATCTGATGTCCCACAGCCCGGAGCTGGGTATCAAAGATCCCTACGAACTGACGCAAGACCAGCTCAGCGCTGTCGTAAAATTGCTGAAGAAACAAAGAGGCCTAATCAAGAAATATTGGGGCCTGGCATCCACTGAAATTTCGCTGTTCAAGAATGATGGCGTTGTTGTCGGTTCGTCATGGCCGTATCAGACAAATGCGTTGCAAGAAGATGGCGTACCCGTCGAAAGCACCATTCCCAAGGAAGGCGTTACCGGCTGGGCAGACAGCTGGATGTTGTCATCCGAGGCCCCGCATCCCAACTGTGCGTATCAGTACATGAATTACGCATCCACACCCAAGGTGCAAGCGATGCAGGCACTGTATTTCGGTGAAACACCGGCCAACACCAAGGCCTGTGATGCAATGGATGAGCTCCAGGAAGGGTCTTGCACCAAATGGCATCTGAATGCGCCGGCATCTTACTTCGAGAGCATTTACTTCTGGAAGACTCCGCGCAAGCAGTGCGAAAGCGGTGAGGGCCAAGAGTGCACCACCTATACCGAATGGCTGCACGCGTGGCAGCGGATCAAGGGTTGATCTGTTGGGCGTCAATCAACTAAAAGGAGGCCTATCGTGAGCCACTTGGCAGCTCGTCTTTGGCGACACCGTGGTATTAGTGGCTCACTGTTGCTGACGCCGCCCATGGGCTGGTTTGTTTTTATCTACCTGCCAGCCCTGGTGGTGTTGCTTATTACCGCATTTTGGACGGTGAACTCCTTCACCGGGGTGATCGAGCGTGACTGGTCGCTGGACAACTTCGTTTATATTTTCTCCAGCCACACCTATCGCGACATCATTCTGCGCACGATTGTTATGGCCGCCGCAGTAACGATAACGGATGTGGTGCTGGCCTTTCCTGTCGCCTACTACTGCGCCCGTATGGCTTCAGCGCGCATACGCATACTGCTGTTCTTGCTGATGCTGCTACCGCTTTGGTCGATGTTTGTAGGCCCCATGTATGCCTGGCGCATCATTCTGGCTGATCAAGGCATACTGAACGGTCTGATAACCTCCGTCGGTCTTTCGCCGCTGAGTATCAGTTATTCGAACTGGGCCGTATGGATCGTATTTTCCTATATGTGGTTGCCGTTTGTGGTGGCGCCCACCTATGCGGCCCTGGAGCGAATTCCCGAGTCTTATCTGGAAGCTTCCGGCGACTTGGGTGGCCGAAGCTGGCGCACCTTCCGCAAGGTTATTATGCCGTTGGCAGTACCAGGCGTTATAGCAGGCTCCATTTTCTGCTTTTCGCTGACGCTGGGCGGCTATATCGTGCCGAGCCTGCTTGGCGGGCCCGGCTCCGATCTACTTGGTAATGTCATATTCGCGAACGTCGGTGCAGCCAACAATCTGCCCTTTGCAGCAGCGCTGGGGATTGTTCCCGTCGTCGTAATGGCTGTTTATCTGTTTTTTGCGCGCCGTCTGGGCGCATTCGACATGATGTAACCGGAGCTCACTATGGGCAGCAAAATTACACACTGGGCACTGCGCCTGTGGACGTTGGGAGTCATGTTTTTTCTGCTTGCGCCATTGGTGGTCATCATTGTTTATGCCTTCAATGAGTCCAACATTCAAAGCTTTCCTATACATGGCTTCTCCCTCAAGTGGGTGGTTGCCGCCTGGCATAATGAGGAGATATTCGCGGCCCTGGGCCTCTCTTTGAAGATCGCGTTGCTTGCGACGGTCATCTCCGTTTTACTGGGCACTACCGCCGCATTTGTGGTGGATCGCTATCGCTTTTTCGGCCGTGAGACGGTCTCGTTCATCGTGGTGTTGCCCATCGCGCTGCCCGGAGTCATCACGGGTATTGCACTGGGTTCGTATTTTGAATTTTTCGATATCAGCTTGTCCTACTGGACGATTGTTATTGGTCACGTGACATTCTGTATTGTGATCGTCTACAACAATGTCATTGCGCGCATGCGGCGATTGCCCGGATCGCTGCGCGAAGCATCCATGGATCTTGGCGCAGGCCCGTTTCGCACGTTTTACCGTATTACGCTGCCATTGATGTCTACGGCATTGCTGTCGGGGGCTCTGCTTGCATTCGCGCTGTCATTCAACGAAGTTATCGTGACTAATTTTACTGCCGGGGCGCAAAACACCCTGCCGCTATGGATCTTCGGCGCACTGCGGTTGGGCCAAAATCTGCCGGTGGTCAACGTTGTCGTCTCTGCGGTCGTCATCGTTATGCTGGCTCTGCTACTGCTTTGTTACTGGTTGATGACCCAAGCAGGCACTAAACAAAAGGAACACCCATGAGCACTGAAATTCGCAAACCGCTACCACCCTTCACGCTGGATGAAGCCAAACAGAAAGTGCGTATGGCGGAAGACGCCTGGAACGGCAGAAATCCTGAAAAAATCGCCCTTGCATACAGCGCCGATAGCCAATGGCGCAATCGTGACGCCTTCTTTAATGGTCGACCAAAAATCATCGAGTTTTTAACGCAGAAATGGGCGCGGGAACTGGAATACCGGTTGATTAAGGAGATATGGGCCCATAGCGACAATCGCATTGCTGTGCGTTTCGTTTATGAATATCACAACGCAGAGGGTCAGTGGTTTCGCGCCCATGGCAACGAAAACTGGCAGTTCGATGACAACGGTTTGATGGAGCAAAGGCACGCCAGCATTAACGATGTGTCCATTGATGAAAGCCAGCGCAAATTTCTCTGGCCACAGGGTCGCCGCCCTGACGACCACCCTGGCCTGACAGAACTTGGCCTTTAGTTGCTCGCGATCACGCAAACACGCCTTCGTGGTTTGAGCGCGAAGAGGTACTCAATATGACGATTGAAACTTGGGCATTCTATGTCAGTACCGTACTGTTAGTGGGGCTCAAGTCGCAACGCTGCTAGGGAGACTCTGAATAAGTCTCAAAATCAGCGATAATACGGCCATCGTCAACCGCATAGGATTCGTTGCCATGGGCGCGGGAACTGGAATACCGGTTGATTAAGGATATATGGGCCCATAGCGACAATCGCATTGCTGTGCGTTTCGTTTATGAATATCACAACGCAGAGGG
>NZ_DRGY01000128.1 GCF_011049865.1 Marinobacter antarcticus | reverse complement strand
TCACTGTCTTCCACTTGTCGTACGTATCTGTGAGCGCGGATTATATCGATAACTGACTGGTTAATAATGGCGCGGCCGTATACGGAGGTAACAACATTGTTTTTCCGGTAAAGACGGCCAATCAGCGGAATCATGGCCTCCGCAGTCGATTCTCTGTCCATCCAGTTGGAAAGGCACTGGTTCATCTGTTCGTGGCTCACGGTAGAGACCCCTGTTTCGCGCGTGTGATAATTCAGGTCGGGCATTATCCAACTTAAACCCGCCAACGGCAAATACGAACTGGCACGGACACCGTACATTTGCCGCCATGACACCGCCATCTGCCGGCGTTAGAATAACGCCCTCACCGGCCCTCAACACCCACAGCAGGAGAACACGACTGGCCATGAATCAAGGTGCCCCAACTTCCGCGTCACTGCACACACTGATTGCGCCGCAATTTCCTGACAAAGCAGCGGATCACCGCATTTGGGGGCAGTTGCGTGGCGGCAGTGACGCCCTGGCCATATGCGAAAGCGCCCGGGCCCACAAAGGCCTGACACTGGTGATCACCCGCAACACAGCGGATGCGATTCGCCTGGAGCAATCCATGCGCTTCTTCCTGGGCCTGCCACCGGAAGAAGACGGAGCAACGATCACGGAAGGCGGTCTCGAGTTGTTGTCACTGCCAGATTGGGAAACATTGCCGTACGACCTGTTCTCTCCGCATCAGGATATAACCTCCCGGCGCATTCGCACCTTGCACAGGCTTCCCGGCATACAGCACGGCGTTATTGTGGTGCCGGCCAGAACCCTGATGCATCGGCTGCCCCCGGTAGACTACCTCCAGGGTAATACCCTGCTGCTTGAAACCGGCCAGTCTCTGGACATCGACAACTGGCGCCTACAGTTGTCAACCGCAGGCTATCGACACACCGAAAACGTTTATGAGCACGGTGAGTATGCCGTTCGCGGCTCGATACTCGACATCTTCCCTATGGGCTCTAACCTGCCCTACCGAATTGACCTTTTTGACAATGAGATAGAAACCCTCCGCACGTTCGACCCCGAAACCCAACGCTCCATTGATCGGATTGAACGCATCGAACTGCTCCCTGCCTATGAATTTCCATGGCATAAAGAGGCTCGCTCCGCCTTTCGGGGCCGCTGGTTCGAGCAATTTCCCCACTCAGACAAGCATGCACCCATATATCAGGACGTGAGCCACGGCATCACGCCGCCGGGCCTCGAATACTATTTACCCCTGTTTTTCGACCAGACCGCAACCCTGTTTGACTACCTGCCCGGCACCACCCACGTTTTCACAGCTGAGGGTCTGAACGAGGCGGTCACCCACTTTGATGCCGAAACACGCAATCGCTTCGAAGACCGCCGCCACGACCGCTTACGCCCGATTCTTCCGCCTGCCAGTCTGTTTTTGCAACAAGACGAACTGTTTGGAAAACTCAAGGTTTTCCCGCGGGTAACCATAACGTCTGAGCCAGCCGAAGGCAGCGGCGCTTTAAATTGCAACAGCGAGGCGCTTCCAGATATCGCAATGAACGCGCGAGCCGCCGATCCTGCAGCGCAACTCAAACGCTTCATACAGACCTTTGGCGGGCGCGTACTGATCTGCGCCGAGTCATCCGGCCGTCGTGAAGCGTTAATCGAGAACCTGGGAGAACACCAGCTTCAGCTGCAAGGCGCTGAAAACTGGCAAAACTTTCTGGACGATACCAACAACACACTGGGCATCACCATTGCGGCCATGGAGCAGGGGCTCGTATTACCCGATCACAACCTGGCCCTGATCACTGAAACCGCTCTGTTCGGCGAGCGCGTGTTGCAGCGCAGACGTCGTGAAAAGCCCACAGAGATTAATGACGACGGCTATCGAGACTTGTCTGAGCTGAGAATAGGCTCGCCCGTTGTTCACATTGATCATGGTGTTGGACGCTACCTCGGTTTGGAAACCATTACCGTAGAAGGCGAATCCAGCGAGTTTTTGATGCTCCAGTACGCCGGCGGGTCAAAGCTCTACGTGCCCGTATCCAGCCTGCATCTGATCTCCCGCTACGCCGGGGCCGATACAGAGCATGCGCCACTGCACAAACTGGGCACCGAGCGCTGGAACACGGCCAAGCACAAAGCCCTGGAAAAGATCCGCGACACGGCGGCAGAGCTTCTGGACGTATACGCTCGCCGTGAAGCCCGCAAAGGGTTCGCGTTTGAAGACCCGAAAGAGGCCTATCGCGCTTTTGCAGCCGGGTTTCCGTTTGAAGAAACACCGGATCAGCAGGTGGCCATCCAGGCCGTGTTCGAAGATATGACCGATGAAAAACCCATGGACCGGTTGATTTGCGGCGATGTCGGCTTTGGCAAAACCGAAGTCGCCATGCGCGCTGCCTTCCTGGCAACCTGGTCAGGAAAGCAGGTCGCGGTGTTGGTGCCAACCACGCTATTGGCCCAGCAACACTATGAATCCTTCCGTGACCGGTTCTCGGACACCCCGGTTAACATCGAACTGTTAAGCCGTTTTCGCAGCACCGCACAAACGAACAAAGCCATGGAAGCGACCGAAAACGGAAAAGCCGATATCGTCATTGGCACTCACAAGCTGCTCCAAGGGGATATCCGGTTCAAAAACCTGGGGCTGGTGATCATTGATGAGGAGCATCGGTTCGGCGTCGGGCAGAAAGAAAAACTCAAGGCTCTGCGCGCGGAAGTGGACATGCTGAACCTCACCGCAACCCCCATACCGAGAACACTCAACATGGCGATGGGTCACCTGAGAGACCTGTCCATCATAGCCACACCACCCGCTCGGCGGCTTTCGGTGAAAACCTTTGTGCGTCAACGAGACGAACCCATGGTTAAAGAAGCCATCCTGCGTGAGGTTCTGCGTGGTGGTCAGGTTTATGTTCTGCACAATGATGTAGCCAGCATCGAGAGGACCGCGGAAGACCTCCGGAACATGGTTCCCGAAGCTCGTGTAGGCGTGGCCCATGGCCAGATGCGGGAAAGGCAGCTTGAGCAAATCATGTCTGACTTTTATCACAAACGCTTTAACGTGCTGGTGTGCACCACCATTATTGAAACCGGGATCGACATCCCCAGCGCCAACACCATTATTATTGAACGTGCTGACAAATTCGGCCTTGCTCAACTGCACCAACTGCGCGGCCGCGTTGGCAGATCGCACCATCAGGCTTATGCCTATCTGTTAACCCCACCACCCAAAGCCATTACCGCAGATGCCAAAAAACGACTGGAAGCTATCTCCGAGGCCCAGGAGCTGGGCGCCGGTTTTATGCTGGCAACTCACGATCTGGAGATTCGTGGTGCAGGCGAGTTACTGGGCGATGAACAAAGCGGCCAGATTGAAAGCATCGGCTTTACGTTGTACATGCAATTGCTGGATGAGGCAGTGAAAGCGATTCGTGAGGGCCGAACGCCCAACGCGGAATTGCCACTGAGCCACGGCACTGAAATGAACCTTCGTATACCGGCATTGATTCCCGAAGATTACCTGCCAGACGTGCATAACCGCCTGATGCTCTACAAGCGCATTGCCAGCGTGAGCAACCGCGATGCATTAAAAGAACTTCAGGTTGAGATGATTGATCGCTTCGGATTACTGCCGGAGCCGGCAAAAAACCTGGTTCGCCAAACCGAACTGAGGCTCAAGGCAGAAGCCCTGGGCATAGTGAAGGTGGACGCTGGCAAGGAGTGGGCTCGCCTTGAATTTGGCAGTTCCACCCCGGTGGATCCGCTTGTTCTGGTTAAAAAAATGCAATCCGCTCCGGATACCTATCGCCTTGAAGGTGCTAACAGCTTTCGTTTTCGGCTGAAGGACACGTCAACCAGTGGTAAACTCGACGGCATCTCCGGCATGCTGAGCGAGCTGGTGCCAGCGCCTAGCGCGGCTACCGCCTGACCATTG
>NZ_DRGY01000127.1 GCF_011049865.1 Marinobacter antarcticus | reverse complement strand
TCTGTGCCGCATAAAACGGTGATGTGGTAGAGCGACTCGTGATACCGGTAATGAAGGGTGTACTCGTTCCAGTCAGCCGGCACGCAGGGGGCGATAATCAGATGATCTTTTTCCAGCGTCAAACCCAGCAGGCTTTCCAGGGCCAACCGGTACATCCAGCCTGCCGCGCCTGTGTACCAGGTCCAACCGCCTCGCCCCGTATGCGGCGGCGCGCCATAGACATCCGCGCACATAACATAGGGCTCGACCTTGTAGAGCTGCATTGCGTCCGGTTCGCTGCTGTGGTTAACCGGGTTGAGCATGCTGAAAAGCTCCCACGCACGCTCACGATTCCCCAGTTCGGCAAACGCCATGGTGGCCCAGATGGCAGCGTGGGTGTACTGGCCGCCATTTTCGCGCACGCCGGGAACGTAGCCTTTGATATAGCCGGGCTCAAGGGCTGATTTATCGAACGGTGGATCGAGCAACTGGATTAATCGGGCATCCCTGCGCACAAGGCGTTGGTCAACCGATGCCATCGCCTGGCGGGCACGATCGGGATCGCCACCGCCAGAGATAACGGCCCAGCTTTGGCTGATCGAATCAATCTGGCACTCGTCGTTTTCGGACGAACCCAGGGGAGTGCCGTCATCAAACCAGGCGCGCCTGTACCATTGACCGTCCCATGCATTGGCTTCGATGTGCTCACCGAGCCGTGCGGCCTGCTCGCTGCATAGCTCGGCGAACGCCGTGTCCTCGCGATCGTGGGCCAGACGCGCAAACTGCTGCAAGTTATCGTATAAAAACCAGGCGAGCCAAACGCTTTCGCCCTTGCCGTGCTGGCCGACCAGATTCATGCCGTCGTTCCAGTCGCCACAGCCCATCAGCGGCAACTGATGGGCGCCAAACCGCAGACCGTGCCTGATGGCGCGCACGCAGTGTTCGTAAAGACTGGCCGATTCCGCCGAACGTTGGGGTTGATCGTAATAGGCCTCTTCGTAAGGATACAACTCACGGCCTTCCACGAAGTGCACCGACTCATCGAGAACGTCTGTATCTCCGGTTGCCAGCACATACCGGCACGTGGCATAGGGCAACCAAAGATAGTCATCTGAAAAATGAGTGCGCACACCCTGCCCCCTTGGAGGATGCCACCAGTGCTGCACATCGCCCTGTATAAACTGACGCCCGGCGCAACGGATCAATTGCTCGCGGGCAAGCCCGGGGGTGGCGTGGATCAACGCCAGGGTATCCTGCAACTGATCGCGAAACCCGTAGGCGCCCCCAGACTGATAATAACCACTCCTGCCCCAAAGCCGGCATGACAGTGTCTGGTAAAGCAGCCAACCGTTGACCAGCACGTCCATTGCCGGGTCCGGTGTTTCCACCTGCACAGCACCCAAAGTGCGTTGCCAGTATTCCCCAACCGCCGCCAAAGCCCGCCGGGCACCGGCCGGCCGGCCGAAGCGCTGAATAAAGTTCTGCGCCTCATCGGTGTTACTGGCCGCGCCAAACACGAACACAATTTCACGCTCCTGCCCGTCGGCCAGCTCAATGTGCGTTTGCAGCGCGGCACAGGGGTCTAATGCAGCACCGACTCTTCCCGACAGGCGTGTTCGGTGCAGCGCTGCCGGGCTGGCTAACGAACCGTTACGACCAATAAATTCACTGCGATTGCCCGTCAGTGTATGCAGATACTCGCCTCCGCCGTCGTGATTAACATGGGCGAAGACCACTCGATTCGCGCACTCACGACTGTAGGCGTTGCGCGCAAACAGCGCCCCGCTGTGAGGATCCTTCTCGGTTACGATGTGCATCAGATTGGCGTGGCGCCATTCACCAAGCACCAGTTCCCAATACCCAGTGAGCGATATGCGCCGGGGGCGCCCGGAATGGTTGCGCAGCTTGAACACGACAAACTTCACCGGTGCGTCCATGGCCACGTAGGTGAACAACTCCGAATAAATACCGGCTTCATCGTGCTCGAATACGCTGTAGCCAAACCCGTGCCGGCACACATAGCCTGAACCGTTCTGGCTGCTCGTTGGCGCGGGCAACGGCGTTGGTGACCAGAACACACCTGTGTCTTCATCGCGGATATACAGCGCTTCGCCGCTGCTGTCGCTCAGCGGGTCATTGTGCCAGGTGGTCAAACGAAATTCGTGGGCGTTCTCCACCCAGGTATAGGAGCCACCGCTCTCGCTGATAACCGTGCCAATATGCGGACTGGCGATTACATTGACCCAGGGCGCAGGCGTGGTCTGCCCGGGTTTGAGGGTAATAACATATTCACGCCCGTCAGGCGTGAATCCGCCCAGACCATTGCAGAATATGCGCTCACAAACCGGCAGAACGAGCGAGCGTTCAGCCTTCGGTTCAACAAGAATGTGCGACAGAGGCGACGGACGGTCCGGCACGCGCTCCACCAGGGCACGGCGCCCAACCTGTTCAGACAGGGTTTCCGTGGTATCTGTGATCACAACCCGTGCAACTGTCATGAACAGAACACGATCCTCTTCAGAGAGCTCATCCGCACGCCGCACAAACACCCCGCCCGGCTTGCCTGCGTTCTCCGCTTCAGGGCCGGCGTTGATCAGACCTATGACCTGATCCTGCAAAACCGCCCGGTAGCCAGAAAAATCCTCGTTCAGAATCACCAGATCCGCACGCAGCCCCTTTATCCGCCAGTACGCATGGGCCTGCAGCATCTGTTTCACCAGTTCAATGCGGTTCACATCACCAATTAGCAGCAGAACAATCGGCAGGTCACCGGAGACCGAGAAGCGCCACAGACCCGACTGCCCTAACTGATTGCGGGCGACGACGCCATGCGCCGAGCGGCGCAGCGCATGGGCGTAAATAACAGAGCTGGCAAGCCGGGCATAAACCTGAGCATCGGCTTCCGTCGTGTTGATCAGGTGCAGAACTTCCTGGCTATGGCACCAGGCCATTTCAAAAGCCCGTTCAATAAAATGCCTGTCGCAGTATTTTTCAAGCAGTGCCAAAGCCGCTTCCCGGGTGTCCGCAACACCGGAGATGAACTGCACCGTGGCGGATTCGTCCGGCTCCAGTGTGAGCGTGCTGCGAATTGCCACGATGGGATCAAGCACCGGGCCCGCCGTATTCGACAGCGGCTGCGGGCCGTTATTGGTCAAACCACCGTATCCGGAAGACGATCTGTGCCCGCTGTCCAGCATCACCGGGTTGGCAGCCGTTCGGCACCGCCCGAGAAATCGACTGCGATCGGTTTCATACGAGGGTGCGTCAACGGTCGCACCGGGTGCTGCCAGCAGGTGGAACATCCAAGGCACCTGTTCACCCGGTGTACGCGGCCGCCTCGTGCAGAGAATTGCTTGCCGGTCTGGCAAAATTTCGGTCTGCACGAACAGATTGCTGAAGGCTCGGTGGGCAAGATCCGCGCTCAGGGGCGCCAATACAACCTCAGCGTAACTTGTCACCTCTATATGACGGGTTCTGGACGACTGGTTGGTAAGCGTAACCCGGCGAATCTCGACATCGTCTTCGGGTGAAACGCTGATTTCTGTGTGCGCGTCGATCGCCTCGTCACGGCGCCGATATTCAGCGCGCGCCTGAACAAATATCGCCTCGTAATGATCAGCTTTGCGCAAAGTAGGCTGATGCGCCACTGACCAGTAACGCCCGGTGTCGCGATCGCGCAGGTAAATGAATGTGCCCCAGTTATCGGCCGTAGCGTCTTCGCGCCAGCGGGTAACCGCAAGTTCATGCCAACGGCTGTATCCACCGCCGGCATGGGTCGCCATAACATGGTATCGGCCGTTGGATAACAGATGAACTTCGGGCAGCGGTGTGTTCAGATCGGTGAACACCCGCATTATCGAATCGGTTTCCGCTGCGGGAGGGCGGGCCGACGCGTTGACCTCTGAAGCATGGGGCTGCAACGTGGCGCCCTGCTTTGGCACCCGCTCCTGAAGCAATAACTGGGTCGCCCGCGCTTGTGGATCCGACATGAAGCGGCGCTGCATCGGCTGGTCAAGCAATAAATGCTCGAAGGCCAGAAGGCTCATCCCCTGATGGTGCGCCATAAAACTACGCACAACGCCATGCTGTTTGCCCCGCGGCACTCGCGAAGGGGTGTAATCGACCGCCTCGTAGAATCCGTAGTCGCCCAGAAAGCCTTTTTTACTCAGCAATTGAAGATTACGACAGGCCTCCAGTGGCATCACCATCAGCGCCAACGCACTGGCGTATGGTGCAATGACCAGATCGTCCCCAAGCCCTCGCTTGAGGCCCATCCCAGGCACTCCGAACGCCCGGTACTGATAAATCTGCTGCAGATCGGTGGCGTTATAACACGACTCGGAGATGCCCCAGGGCACCGCTCGCTGGCGGCCATATTCGATCTGGCGTAACACCGCAGACTTGCAGGTCTGGTCCAGTAAGGTGTTCTGATAACTCGGCATGATCAACTGCGGCATGAGGTACTCAAACATCGAGCCGCTCCATGAAATCAGGCTCACCTCGCCACCGTGGCTGGTCAACAGACGGCCAAGCGCGAACCAGTGCTTCTGTGGCACCTGGCCTTGGGCAATAAGCAGGAAGCTGGCCAGCCGGGCCTCGGAAGCCAGAAGATCGTAGCACGCGGGGTCGCGCCGGCGCTCGCCCACATCAAAACCAATCGTTAACAGGCAGCGTGCGGCATCGTAAAGGAACTCAAAATCCATCACCGCCAGTTCGCGACATCGATCTGCGAGACCGTCTATACGTTTGAGCCGTTCCACCGCGCCCTTGTACCCTGCATGACCTGCCTTGGACAGAGCCGACAGCGTGGGGATGGTCTCGAAAAGTCCGGGTTCGGGCGCCAGTTCGCGAAGGTCGTTTTGCAACTCACGGAACTGCCGATCAAATGCCTCGGCCCAATAATAGAGATCGCTCTGGGTATGAGTATCGGTGGCCTTATCCACATCGTATGGCAACAAGGCAACCAGCCCACCTTCAATACGGTGAAGCTCATCCAACGCGCGGTTGGCGGCAATCAGGGTTTGGGGAGGTCCCTCGAGAGTGAGCGCCTGCAACGTGTCCTGAAGCAGCCTGATCTTGTCTGCAAGCTCTTGCCCGGACGTAATGGATACGTGTTCCGCAAGTACCTGCAAGGAATCCTGTAAGCCCTGGAACGCGTTCGCCGCCAGTATCGGCGAGTCTTTCAGCTCGATCAGCCCCGCGTGCAGTGTGAGCAGGCTGCCGGCCAGATTGCCGCTGTCCACTGAAGACACATAATGGGGCCGCAGTGGTTGCAGTGTGCGGGTGTCGTACCAGTTATAGAAATGGCCACGGTAACGCTCCAGCTTTTGCATCGACGTCAACGTGTTCTCGATCCGGCACAGGCACTCGCCGGCGTGAATGTAGCCAAAATCGTACGCCGCCAGATCGGCCAGCAGTGCCATACCCATATTGGTGGGCGAGGTACGGGAGGCAATGGCCGCCTCGGGATATTCCTGAAAGTTATCGGGGGGCAGCCAGTTGTCCAACGGTGAAACAAAATCTGCGAAGAAGCGCCAGGTTCGACGGGCCGACGTGCGCAGGAATGCCCGCTGTTCAAGGGTCAACTTCGGCTCTGGCGTCAATAATGGTTTACTGATCCACCAGCCGACGATGGGCGAGAGCGACCAGAGCAACAAAGTGGGCGCCCAAACCACCCACTCCGCCGACCGGGTTTGCCATAGGGCAAAGGCCAGAAGCACCGACAAGGTTGGCCCTACCCACATTTCTCTTAAAAAACCGCTCAGTGTTTCGCGCGCATTACGAACCCCATAGGATCTCAACTGCCAAATCAGCAAGCCCCGTCGGGTAAAGAGCATGCGTATTCCTGAGCGCAGGATGGCATCCAGGCAAATCAACGCTTCGTAAGGCAGCATAATCCAGGCGAGCAAAGTCACGATGAGCGGACGAGGCGCAGACTGAGCGGTGAGGATCAGATGCTGTCGCCAGCTACGCTCTTCCGGTTTGCGGATACATTCAATCAGAATCCCGAAGAGCGTTGGCGCAAACACAATGCCAGCGCCAAACGATAGCCAGAACCAGGCAGGGCCCGGCCCGAGAAGCCAGCCACCTGCAATCAAAACAAGCAGTGCCGGCGACACCAGGCTTCGGCGCAGGTTGTCGACAATTTTCCACCGCGACAGGGCAGATAGCGGGTTTGGCTGTCGCTTTATCCCCGGCCCGGGCACCCAGGGCCACAACCAACCGGCAAGTTGCCAATCGCCGCGCATCCAGCGATGCCTCCGGCTGGTTTCCTGGGCGTAGGTGGCTGGATGCTCTTCGATAAGATCAACATCGGTTACCAGCGCCGAGCGCGCGTAGCCGCCTTCCAGCAGGTCATGACTCAGAATGAGATTGTCCGGAAATCGACCATCAACCGCCTGGCGAAAGGCATCGACATCGTAGATACCTTTACCGACAAACGACCCCTCCGCGAAAATATCCTGATAGATATCCGATATTTCACGGGTGTAGGGATCGATACCCGTTTCGCCCGCATACAATTTTGTGAACCTTGACTGACTTGCACTGGTGAGGCTGATGGAGGCGCGCGGCTGAAGTATCGTGTAACCCGCTGCAACGCGCCCCTTGGCGGCGTCGTAAACCGGTCGATTGAGCGGATGCGCCATGTTACCGACGAGGGCGTGTGCGGAATCGCGCGGCAGTTGAGTGTCGGTATCCAGGGTAATGACATATCTGATTGAACTGAGGATGGATAAGTCACCCATTCGTTCTGAAAACGCCGCTTGTTTCTCTCCCCTCAGCAATGCATTGAACTGCTCCAGCTTGCCGCGTTTACGTTCATAGCCCATCCACACCCGCTCAATGGCGTTCCAAACCCGAGGCCGATGAAACAAATAGAAAATGCATGGGCGATCGTCTTTGTAGGTGGCGTTGAGCGTATTGATCGCAGCACGTGCATAGGCCAGCAGCGATTCATCTTCGGGCAAGGTGCATGTGGATGCATCGCGAAAGTCCGTCAATAGAGCGAAGAACAGGTTGCCATCACGATTGCCGAGATAACGAATCTCCAGCGCCTCGAGCAAATCATCAATTTTTTGTGTGCTGTCGACCAATGTGGGGACAACCACTATCGTGCGCTCGCTGTCCGGTATTCCCTCCGAAAAATCAAGACGTGGCAACGCCCGTGGCGGCAGGAACATCGCGACCACGCGGTTGACCAAAGACACGGCCAGGGCGGAGCCACCGATCAGGCCCATGGCAACGAACAACCAATAGCGCCAGTTCATCGGTTGGAATCCGTC
Source organism: Marinobacter antarcticus (assembly GCF_011049865.1). Taxonomy (GTDB): domain Bacteria; phylum Pseudomonadota; class Gammaproteobacteria; order Pseudomonadales; family Oleiphilaceae; genus Marinobacter; species Marinobacter antarcticus_A. Next base: position 2,592 of record NZ_DRGY01000127.1, on the reverse strand, counting down.
AAACGAAAACTGCGCGAGCAACGTGGTCACCGCTGTCAGCAGCAGAATCGCACTGGCATACAGGAAAAGACGGTGACGCCGGATCGTTCGGCCAAACCGCGTTTTCCGGGATAAGCTGCAACCCACTGACTGCTCCAGGCCAATGCGGCCCTGACCGGCCAGATAATAGCCAACGTGGGCGCTTCGGTCGCTTATACCGAGTCGCTTCGCCGCCTTTTGAGCAAGGGCAAGGGCCTCGGTTGCCACTTCCCATTCGCGGCGCGGGCTTTCTCTTGCCACATCTTCAACCACATGGCGGTAGCGGTCGCGGGTAGCAAAATCCTGACGTGCGTGTGTGCCTGTCGGATCCTCTCGCAGTATTCGTTCAACGACGCTGAGTGACTCGACAAAACTCTTCCAATCTGTGGCACCGATAAAGCGCAGACTGCCGATGCTATTGGCTATAGAGACCTGGTTGGATGCCGCTGTTCGGCTGGCGGCCTGGGACAACTGGCTTGCTGTCACGCCCTGTTCGTGCAGTTTTTGTTCGACCCACGCCTGTACAAAAGCCATGGTGTGCCCCTGCACCTGAAGCCGGGCGTAGAACTCCTCCACGAACGGAGCCGTCAGAGGCACGTCGGCATGGGCAAACTCGGCCAGCAAATGAACCAGGCGCCGGGGCTCGGTTTCGGCCGTTGTGAGCATGCGGTCCGCCCAGCTTATGGCTACATCGAGATCTTCGCGCCGTCGCGCGATACGAACGGCCACACGCCGGAGGTTTTCCAGCAGTGCCAACTGAAGCATGATCGGGAAGGCCCACAACTCGCCAAGTTTCAGCGGTTCGGCGCTTTGATAGGCGGCAACGAACTGGGTGGTATTTTCGATATCCACGCGACCGTCCATGTGCGAAATCAAGTCGAGGGCAAGATCGTAGATGCGTGGAAAACCGGCAGATGGGCCAGCCGCTAGCCTCGGTAACTGCCGGCTGTAGCCATGGGGAAGGTGCCTGCGTGCCAGATTAATCTGTTGTTCGATGAGATAAAAATTGTCGAGGAGCCAAGCCTCTGATGGCACGATTCTCTGCCCGGGCGTGACGGCGGCGGTCACTACCTCATAGGCCGCCATCAGCACACGCGCATTGTCTGCCAGCCTTGGCAGAAGCCGGTCCGGTCCCGGATGCGGATCAATTCCATGCCGAGCGGCCAAGGTAACGGCGTGGCGCTTGAGTTGCTCTATGCTAAACAGCTCCAAACGCAGCAGCTCAGGGCCCTGTTCATCGAACGGATTATTCAACGTGCGTGCCATATACCCGAACCCTCTTATGCCTACGGCATCCGACAGCAACAAACCCATTGTCTGAGCAATGAGTTAACATTCGGGAAGCGCTTTACAATAATAGCTTAATCTGCTGATCGTAGTTGTCGGTACGCTATCGAACACAGGGCAGCAGAGGCCATCGCACGTATCACCTGCCTCAAGTGACACTGGGCGCCATCACATTTCTTCATGAACCTGGCCATAGGCCAGCATCGCGAACAAACCTGTACCGCCGAGAATGTTGCCAATGAGCACCGGGGAAATATAGTAGATCAACGCGGTAAAGATGTTCATGTCCCCGTTGAGCACCAGAGTAAAAATTTCGTTTGACCCGGCAATGACGTGAGTAAAACCGCCCGCCGCGATCAGCCAGGTAAACATGACAATAACCACCACTTCGGATCCCTTCGCCGAGGGCAGCATCCACACCATCGCCGCTATAAAAAAGCCTGCAGGAACACCCCGCAAAAATGTCTCTGCGGGGGTCAGCGTTGCCAAGTGATGGGATATCTCCAGAATTGCTACCAGGGTCTCTTCCGCAAGAATGCCTCCGTGGACGCTTATAGCGGCCGTTACGAACGTGCCAAACAAATTGGCCGCGAGCACAATTCCCCACAGGCGAGCGGTGCGATAGATACGGTCGCGCGTCGGATCGGCCAGAACAGGCAGCACCACCGTGATGGTGTTTTCAGTAAACAGTTGAAGCCGGCACAGGATCACCAGAACAAACCCGAACGTATAGCCAAGGCTTTCAATCAACGTCAAGTAGGGATGATCCGAGCCCAGATCGGAGCGGATAATCCCTTCAACGAGAACCGAGGTCGAAATCCCTACCCCCGCTGCCACACCGGACCACCAGAGTGAAATTTTCGGGCGTTGCAGCTCGTCTTCGCCCTCGCGCAGGATGATCGAGTAGAGCGTCAGCGGCGATAGATTGCCGCGATCGGCTACCGTGTCTCGCTCTTTCGACGTCAGTGACTTTTCGCTCGACGTGGGGGTCTGCTCCCGGGATTCGCGATTCTGAGCTTTGGCCCGCGTCTCTTGCTCGTCCGCCGCTTTCTTGGCTTTCTTTTCGGAGGAGGCGTTCCGATTGGTTTCCTGATCACTCATTTAACGGTCCTTTGACCAATCGAATCATGGCGGGTCGAGGCTCACTCCCATTCAATCGTCGCCGGCGGCTTGGAAGACACATCGTACGTCACCCGTGATACGCCACTGATCTCATTGATGATGCGGTTGGAGACGGTTTCCAGCAGCTCATACGGCAGATGCGCCCAGCGCGCGGTCATGAAATCG
>NZ_DRGY01000126.1 GCF_011049865.1 Marinobacter antarcticus | reverse complement strand
TTGGTCATTCGGGCTTCCTTGCGTGTTATTCGATGATTTTGGTGCGTCCTGCACGCTTCAATTACAAAGGTTACTCCAAAAAGCAACAAACGGTAAACGTACTTGGGGTTTGGCGGGCTGTCGGTATCGTCAGAGCATGCTATCTTATAAACCTTTCTTTTTAAGTGGATACGGAGCCTTTATGGCGGTCAAAAAAATTCTGCTGGGTATAACCGGCGGCATTGCAGCCTATAAAAGTGCCGAGCTTGTGCGCCTGCTTAAAAAGGCCGGTAACGAGGTTCGGGTGGTCATGACCCGGGGCGCGGAAGCCTTCGTAACGCCTCTGACCTTCCAGGCTCTCAGTGGAGAGCCTGTGCGTACCTCCCTGCTTGATCCGGAAGCCGAAGCGGGTATGGGGCACATTGAGCTGGCGAAGTGGGCCGATCAGGTGGTTATTGCGCCCGCGTCTGCGGATTTTATCGCGCGGTTGGCCCAGGGCATGGCCGACGATCTCCTGGCCACCGTGTGTTGCGCCACCGAGGCGCCCATTGTCGTCGTACCTGCGATGAACCAGGCAATGTGGAGTAACGCCCGCACCCAGCGCAACATCCGGTTGTTGAACGACGACCCACAGATAACGCTTTTAGGCCCGGGTCAGGGCGAACAGGCCTGTGGCGATACCGGCCCCGGGCGCATGCTTGAAGCGGCAGTGATTGCGGGGCTGATAATGAATGAAAAGCCGGGCTCCGGCACGCTCGCAGGCATGCGTGTGATTATCACCGCCGGACCCACGCGTGAATCGATTGATCCGGTTCGCTACATCAGCAACCACAGTTCCGGCAAAATGGGTTATGCGCTGGCAGTTGCTGCTCGCGATGCCGGCGCCCAGGTTGTTCTGGTCAGTGGGCCGGTAACGTTGTCGGCGCCCGCAGGCGTTGAGGTTCGTGATGTTGTGACCGCGGAGGATATGCTGCAGGCATGTTCGCGAGCGGTTGATGAGGGCTGTGACCTGTTTATTGCAACCGCCGCGGTGGCAGATTATCGGCCTGAGAACTGTGCCAGCGACAAGATAAAGAAATCCAGTGAGGCTATGGCACTGTCACTTGTGCGCAACCCGGATACGCTAGCGACCATTGCCGCGCGCCCGGATGCACCCTTTACTGTGGGTTTTGCGGCTGAAACGTCAGACGTTGCCCGATATGCCAAGGACAAAATGCAGCGCAAACACGTGCGGATGATTGTTGCCAATGATGTGTCGGCGCCTGGTTTGGGATTCAACGGCGACAATAACGCGGTCACCGTTTATTGGCAGGATGGGCAAGAGACGCAAGGGGGCCAGGAAGTGATAGGTCCGGATACCAAACAGGCGATTGGTTCACGCCTTGTAACGCTGATTGGCGAACATATGAAGCGGGGATGACATGAGCAAAAAAAATTTACAGGTACGCATTCTTGATGACCGGATCGGCAACCAGATTGCCTTTCCGGAATACGCCACCGAAGGCTCGGCTGGCCTGGATTTGCGCGCTTGCCTCGATGAGCCATTAACCTTGGCGCCAGGCGATACGACGCTGATCCGGACTGGGCTTTCGATTCACATTGCGGACCCTGCGCTGGCGGCCATGATTCTGCCCAGAAGCGGCCTGGGACACAAACACGGCATCGTGTTGGGCAACTTGGTGGGGCTAATTGACTCGGATTACCAGGGTGAGCTGATGGTCTCCTGTTGGAACCGTGGTAGCACTGCTTTTACGGTCGATATTGGTGAGCGGATAGCTCAACTGGTGCTGGTGCCTGTTGTTCAGGCAGATTTTGAGGTGGTTTCCGACTTTGATGCCAGCAATCGGGGCGAAGGCGGTTTCGGTTCTACCGGCACTCGATAACGATTCAGTCATAACGCAGAAACTTGTTGCGGCGTCTATACTTCGCCGATAAGTGCTTGTCCAGGACAACAAAGATAATTTCAGGATGAACTATGAAACTGGGTAAGAAAAAAGCTTCCGACGCGCCTGTTGACGAGCAGCCGGCTAACAAAGTTGAACAGAAAACGAAACGCCGGGCAGCCGCAGGCTCAAAGCTCAAACATCTGGGTTCGACGGCGTTAAAGCAGGCTTTGGTGGTTATGCTCGCGGGCGTTGTAGCGGTTGTTCTGGTGCATTTTCTGGTGCTGCAACCGGCCGCAGACAAACGTTTCACTATCTGGAAAACCGCCGAAGCCGACGCGGCTTCTCAGCGCATAAACCAGTATCTTGCGTTGATGCAACAAAGCGTAGACGGCCTCGCAACCCAGCCCCACGTGGTGGCAGTCTTGATGGAAGGTGCCGATACCGGGAGCGTTGAGCGAAAGCTCGTCACGGCCATGCCAGGTGTTCAGGCGGCATTTCTTTTCCCTTACCGTCAGATTCCAAGAACAGGGAACGGAGACGGAGGCGGCCTGCTAGGGTTCGCTGGACTGGAACTGGCACGCCGCGCAGAAAGCGGCCAAACTCTCTATCCGGACGCCTTTCCCCGGAAAAGCCAGTGGCATATGCAGATCGCAGCCCCAGTGCGCAACCCGGTGAGTAAAGCCGTTATCGGCAGTCTTTTGATGGTCTTTGATGCCTCTGCTCTAAAGCCGCTTCTTTCCGTTGTTAATAAACGCCTGGGCGGCGAGCTTGCGCTGGTTCAAACAGTGGGTGGTGCTTCCCGCACTTTCGTTAGCAACGGAGGCAGCGCGGCCACGAGCGTCGCAGAAACCCGGTCACTCACCAACCCGGATTGGGTCGTCAGCTATAAACCGAACGTGGTGCCGGAGCCCCCTGTCAGTATTTTAAAGGTGGCCTTGCTGGTGGGCGTGCCAGCTTTGGTGGCGTCGATATGGGTTTGGTGGTTGCTGATCGGGGCACAAAGAGGCCTGCGTCACGAGGTGGCCAACCTGATTCAATGGGCCCACAAGGTGTTTGGCGGTGAACGTCAGAAGCTGCCAAGCTTTCAATGGGACATGGTTGCCGCCGCCAGCGAAGTGCTATACCGGCTATCTCAGGTGGTGGATAAACGCGTGACCAAGTCGGCGGACAACGCCCGCCCCAAGCCTTCGAAGGGCGCCAAACCGGTTGAATCAGTGGACGGCGAACCCCTGTTTCAGGATAAGGAGCTGCCGGACATTGACATGCTCGACGGTGACGAAGATGTGCTGGGCTTTGGCAACGGCAATAATGACAGCCCGTTTTTCACCGGTGGAGAGATGCCGGAGGTTGAAGAAGACGACTCGGCCGCGGAGATGTCACCGGATATTTTCCGGGCCTACGATATTCGCGGCATTGTCGGTGAGACTCTGTCGGCATCCATTGTTGAACGTATTGGCGTGGCTATAGGTTCGGAAGCCATAAGCCGCGGTCTGGCGTCGCTGTGCATCGGTTACGACGGTCGTCATTCAAGCCCGGCTTTGGCGGACGCGTTGGCGCGAGGCGTCATGGCCGCGGGCTGCAATGTTATCCATGTGGGCGCCGTGCCAACGCCTGTGCTCTACTTCGCGACTCATCACCTTGAAAATGGCTCCGGGGTTATGGTGACCGGCAGCCATAATCCTGCTAATTATAACGGCCTCAAAATCATGCTGGGCGGCGAAGCCCTCTCGGGCGATGGTATTCAGGCCCTCTATCGGAGGGTTCAAATCGGCGATCTTGCGGCAGGCCGAGGCACCCAGTCTTCCGAAGATGTCCGCAGAGCCTATCTCGACCGTATTGTTGGCGATATTGCGGTCGCAGCGCCGCTCAAGGTTGTGGTGGATGCGGGCAACGGTATCGCGGGCGAACTGGGCCCCATGCTGATCGAAGAGCTTGGATGCGAAGTGATACCGCTCTACTGCGACGTTGACGGGGACTTCCCGAACCACCATCCAGATCCGGGCAAGCCCGCCAACCTTGTCGACCTGATCGAGAGAGTTAAAGCGGAAGGCGCCGACCTTGGCGTGGCGTTCGATGGTGACGGTGACCGGCTGGGCCTGGTCACCAATACGGGCAAGATTATCTGGCCTGATCGCCTGCTGATGCTTTTTGCCCGGGACGTCGTCTCACGAAACCCCGGAGCCGACATACTTTACGATGTGAAATGCAGCCGCAGGCTTGCAGGCGTGATTTCCGAAGCGGGCGGTCGGCCCATTATGTGGAAAACCGGCCACTCGCTGATGAAGGCCAAAATGAAGGAAACCGGCGCTCTGCTGGCCGGTGAGATGAGTGGTCATATTTTCTTCGCCGAACGTTGGTACGGATTTGATGATGGGCTCTATTCAGCCGCGAGACTTCTGGAAATACTGGGCATTGAAGACCGTCACAGTGATGAAGTGTTTGAAGATTTTCCGGAGGATATCAGTACGCCTGAACTCAACATTGAAGTGACCGAAAGCAGCAAGTTCACCATTATGGAGAAGCTGAGCCAAGAGGGTGAATTTGGCGATGGCAATATCAGCAAGATCGACGGCATCCGGGTGGATTACGCAGACGGCTGGGGCGTGTGCCGCGCCTCCAACACCACGCCGGTTCTGGTGCTGCGCTTTGAGGCAGAAACCCAGGATGCTCTGGAGCGAATAAAGGATGTTTTCCGGGCCCAGCTTCGGCAGGTGGCGCCGGATCTCGTGGCCGATTTTTAATACTGATGGACTAAGGCAACAAGATGACGCTGGATCGTGAAACAGCAATGCAGGTGGCTACCGTTCTGAGCCGCGGTTTACCGTACATTCAGCGGTTTACCGGAAAAACGGTTGTGATCAAGTATGGCGGTAACGCCATGGAAAATGAGGAACTGAAGAGCAGTTTTGCCCGCGATGTGGTGCTTATGAAACTGGTCGGCATTAACCCGATTGTTGTTCATGGTGGCGGTCCCCAGATCGGAGAACTGCTCAAGCGACTTAATATTCAGTCGCGCTTTGTGAACGGTATGCGGGTGACCGATGCAGAAACCATGGATGTTGTAGAAATGGTGCTGGGCGGTCAGGTAAACAAGGAAATTGTGTCTCTGATCAATGCTCAGGGCGGCACGGCCATAGGCCTGACCGGCAAAGACGCCAATCTCATTCGCGCCCGTAAACTGGAAGTAGTTGATCGTTCGCCGGAGCTGGAGCGCCCGGAAATTATTGATATCGGGCGCGTAGGCGATGTGGCCAGTATCAATGTTGACGTGATCGATATGCTCACCCGCGGCAACGTGATTCCAGTGATTGCGCCGATTGGCGTTGGCCCCGATGGCGCCTCCTATAACATCAACGCAGACCTGGTTGCCGGTAAGGTCGCAGAGGCGATGAAGGCCGAAAAGCTGATGCTACTGACCAACGTGTCCGGCCTGAAGAGCAAGGAAGACAAGGTGCTCACCGGGTTGACTGCGCAACAGGTGAACGACTTGATAGAAGACGGCACCATTCACGGCGGTATGTTGCCAAAGATTCGCTGCGCCCTGAGCGCCGTAGAGAATGGTGTACGAACGGCTCATATCATTGATGGCCGGGTGGCCCACGCGTGCCTGCTGGAAATCTTTACGGATGAGGGCGTCGGCACTCTTATTTCTCGCAACTGATCAGCTTCCGTCACTAACCAATTCGCGCAACTAACGATTTCCCGCAACTGGCGGCGGCGCCTGAGGAATTTCCGGATGAAACGTCTGCTTACCCTTCTGATTCTGGCCGCCCTGCTTGGCTTTGCAGCGTTTAAAGCGAGCGTGTGGTGGCTTGCGGATCAGCGCATGTCAGACGCTCGTCAGGCGCTTGGCGAGAGCGGGGTGCTGGAGCGCGGCGGAATCGGTTCCGGAGTGGACGGACGGCTGGTGCTCTCTGGCGCATACTGGCAGGACTTTGAGCTGACCCAGCCATTGGTTATCAGTCGAGCAGAGTTTGACGCCGGCTCCCCCATGGACTTGCTAAGGGCGCTTTCAGCCCCTTCAGACTTACCCCCCAGTTGGTCTTTACAGGTAGAGGGCTTGGCGTTAGTGCTTGAAGCAACCATGTTCCCGAACTGGGTAACGGCAGATGGAGCCACAGGGCAAGAAGAGGCGGCTTTATTCGGGCTTCCTTGCGCGCCAGATCCGCGACAGCAGCTCGGCAGTGGTGATCTGTTGCGCATGGGAATCACCCGTTTGGCCGGCGAGCTCGTGTTGACCCAGACACCGGATCGCGTTCACCTTGAGCTGAATTCTGCCAACACCGGCAGCGTGGAAATCAACTGGCCGGGTGCACGTATCAACCCGGCCTCGCCTGAAGCGACGCTGGCGAGTTCGTCTCAGCCCCTTGAGGTCACGTTGAGGGACGGCGGGCTTATGCGCAGGGTTGCTGCCTACTGTGCTCGCGAGGCCGGCGTGGACCCGATTCAATGGGCCGGGCGTGCGTTGAACGCCTTCGAGGCGCGGTTGAAGGCACTGGGTTGGCTCGCCAGCGATCAGTTGCTGGCGCTTTACCGGCAGTGGCTGCTTGAGGGCGGAGAAATAACGGCGTCTGTGCTGGCGGGTTCAGAAGCACTGGGAATTCCGGTGCGTTCAAACGATGAAGTTGCCGATGGTACGGTGGCATGGTCGCTGAAATACAATGGCGCCATGGTGCCCGATGTGTTCCTGCGCAAAGCCGAGCCGGTTGCTCCGGAGCCGCCCAGAGAGGCGCTTGAACCCGTGGTGCCCCGGGAAAACCCGGAGATTACAAACTGGTATACTGAAGATCTGGAACAGGCGGCGACGTGGATGGATCGCAAGGTTCGGGTGTCACTCTCCAACGGCAATACCGTGGAAGGCCGCCTTGCGGCCGTGACCGAGCGGGAACTGGAAGTTGCCCGGAAAGTCGCAGGAGGCGAGGTAGCTTATCCCATCGCTGTCCGCGCCATTACAGCGTTTGAAGTTTGGCGTCGGGGCCATGCCCGATAGCGCGCAAGCCGGATCAGGAGGCACAATGCAGCAATTCCACGACGATACCGAAAGCCGTAAAAGTACCAGCAGGGCTGAAACTGTCCCGGGTGTGCGGGAGATGCTTACGACGTTGATATCGCTGCCGTCCATCAGCAGCGCGTCGGCAGAATGGGATCACAGCAACGAGCCGGTCGTGCGAACGCTTGGGGAGTGGTTGGAGGCGCTCGGGTTCTCCGTCGAGCTTCTGGCGGTGCCCGATATGCCCGGCAAGTACAACCTGATTGCTACGCTCGGCAGCGGATCCGGCGGTCTGGTGCTTTCGGGGCACACAGACACCGTGCCGTTCGATGACAAACGCTGGCAAAGCGACCCCTTTGTGTTGACCGAGCGTGATAACCGTTGGTACGGGCTGGGCACTTGCGACATGAAAGGGTTTTTCCCACTGGCTATTGAAGCGGCCAAAGCGTTTACAGCCGCCGATCTGAAACAGCCTTTGATCATCCTCGCAACCGCGGATGAGGAAACCTCCATGAACGGCGCCAGAGCCCTGGCCGAGGCTGGCAAGCCAAACGCTCGTTACGCCGTTATCGGCGAGCCCACCAGCCTGAAGCCTGTGCGCATGCACAAAGGCATTATGATGGAGCGATTGATGTTCGAAGGGCAGTCTGGTCACTCTTCCGACCCGGGGCCTCAGTGGCAAAGGCAACCGCATGTGCCGTATGGCCGGTAAGTTGTTCACAGGCCTTCACCAACTCGGCATCCGCCGGCGTTTCGAAGGGCGGAACACCGTCAAAC
>NZ_DRGY01000125.1 GCF_011049865.1 Marinobacter antarcticus | reverse complement strand
TCATGGACCGGGCGGTTTGCAGAGCACCACTGTAAGCGGCACCGTCTGCGGCGTTAATCAGTTCCATTTTGGACACGGTGGCGCGGGAGGAGTTGTAGGAAACCACGGCTACAATCAGCACGGCCAGTACGACCAATAGTAGTACAGGCATTACCTGCCCAACCTGAGCTCTAACCACATCAACACTCCCACAGTTACTTCAGGCCGATGCTGGCCGAGCTCTGTGAAATGTTGATGACGAATTCGTTACGATTTGTCGAAATGAAGAGCTTGGATAAACAGGTATTACTTTTATAATTAATTTATTATTTCTGTAATGTCGTCGCGAAAGGCCGAGGGTGATTTCCCGACATACTTTCTGAAGTTCCTGTTAAAATTTGAAATATTGGAATAACCACATTCATAACCAATAGAAGATATGGGGTTACTTGTGTTATTAAGTAATTCACATGCGTGTTCAATCCTCAGGCTGTTTACGTAGTCAATAAATCCGATGCCGTAAGTTTTCTTGAAAATCCTGCAAAAATGCGCGGAGCTCATATTCGCTATTTCAGATACTCTTTCAAGAGTGATATTTTCTTTGAAGTGTTCATTGATATAATCCATGGCGCGGCTCAGCATTTCATGAACAATCGGGTCACTTCCATGGGAGAGGTTCAGCGATGATAATTTTCGATACTGGCACTTGGTTAACCTGTCGAGAATCGAGAAGAATCGACTGAGCCTCGCGCAGCCTTCTAGCGCCTTTACGCCAAGCATCAGCTCGCCGATTTCCGCAATCTCGGGGCAATGTTCAAATTCGATCCCGAATTGTGCGTCTTCTAGCATCTTTTCGATCGTGCGGAGTTCGGGGAAAAGCGCGTAGGCTCCTACAATAACTTCTTCAGGGAACAGAACCAGAAAGTCAGCCGGGCTGTCGTCTTCCGACTTCACGTTCGATTCGGTAGTCTCACCGGTCCAGCAATGGGGCAAGCAAGGTGCCAACAGGAACAAACTTTCAGGCGCAAGTTTACCCACGTAGTTCCCTATAAATGCGGTGCCTGAAAAAGATCGAAAGTAATGGAATTCGAATTCCTCATGGTAATGCCAGCGTTTATGCAGTGTTGCGTTGTCACAACTGACATGATGAAAAGTCGAGCTTTCGTCCCATTGTAATATTTCGTGCTTGGAATCCATTTTCAATACCGCTTCAATGAGGCTGTTTTTTATTGAAAAGCCCGGGCAAAAACTGAGGAAATATGGAAATAGAGTTGTCTTGAATCGCTCATAATAATTATTTTTTAAACGATTAGTTCGTAAATTAGAAGAAAACCTGTCGCAGTGGAATGCAAAACCCTCCGTTTTTTTTGCAAAATAATCCGATTTAATCGTTTTCGACGATTTTTTTGTTAATAAGTGAATATGCGCTGGAGCCTTATCTATTGCGGGCTTAACTTGCTCTTCGCAAAATACATGTCAATTTTTCGCAAGCATTGAACAAAATCTGTGTAGCGCACACAGGGAAACACTGACTAACCTTCAGATACCCAATGCGCTTAGAGCGCAACGTAACGTTACTAGGCGTTACAGGTGTATGGCTCGCCGGGGTTTTTTGAAGAGAATTTTCGACAATTCGTCGACCGAAGTCAGAATGTTTTACCAACGAGGGATTTCCCATGGAAACTACACATATTCATAAGGTTGCTGGCCGTCAAACGGGCCAAGGTATGTCGGAATACATAATCGTAGTCGCACTGGTTGCTCTTGCCGCAATCACCGTTGTCGGCATGTTCGGCGGCGTCGTCAAGGGCCAGTTCTCGAACATGGCCGCGGCACTGTCGGGCGACGGCACTGGTGAGGCGATTGAAAGCACGCGTGACGATACGGCAGCGGATTTGACCACTTACTTCGACGGCGCAGCCGGCGGCGGTGGAGCTCCGTAAGACGTAGATTAACGGGTTACACCGGGGGTTTTTGGACCCAGCCCCTGGTGCTAAACATAAGCCGTCTCGTGGGAGTAGTTAGAGATGAGCCCGAAGCAAAGTGGCCAGGCGTTGGTTGAAATGATCGTTGTAGCACCGCTGATCATTGCGATTGCCGCAGGCATCATGGCCATTGCAATGTACCTTCAGGCGAAAACGACGACAGTGGCAGCGGCGCGCTTTGCAGTGTGGGAAAGGTCAGTTTGGGCCGATCCGGATCACCCTTGGAGCGGCGGAGACAGTAGCTCTCTCGGCGGCTCTGAAAGTACGGTCATTCGGCCGGACTTCGATATTTTTCACGCCGGTCTGGCGTACGCTACAACACCAAGTTTACGGATTCGATCTGATCGGAATATGGCTGTCGTTGCAGCGTCTTCGGGCAGAGATCACAAAAATCCCGAAGTGCTGTCCTGGGGTGGCAGTACGCAATCGGGCTACAAAACGTTTGGTGGTAATGTTGGTGCTTTTGTAAAAGGCACGCGTGAAGATTCCACCCGGTCGGCTTGGGAAGAACTGAGTTCACGCTATTCGTTCGACCTTACGCGTGACGAGCAAGACGTATATCTGGCATCTGATTCTCTGCAGGATTTTGGCATTGAGCCACTCGCCAACCGCGGGCTGGAGTTGCCGACAGATTCTGTATTAAGTGCTGAAGCAACGTTGGCGCTTCCCAATGTTTTCCACGCACTCTGGTCTCTCGGGTGGCTCGATTTTAACGATGCAAACGGCGACACGGAGCTGAGAATAAGCTCCACCGCATCGCTGCTTACAAATTCCTGGGCACCCAAAAACGAAAAAGTGTTTATTCAGAAAGTACACGGTCTGGATATCAAGCCGTTGGCAGACTACATCACCGCAGCAAACGAGGCCATCGGTAGCGGCATCAAGTCGAGAATGGGCGCCCAAAGCGACTTGCTGACCTGGATTCCTATTTTCGGCGATATTTTGTTGGCCAAAAATCCCATATTGGACGTCAGCTCGGTCGCCCTGCCGTTCACCCGCGTTATTCCAGAAGTCGATGCAGTCAAGCCGGAGGTCAATCCATTGTTATGCGGCGATTCCTATCTGTGTTGATGGTAGTCGGAGCGCTGTATCCCGCTACCTCTTTGGGGGCACTTCCCTCCAGTCGGTTGCCAAAACTCAGCTTTCCGCCCTCGGTTGAGGTTACCGAGATATCACCGGACCTGATCAGGAATGGCATGCCCATGCGGATATACGGGTTTCGTTCCAATCACCGCATTGAAGACGTGATGACAGACATGCAGCACTACCTGGAAGAACGACACTTTGTTGTGGGTAAGGTTATGGCGTTAGGTGAATTGAAGACTCTGGGTGTGTCTGACCAGAAACACTTTATCAATATTCAGGGGCAGCGTGTGCGCCACGGGCAAAGCAGCGCGGGGTTTGTGGTCATTACCCCCAGGCCGGATTTGTATGAACCAAAAATGACAACGCCTTCGATTCCGCTGCCAGACGACGTTGATCTTCTGTCCCATGAACTGTATCGCGACGGGGACAGAATGGGCGAAGCGGTGCTGGCGATTTCGCCACAACGGGCACGTTACGTTGGCAATGCGTTGGTGACCGGGTTTGAAGATGCAGGTTGGGGTGCTGCACCAAACGAAATGAAAATAACGTCCGACACTATCGCTGTGTACCGCGTTTTGACCAAGGGAGACCGTGTATGCCGATTAATCGCTATGGATCAAACCATCGACGGCAAGACAATCGCAACCATCGACGTCACTTGTCACAACTGACCCGTTCTGGCCCACCGCAGAATCACAAGGGAAACGTGTTGGTTGAATATGTTGTTATCACGTCATTTCTGCTTATGAGCTGGTTCACCATTGATCTGTTCATTCGGGGCGCAGAAAGCTATCAGAGAGGCTACTTTCAGGTGCTGGGCGGTAGTTAGGCGCGCTTGCTGTGTACAGGTTAAAAAACAAAAGGTAAAAAATAACTGTGAACCTCAATCCGAAACGCTCGTTAATGATCATTGCCGTTGTCTCCGTATTGGTCGGCGGCGTTGCCGTTTGGCTGTCGGCTGACTACATACAGGGACGAGTGTCAGGCATAAGAACCCAACTGGAGGGCGAGTACGAAATGATGCCCGTGGTTGCCGCCAGTGTTGATTTGGCGAGAGGCGGCGAGATAAACCGCACTAACCTTCGGGTGGTGCATCTGCCCAAGCGATTCGTGCCGAAACAGGCCATTCATCCCAAACAACTGAGCCGCATTGAGGGCGCCAGGCTGGTGGTGGATGTTGCAGCAAACCAACCGGTGTTGACCAATTTCGTCACCCGGGGCGCGGTTCTCACAGGCTCATTCTCGAGCCAGATTACTGACGGAATGCGAGCCGTCACGTTTCCGGTCGACATGGTGTCCTCGGTCGGTGGGCTGCTGAATCCTGGCGACAAGATAGACCTTCTGGCGACCATGCGAATGCAGAATCAGGAGGGGCTGGTAACGCTGCCACTGCTCGATAACCTTGAAATACTGGCCGTTGGTGAAGTCTTTCAGGGCGAAAACGACCGCCGCTACCAACACATCACGCTTGAGCTTTCGCCGACAGATTCCGCAAGACTCTTGCAGGCCCGGCAGGAAGGATCGTTAACGGCCGTTCTCCGGTCACCCGAAGATCAAAACCCTGGATTTGCCAAAGCCATGACAATGGAAGGTCTGTTTTCGGACTCGTTCGGGCGCTATTTCAAACCACCTTCGCCGCCGGCCTCCAAGCTTCCGCTTCAGGAAATGATGCCCCAGCGGCTTCCCATCGCCCCTCCGCGGGTCATTGACGTCATTATCGGAGGTCGCGGTTAATGGAACGTATCATGCAGTTGCGCCATAAATCAGCAGTCCTGACCTTCATGTTGTTGGCATCATTTCTATTATCTACCAAAGCGTTCGCGCACCCATTGCAGGTGTCGGTCGGGTTCACGACGCTGGTAAAAGCTCCGGGCGTTACCCGGGTTGCACTCGGCAACGGAAAGCTTGCTGAGGTCCATGCCCTTAGCGAGTCCGACGAAGTTCTGGTCATCGGCCTGGTGCCAGGGGTTACAGACCTCAGAGTGTGGACCGACGAAGGGGAACAACATAAATACAGGCTTACCGTAGGTTCGTCCCGTAAAACCATAGACATAAAGCAGTTGAACAGCCTGATGTCTGACCTTGAGGGCATCAACGTAAAATCCCTGGGGAACGGAGATCTACTGCTTTACGGACAAGCGCTCCGGCCCCGGGACGCGGCGTTGGCAGACGCTCTGGCCGAACGTTACAGTGAAATCATAAGTGAGGTGACGCTGCCTGCGGTGGTTGCACTGCCCACGATCAATCTGAATGCACGGATTGTTGAGGTGCGACGCAACGATCTGATGGAGGTGGGAATAGATTGGGTGGATAGCATCGCTGGTCCCGATGTTGCGTTGGTCAGTGACTGGAGCACGAACTCGATTTTCCGGCCGGAACTCCCTGATTCTTTCCAGGCACCCTCCGGCCTGTTATTGCCACTGGATGTCGGCACCAAAACCTACGCCGGCTGGGCAACGAGAGTGACCTCGGCCATCGATTTGCTGGCCCAGGACGGCATCGCCCGATTGCTGGCAGAGCCTCAGGTGTCGGTGGTCAGCGGCCAGGAAGCGCGCTTTGTTGCTGGCGGTCAGATACCCATCAGCGTACTGAATCAGCAAGGGCAGCCGATCATTAAATACAAAGACTACGGCATCATTCTGGAGATTGAACCCGTGGCCGACGGTGCCGATGGGTTGATCAATGCCCGTATCGCTGTGGAAGTCAGTTCTATTGACCCCTCCGTGTCCGTCAATGGCATTCCGGGCATCGTCTCTCGCAAGACGAACACCCACGTTAGCCTGCTCGACGGCGAAAGCTTTGTGGTGTCAGGTTTGCTGAGCAGCGAATCGTCCAAAGACGTCAACAAAATTCCGGGCCTGGGCGATATTCCCATTATAGGAGAGCTGTTTAAGTCCCGGGCGTTCCGGAATCGGCAAACAGAGCTGTTGGTGCTTGTGCGCCCAACGCTCGTATCCGCCATTGATAACGTTAACAAACGCCGTTTGGCGAGGTTTGAGAGCCTGTTGACGGAGTCCCGCGACGCCCTCCAGTTCAGCCTTTACGATTGAGCTTGCAGCAAAGAGGAAGAATGTATGTGGTCAGTAAAAGTGTATTCACCGACGGGTGATGTGCTGCACTCCTGTGAGCTGGGCCCCGGCAATTATCTGCTTGGCAAATCGCCCGAATGCGATATTAAGATAGACGACACATTCGTCTCTCGGAAACACGCACGGCTTGAGGTCGATACCGACACTCAAACCATCACTATTGAGGATCTGGCCAGCACCAACGGCACTTGGCGTGGAACAACCCGGATAGCGGGGCCGGAGCCTATAACAGACGGTAGCCGGATGTTGCTCGGCCGGCAGGTGCAACTGCACGTGGAACGAGTGAAAGCGGTAACGGCCGCGTCAGTTTCACAGCAACAGGATGAGGCACTGCCTCAGGATACCTCTGCCGTATCACGAGAGGCCCAGGAAAAAATTCTTGAGTACCTCAACCTTCGCAAGCGGGGTGATCTTAGTAAGCTGGATTACAATCAGCTCCGTGACGAGACCCGCAAAGCGGCGCAGGCACTTATCCTGTCCGGTGACATAAACCTGCCCCCTCGCGTAGATCAGGAAGCTTTGGTCACTGACATTGTGTCTGAAGCGATCGGCTTTGGCCCTATAGAGCCGTTTCTGGAAGATGAAGAAGTCACAGAAATCATGGTTAATGGCCCGAATCAGATCTACCTGGAAAAACGCGGCAAGCTATACAAAGCCAACGCGTCTTTCTCCAGCGTTCAGGCGCTGATGAACATTATCGAGCGGATTGTGAGCCCGCTTGGGCGACGCATTGATGAAGGCAACCCGATGATTGATGCCAGGCTTCCCGATGGGTCGCGGGTGAACGCCATCATTCCGCCTCTGGCTTTAACAGGGCCTACGCTGACCATTCGAAAGTTCGCGAAAGAACGGTTTCGTATTGAGGATCTTGTTCGGTTCGGGTCTCTGAGCCATGAGATGGCGCAGTTTCTGGAGATTTGCGTAAAGTATCGCCAGAACCTGGTTGTCAGCGGTGGTACCGGCTCGGGTAAAACCACCACCCTTAACGTGCTGTCGGATTTTATATCGTCCGATGAGCGCATTGTCACCATTGAAGACTCAGCGGAATTGCAGCTGGGCCAGCCTCACGTTGTCTCTCTCGAGTCCCGTCCCAGCAACGTTGAGGGCAAGGGCGCCGTGGCGATTCGTGATCTGGTCAGAAACTCGCTGCGGATGCGTCCCGACAGAATCGTGATCGGTGAGTGTCGGGGTGGCGAAGCGCTCGACATGCTCCAGGCCATGAACACCGGCCACGACGGATCGCTCACAACCGGCCACGCCAATAACCCCAGGGACATGTTGGCCCGCCTTGAAACCATGGTGCTGATGGCCGGTATCGATCTGCCATCCAAAGCGATACGTGAACAGATCGCCTCCGCGATACAAATTATTGTTCAGCAGATGCGAATGAGTGACGGTCGCCGTCGAATTGTTTCAATTGTGGAGGTGGGGTCCTGGGAAGGCGACATTATAGCGCTCCAGGAAGTGTTCCGTTTTCGGCAAAAAGGCCTGGACGTTGAGGGCAACGTGCTGGGCGTTTACGAGGGCTGCGGCTACGCGCCTTCGTTCTATCAAAAGCTTGGTGATGCCGGAATTAATCTGGACTGGGACATTTTTGCGCCTGAAAACCCCGAAGAGAAGACCGCATCATGATTCTCGTGCTGGTACTTATCGCCATTGCTGTGATCACTTTGTGCCTGACGCTGTATCTGGTGGGCCGGCAGTCTCTCGACTGGTACAGCCGTCGCGTTGTGGATTCGGCGGTGTCCGATCTTGAGGGCGCATTTATGTTTGTCAGCCCCGGCAAACTGCTGGTGGGTTGCGGAGTAACAACCCTGATCGCCACCGCCGCCGGCTACTTCCTGATGTCGGTGCCCGGTGCCTTATTCGGGTTTGTCGGCGGTGTTGTTGCATTGCCCGCATTTATTGTTCAGCTCAAAAAACGGCGGCGCGACCAGTTTATCTATCAGTTACCCGACGCACTGCGTTCCATGGCCGGGGCGATGCAGGCCGGCGCCACGGTAGTGCGCGCCCTTGAGCTGGTCGGCACTCGACAGCCCAAACCACTTGGGCAGGAATTTTCTCTGGTGCTGTCGGAGTATCGAATGGGTCGGGATCTGGAGAAAAGTCTCGAAAATCTGAAGTCGCGAGTTGAGTGCGAAGAACTCGAACTCTTCAACGCTGCTGTGCAGGTCAGCCGGACGGTCGGCGGTAACTTGTCGCAAAGCCTTGAATCTCTGGCGGCGACTCTGCAAAGCAAAGCACAGACCGAAGGCAAGGTTCGTGCGCTAACCTCGATGGGAAAGATGCAGGGATGGGTGCTGTCATTGATGCCGATATTCGTCGGCGTTGCGCTTTACGCTCAGAAGCCCAAAGAAATGAGCCTGATGTTTACAACCGGGATTGGTTGGTTGTTGCTGTTGGTGGCAGCACTGTTGTTGATATCAGCTATCTACACCATTCGCAAAATCGTGACGATTGACGTCTGACGGGAGTCATCATGTTCGACGGTGCCAATATCACATTTTTGGGCTGGCTACTTCTGATTGTATTCGGGCTTCTGGCTGCGGCGTCAACCGCCATGTTGCTGAAACTCTATGCCGTTATCCCCGAGAAAACCGACGCCCAGTCTGAAATCGACGAACTGCGTGATTCCGCACCTGCAGGCTTCCGTATGGCGCTCGCGGTGGCCGATCCATTTGTCGGGTTCATTGATCGACTGTCGTCTGCCAGGCAGCGAGATTATATACGCGCCCGGCTTGCCATGGCGGGCCTGAGTTTCTCGTTGCGACCGGAAGATTTTCAGGCAACGCGTGTGGTTGGGCTGCTCTGTGGCATCTCCTTTTTCGCGGTGGTGTCCATCAGCCTTGAGTTGACGGGTACCAGCTATGTCATGTCGTTGATTTTCTTTGTTCTGATGGGCACGTTCTACCCGGATATAGCCCTGAATGATCTGATCAAAAGGCGGCGGAAGAAGATGACCAAGCTGTTTCCTTTCTTCCTTGATCTTCTGGTGCTGTCTCTTCGTGCCGGTCTGACCTTTACGGTGGCGCTTCAGCAGGCGGTTATCAAATTGCCAAAAGGGCCGCTGCGCGTCGAACTTGATCGTTGCCTGAGCGATGTCCGTGCAGGCATGCCACGCAGTCGCGCATTGGTGAAGCTGGCAGACCGGGTTCAGGTGGCGTCAATCAGTAATTTTATGGCCTCCGTTAATCAGGCTGAGGAAACCGGGGCGGCCATCGCAAAATCTCTCGAAATTCAAGCTGAGCAGCGTCGAATCGAACGCTTTCTGGAAGCCGAGCGCCTTGGTAATCAGGCACCCGTAAAGCTTATGTTCCCGCTGGTGGTCTTTCTGTTCCCGCTCACGTTTTTGATCATCTTCTTCCCGATTGTGGTGCAGGTTATGCAGTCCGGTGGTATGGGGATGTTCGAGTGAGCGCTGCAATAACACGCCTGCGGGATGGCGAAGTTGTCGCCAGCCCGGCGCGCTTGGCCAATACGTTCGGCAGTCGGCTTCGTGGGCTGCTGGGGCGCACAGGATTGGCGCCGCGCGAAGGCTTGCTGATTTCGCCTTGCCGGGATGTTCATACGTGCGGTATGCGCTTCTCAATCGATCTTGTTTTTCTGGATAAGGAATTGAAAATAGTTCGCATGATCCCGAAAACCCGGCCCTGGCGCTTCTATAGGGGGGGGCGTCAATGCCAGCATGTGTTGGAGGTTGCGTCAGGAACCATTAACAGGCTCCGGCTTGTGGCAGGCGATCAATTTGAACTGAATGAAGGCGCAGCCAATGTCTGAAAAAGAGCACTACCCACCGGATAAGACGCCGGTCTTCGGTCTGGATGAGCTGGAAGCTCCGTTAACGGATGCTCAGCCGACTGGTCGAGAGTTTCCCGAGGAGAACGCCGGCACTGATAACGCACCACCCTGCATTTCGCTCCACGATAAGCTGTCTGGCGTAAGCCTTGTAACCGATACCTTCCCGGTTGAAATTGGTAACGGGCGCCGGTTTGATATGGCGCTCCGGGGGCCGGGCCCTGACGGGCTATACGCGCGCATAGAAAGCCATAACGGCGTACTTACAATCGAGCGCTGCAACCCGCAGGTTTTTATGGCGGCGGACACCGTTGAGGTTTCACGCTATTTGCTGACGGGCCCTACGTCTTTGCAACTTGGCGATCACTTGATCGCCTTTGACTTTGACTCTGCGAAAGGCTCGGTAGCAACGCCACCTCGCAAGCGTCGTCGCTGGCTTCTGCTCGTTGCCGTGGTTTCGCTGATTATAGGCGCTCTGCTGATACGTCTGCTTTTGGTCGCAGACGAGGCCGAATCACGGGTCAGCGTGGTTTCACCAGAGACGCAATCCAGCGAGCCGGAAGTAAAACGTCCGCCGCCGCTCCCGGATGGTGAACGGGCTCAACCAGACGTCGATCAGACTGTGACGGCATCGTCCGGTGAGAGGGTCCCTGAACCCGAAACCGCAGCTGTGCCATCGGCTATCTCGCTCTTCTTCATGGCGACGCCGCCGTCACCCATAACTCCTGCCGCAACGGCTTCTGTGCCAACATCCACGCCAGTCCGTGCGCCCATTAAATCGCCGACAAAAAAACCGGTCGAGGGCGCGGTCAATAGCCCTGAACTTGTTGCGCGCTATCGCCGAGGCGAACTGGTTTCATTCGAGGCGGCGCGGCCGGAGCTGAAAGATGCACTTTCCGCAATACGCTCTTATTACGACAGCGAAACGCTGGATCAGCGGTTAGCTGCCTGGGAAGCCCTGAGTATCGCAGAGCAGGCAATGGGGCTTGAGGGCCCATCCGTGCGCGGGGAACAGATTCGCGAGTCACTCGGGGAATCACTGCTGCAGGCAGCCCGTAAGAAGGAACAGGCCGAAGAAGATCGTCAGGCCTATACTTTGTTCTCCAAGGCCCTCGATCTGGGGCAAAACAGTGAAGAAGGCCGCTTGTTGATCATCACGCTCGATGAAGAAGCCGCGCGGCTTTATCGCTTTGGTTATCGGTTGAAATACTCCGATCCATCGACCGCAAGACAGTATTGGGTAAAAGTGACGAATCAGGTACCGACTCAATCAGAGTGGTACCAAAAGGCCTCCATGGCTCTGAACGACACCAAGGGAATCCGCGGATGAATACGCAATCTGACACGTTTCGATGGAACCAAATCAGCAGGCGCTTTATGGCCATGCTGGCTGTTTTGTTACTGGCAGGTTGCGCAACGCCGGCGTCCACCGGATATACCGGAAGTGGCCCGGCGGCCACCGAGGTGCTGGGGGAATGGAAGCGCGCAGACCGGTTGTATGCCAGAGGCGATTTACGCAGGGCCAAGGAAGGCTACGAAATGGTGTTGGAGCGAGAGCCGGGAAATAACGAAGTGCTCTTCAGGCTGGCAAATATTGCTTACTACATGCAGAACCCGGCTGAGGCTCGTGAACTTTACGCCAGGGTTCTCGACTCAGGATCGGTTGACCCTCAGCTTTTCTACAACCGTGCGGCACTCAACCTCACGGAGGCCTACGACGATCTCTCCCGGTACGCCCAAGAAGTCGGCCCCGGGAATCTGACTCCGGAAATTCGTGCCGTTATGGCCGCCATTGAACGCATGTCGGGCCAAAGACCCCCTATTAACGACAAAGCGGGCACCGCGCCCTCTGGTCGCGGAGAGTAATCATGAAGTCGATAAAGCTGGCAAGGCATCAAGTTGGCGCACTGCATGCGACGTCGGCTGCCATGATCACGGTGATTGCCATGGTTATAGGCATTGCCTCTGCACAGCTTGCGCTTACGAGCAACGCCAAGACAACATTAGACTACGCCTCGCTGATGGCGGCCAGAGCCGGGGCCGTCACCCATGGTAACCAGGATGCAATAATGACGGGGTTGCTGACAGGCCTCGCGCCGCTCTATGGCTCCAGCTCGGCCCCTCTAGGGGCCCCCGCGCAGGGTGCAAATGGCGTCGATTGGGTGGTGCCTGATCCGTCCAGTGTCGACAGGTTCGAGCGAACGCTCATGGGTCAGCCTACCGGTTTTGGCGCACAACACCGGGCGGATATCCAACGAACCGAGCGCGGTGATGCCTCGGTGTCTGCGGCGTTGGCGGCAGCAGAAAATGATTTGCTGGGCGGCTCTGGAAAATTCCTGGGTGTCGCGATTATCAATCCGGTTGTCGAAGCGTTCGGAGATTTTGGTGAGGACTCAGACGGCATTCTTGAAATACCCAATAAAGGAATTTGGCGTCGCACCGGCAACATCAACAACGCCACTTCCAGTAACATCCAGGTGTGCACGTCGGTAGCTGAACCCTACTACGAAGACCCCACCTCACCCCCCTCTTTCGATGAACCGTCGGGTGAAACCGTTCGAACCATCGTCAAAACATTTACCTGGGACGCAGATCTGCTGAAACAGGAAGACGATACCGACTGTTCCTCACCGACCGCACTGGGTTGTGGCTTTTTTGGTGGCGAATCCATGCGCGACCGATACATCAATAAGGTGAGCGGGCCCTATGGCGAGTCTCTTGGCAATGATATCGACGCCATTATCAACCGGTATATAAATGCGGAAATTGATTCCACCACCATGTATCGCCAAATTCGGGAGCGCGCCGAGCGTATGAAGGCTGAATTTGAAGACGCTGGCACTGAGTCGGTCAGCTATTGCAAGCTCAAGATTATCTGGTGTGTTGATAAAGAAACTTATACGCCGCCGACCAAAGATTGGGGGCCGATGTCGCGCGTCGACGAGTTGATCGAAGTGGCGCGCATGCTTGAAAACGGAACAGGCGAAGTGCCTCTCGGTGGAAGCATGTCACTTGCCTCCTTCGAAAGCGCGATCGGGGATTACCGTGAACGAAACCAGAAAGACGGGGAGGCCTCCTCTGAATGGGATAATTTTGTAGGCGCGGAACTTGAGCCCCTGTGGAAAGAGTGGATTGAAGATCCACCCGTGCCGCTTTACAAGAATTTTATGGACGAGGCCGGTAAAGCAGCGCAGGCCTTTCAGGGCACAGAAGGCCTGACCGAAACCCAGAAGCGTTATCTGAAATACCTGCAGGCTGTTAATAACGGTGTCTATAAACCGGACATTGCCTATGTGCAGTCGCAGAACTGTTCCACCAAACAGGTGGCCGGCTATGTTGCGCCAACGATCGGTGCCGCAAGTGACCTGAATATTCAAGATGCCAATTTGTTACGCATTTACGTACTGTACGGGCATGAGCCGTTCTTCGATTTGCCCGAGTCATTTTACAATGCCATGGGATGGACCAGCCGATTGACGCCCACGGGTCGGGACGCTGTGCCAGCGTCACTGCAGGACGAATACACCGCTATTGTTCAGGCCGGGCGTATTCCGCTGATGGCGACTGCGATGGTTCGTATGCAGAGTGAGTTGCGAGAAAGCCCGTGGATCATTAGCCGAAACGATCCGTTTTTTAATTGGGAAGATCTGGGCGTTCAATGACCGAGTTTCCGGATGAGCATTGCAAGTTTCTGGGTGTTGCCGGATCGCCCGCCGAAGCTCTGCGCCAAGAAGCCGAAATTCAGTTGTTACAGGCGCTGGGTGATACCCCGGAGTTCCCTTCCTACCGAGCCGATGGATACACAAGGTCCGGGGTTCGCTATGTGGCTTACCGAGAAGTTGCCGGGCGAGCGCTGTCGAAGTATGCATCGAGCGTCGAGTTGTTGAGCTGGCGCTCATTTACTGTCCAACTGCTTGGATTGGTCAAGCGACTTCACGGGAGCTCGTTTCCGGTTTTTCATGGCGATATCAGCCCCGCAAACATTATCGTGTCACACAGTGGCAAGGTCGGGCTGATCGACTTCGGGGTTGCCCGCAGCCGTTTGCTCCCCTTCACGCTGCGATTTTCCAGCCGTCAGAGTACCGCTGCACCACTGTATCTGAGCCCGGAACAGGCACAGGGGAATTGGTGGGGAAGTGCCAGCGATCTCTATCAGGTGGGGCTGGTTGTGATGGAATTTTTGCGCCGCAAGCCCCTGGGGCAGGGACTTGGGGTTCCAAAATTACTGGCTCGGCTGCGAGAAAGCCCTGATTATGCGAGAACGGTTGCAGTGAGTGAGCTCGGGCTACCCGGTCAGTTCCTGGCTGGCTTACTTGATCCGGATCCCACACGTCGGCCAAGCGCTCTGCAGGCACTTGCCCAGTTAGACTGACAATGATCAACCACCGGGCGTTTGCTGCACAGGTCACTTAACCGGACTTTTCTCCAGCTTGCGCGCCAGCGTTCGGCGATGCATGCCGAGCCGGCGGGCGGTTTCGGAGATATTGAAGTCGGTTTCTGCCAGAACTTCGTGAATGCGCTCCCACTCCAGGGTTTTGATGGAAGTGGTGCGATTGGTAACCGTGACGTTCGTGCTGCCCGCGACGTGCTCAAAAGCCGCTTCAATATCGTCTGTGTTTGAGGGCTTGGCGAGGTAATGACAAGCGCCAAGCTTGACCGCTTCTACCGCGGTATTAATGCTGGCAAAGCCGGTCAATACAACGATCAGCATCTGCGGATCATGCTTGTGAAGCAGTTGCACGCATTCCAGGCCTGACGAGCTGCCTGTTAGCCTGAGATCAACCACGGCATAACCGGGCGAGTGTGCTTGCAGAAGGGTCGCGGCCTCATTATGAGTGGCGGCGATCAATACCTCATAATCCCGGCGCCGGAATGAGCGTGCCAGGGTGCGGGCGAATGCCTCGTCGTCTTCAATAATCAGTAGCAACCTGGCTGCCGACATCAATAATTCGTCCTTTGAGGAATGGTCCCGCGCCGGGTTTAATCCTGAAGATTACCCCGTCGCATCAGGCGTTTCGATTGTAATGGCGGCCAGCGGCAGGATCAGACGCACCCTGGCACCGCCTTCGGCGTGGTTGTACGCCTCCACCGTGCCACCCAGTCGCCGCGCGACGTTAACGCTCAAAAATAACCCAAGGCCGCCGCCGGGTTTGCCCTTACTTGACTGATAGGGCTTTCCGAACTCAGCCAGCATCTCCGGCGGAAAGCCGGGGCCCCGGTCAGATACTTCCAGTTGAAGCAGCTCGTCGTCTCGATCTATTTCCAGTCGCACCCACTGAGGCGATGCCTCCAGGGCGTTATCAAGCACATTCCAGATCATCTGCTTTAATGTGGTATCAAAAACAACGGGGCAGTCAGTCATTATACGGTTGTCATATTGAAACGTCTCAATCGATCGAATGTTACGCCATTCCTCAACCAGATCCCGTAAAAAAGTGCTAAGAGTGGTCTTTACCGAGGATTCGCCACGGGTCTCACCGGCCGACAGCAGAATTCCGCTGACAATGGTTTTGCAGCGCTGCAACTGGGCCTGCATCTCGACGATTTCATCTTGCAGTTCAACCTGTCTGGTGAGCTCGGGCATTCTCCGCCAGTCGCCCAGAATCACCGACAGTGTTGCCAGCGGCGTGCCCAGCTCGTGTGCCGCGCCAGAGGCCAGTAATCCCATACGCACGATATGTTCTTCTTCAGCGGCCCGTTGGCGTAAGTCCGCCAGCTGTGCGTCACCGGAGCGCAGGTTTCGGGTAATGCGTGTGATAACAAAGGCGAGCAGGATGGCGTTTAGTGTAAAGCTGATCAACAGGCCTTCGAGATAAACGCTGGGAAAAGGTTGAGCGCTACTGGCCAGGGATGCCAGTGGAACGTAATGGCGGGTCATGATGGCCAGGCTGATGCTGGTCAGCCCAACAATGATCCAGGTACCCCAGACTTCCAGCAGTACCGCGCTGAGAATAACCTGCAGCAGAAACAGGAAGGCGAAAGGGTTGGTCGCACCACCGCTCAGATACAACAGCGCGGTCAGGCTGACGACATCCACCAGTAAGGCCAAAAACAGCGGCCTGTTAGTGACTGATTGCTGCCGGCGGCCCCGCCAAAGGCTGAACAAGTTGAATATAATCAACCCGGTGATAACCAGCAACATTGGCAGCAGTGGCAATTTATACCCGAAAACCAGGCTTACTGCGGCGATGGTGGTTATCTGACCGACCACTGCGATCCAGCGCAATTGAATCAGAAGCTGCAGGTTTTTGCGGCCACCGGCGATACCGCCGCCCGCGGCCTGGTGCTGTGTCGCTATCAAATTGGGTTCTCTCCGGCTGGTATCGCTCAGGTCAGGAATCTACGATTTCGATAAGGAATTTGGGGTTTGGGCCAGATTTTCAGGATGTGTGTTTGGCAGTGTTCCAGCGATGGCGCTTCCGCACCAGCCGCTCCTCGCGGCCTACCCAGAATGCGCCAGCGCCAACCATCAGGGCCAGTGCAAACCACGTCAGGGCGTATTGCAAATGATGATTGTAGAACGAGATAACAGTGAGGCCGCCGACAGGCTCTCGATAGGTTTGATTCAGCGAATGTGGCGCCAGGGTTTTGCCCTGGGCATCCGCGTCAATAAAGTAAGGGGCTACCCGGGCAATCGGTAGGGCTCGGGCAACGGCAATAGCGTCGACGTCGCGGGAGTACCAGCGATTGGTGGCCGGATCGTTATCCCGCAGCACGCCGCCGCCGGTCTGGCTGAGCCGCAGCAAGCCGGTGATGGTAACGCTTTGATGATCTCCCGGTTTCGTAGCCTTCTCGTTGGGCGGTTCGGTTACGAATCCCTGATTGATCATCACCAGGCTACCGTCGGCCTGTTGCAGTGGCGTCATTAGCCAGAAACCTTGCCCCAGGTCAGTCGATGTCTGCACCGGTGTGGTCTTTTCATATAGCAGCTGTCCGGTCACGAACACGTGACGATACGCATCGTCCCGTTCGTTGATTGCTGGCCAGGCGTTCGGGCCGGGAGCCGGGGAAGCGGGCGCTGCAACTCGCTGGTTTACACGCTCAATCAGATTTTGTTTCCAGTCCAGCCGTTGAACCTGCCAGATGCCCAGAGCGGTGAATCCGCTGAAAGTAATCAGCGCGACCAGGGCCCAGATGGTGATGAAGATGGTTGAGCGGGGGAGAGACTCTGGCTCGCCGTCCCGGAGTGAACCGGTTGGCGAGCCAGAACTGCGGTGGGTAGCTTTGCCTGTCACTGGCTCTGCATTTCGAGCACAGGCTCTGACATAACACCGGGCATCATATTAACGTTGAGGTTGTACATGACCCAAATCGAGCCGGCCAGGGCAATGAACACCAGGATCAGCGTGAAAATGAGTGCCAACAGGTTCCAGCCCCCTTCCGCTTGCGGGCTCATGTGCAGAAAGTAGACCATATGCACGAAAATCTGTGCTGCGGCAAAGGCCAGTATGACCAGCGCGGTGAGCCCGGAGCCTTCGATTACGTTGGCCATCACCAGCCAAAAGGGAATCGCGGTCAGGACCACTGACAGCACGAACCCGATCATATAGCCCTTCAGCGTGCTGTGGCCGGGGCGCGTTTCTTCGCCGTGATGTCCCTGGTAGTGATCATGGCTGTCCCCGGAAGGGGGATGTGCGTTGTGTTCGCTCATTGCAAAACTCCCATCAGGTAGACAAAGGTAAAGACGCCGATCCAGACCACATCAAGGAAGTGCCAGAACATCGACAGGCACATCAGGCGTCGACTGTTGTCCGTTGTCAGGCCAAAGCGTTTTACCTGCACCATTATTACGATTATCCAGATAATGCCGAAACTGACGTGCAGGCCGTGAGTTCCTACCAGTGCGAAGAACGCGGTCAAAAAGGCGCTGCGCTGCGGGCCGAAGCCCTCGCCGAGCAGGTGCGAAAACTCGTAAAGCTCAAGGCCAATAAATGCCGCGCCCAGCAGGCCAGTGATACCCAGCCATAACAGGGTGCCATTGACGCGTTTCAGCTGCATTTGCAACATTGCAAAGCCAAAAGTAATGGATGAAACCAGCAGAAAACCGGTGTTCAGCGCTACCAGGGGCAAATCGAAAATATCGGCCCCGCTGGGCCCACCAGCATAGCTGTGGCTCAACAAAGCGTAGGTGGCAAACAGGGCTGCGAAGAGCAGGCAGTCACTCATCAAATAAAGCCAGAAGCCCAGCAGCGTGCCCTGTTCCGGGTGGTGCTCGCGCACATAAAAGTGCGAGCTAGGCAGGTTCTGTGTAGCGTCGGTCGCGTTCGTTGTCATATCAGGCGTACCTATCCAGCTGTTGTGACCGTTCGTTCTCGATGCGGGTAACGTCTTCCGCCGGAATGTGATAGTCACGGTTGTAATTGAAAGTATGAATAATGATGCCGCCGATCAGCCCTATAAACGAAGCGCCCACCAGCAACCACATATGCCAGATAAGACCAAAACCACAGGCGGCGGCGATCATGGCTAGCACAAACCCTGCTGCCGTGTTCTTGGGCATGTGGATGGGCACAAAGCCTTCTCTCGGACGCTCGTAACCGTGTTTCTTCATATCGGTCCACGAGTCGTTGTCATAGACCACCGGGGTAAACGCAAAGTTGTACTGCGGCGGCGGTGAAGACGTTGACCACTCCAGGGTACGGCCGTTCCAGACGTCACCTGTGTGATCGCGCAGTTCATCGCGACGGCGATAGCTGACCACAAACTGAATGATGGAAGCGATGATGCCACCCAGAATCAGCAGCGCGCCGATCGCGGCAATGACAAACCAGATCTGCAGCGACCCATCATCGAAATGATTCATACGGCGTGTAACGCCCATCAGGCCCAACACGTACAGCGGCATGAAGGCCGCGTAAAAACCGACGGTCCAGAGCCAGAACGACCACTTGCCCCAGTAATCATCCAGTTTGTAGCCGAACGCTTTCGGGAACCAGTAGTTGATTGCCGCGAACATGCCAAACAGCACGCCGCCAATGATAACGTTGTGAAAGTGGGCAATCAGGAACAGGCTGTTGTGTAAAACAAAGTCCGCCGGCGGCACTGCGAGCAATACGCCGGTCATGCCGCCAAGAGTAAATGTAACCATGAACGAGACGGTCCACATCATCGGAAGCTCGAAGCGGATTCGGCCACGGTACATGGTAAACAGCCAGTTAAAGAGCTTGGCGCCGGTCGGGATCGAGATAATCATGGTGGTAATCCCGAAGAAGGCATTTACGCTGGCGCCGGCCCCCATGGTAAAGAAGTGGTGCAGCCATACCAGATAGGACAGAACGGTAATGACGATGGTGGCATAAACCATCGAACTGTAACCGAACAGCCGCTTGCCGCTGAACGTGGCGACTACTTCAGAAAACACGCCAAAGGCGGGCAGTATCAGGATGTACACTTCCGGGTGGCCCCAAATCCAGATCAGGTTGACATACATCATCATGTTGCCACCCATATCATTGGTAAAGAAATGGGTGCCCAGCATGCGGTCCATGGACAGCATGGCCAACACAACGGTCAATACCGGGAAGGAGACAACAATCAGAATGTTGGTGCACAGGGCGGTCCAGGTGAAGATCGGCATCCTCATCAGGGTCATGCCTGGCGCGCGATTTTTTATGATCGTCACCATGAAGTTAACCCCTGATAACAGGGTACCTACCCCGGCTATCTGTAACGACCATATATAATAATCAACACCAACCCCCGGACTGCCCTCAATGCCGGATAACGGTGGGAAGGCCAGCCAGCCGGTTTTGCCGAACTCGCCAACAAACAGTGATACCATGACCAGGCCGGCACCGGCTGCGGTCATCCAGAAACTGAAGTTGTTCAGGAACGGAAACGCCACATCCCGGGTGCCCAGTTGCAGTGGCACAACAAAGTTCATAATGCCGACAATCATGGGCATGGCGACGAAGAAGATCATGATCACGCCGTGAACCGTAAACAACTGGTCGTAGTGTTCTGGGGGCAGAAAACCCTCAGAGCCGCCGAAGGCCATTGCCTGCTGTGCTCGCATCATCAAAGCGTCGCTGAAACCGCGCAGCAGCATGATAAACGCCATTATGATGTACATAATGCCGATTTTCTTGTGGTCGATACTGGTTATCCAGTCGCGCCAAAGGGCGCCCCAAAACCCCTTATAGGTGATGAAACCAAATACCGCCGCACCGGCAAGCGCGGCAATAATAAACGTCACGACCAATATGGGCTCGTGATAGGGGATCGACTCCAGCGAAAGTCGACCGAAAATCAAGCTGGTCAGATCTGTCTTGTCCTGCATTGTCAGTCTCTTGAATCAATTGGGGTGATGCGCCTGCCAGTGGCAGTGTTACGCCTGCATCAAGCAATGGGTCGAGCTTTGCCGCTATTTTTCGGCAGGCGCGTCGCCGTGTTTCTGCTTTTCGCCATGTTTCATAGTGCCGTCGGCCATTTCACCGTCGCCTTTGCCCATCATCATCATTTGGTCCATGCACATTTTTCCCTCCACGACGCATCGGTTCAGAATCGCGTGATACAAATCTGGCGCCACCGAGTTGTAGTAGGTGACCGGCGTAGATTCGCTCGGCTGAGCCAGTTCCAGGTACTCGGGCCGATTGAGCGTGCCGCCCTGTTGTTTGGCTTTTTGCACCCAGGCGTCAAACTTGTCGGCCGATACGCCGTGATACTTGAAGCGCATATCCGAGAAGCCGGCGCCGCTGTAATTGGCGGAGAAGCCCTGATATTCGCCCGGGTCGTTGATGACGGCGTTCAGTGTCGTCTGCATGCCGGGCATGGAATAGATCTGGCCAGCCAGTGCCGGTATGTAGAACGAATTCATCATGTCGGCGGACGTGATGTGAAAGCGGATTGGCGTATCAATCGGCGTTACCAACTCGTTGACCGACGCTACGCCCTGTTCGGGATAGATAAACAGCCATTTCCAGTCCAGCGATACCACCTGAACGGTCAGCGGTTTGTGATCCGCCGCCAGTGGTTGATTGATATCAATCCGGTCGAGCGGGCGATACGGATCGAGCTTGTGTGTGCTGATCCAGGTGATCAGGCCCAAAGCGATGATAATCAGAAGGGGTACACCCCAGATGACCAGCTCAAGTTTGGTGGAATGGTCCCATTCCGGGTGGTAAGTCGCTGCTTTATTATTCTTGCGATAGCGCCAGGCGAAGAAAAAGGTCAGAAAAATGACCGGCACAATCACAATCAGCATCAGCAGGGTGGACACAATAATCAGGTCTGCCTGCTGGGAGGCGATATCCCCTGACGGGTCCATAACCACCATGCCACAGCCGCCGAGCAGGGTGAGCGGGAAAAGCGCGAGTCCGTATCGTAGTCGTGGAAAAAGCATGCGAGCAAATCCAGTGTGGAGATTGATAAGCTACTATTATAGAGAACTAGATCGCACTTGGCGATTGGACAGGTTGTCCCGTACCTAATTCGTTAAAATCATCGTACACTGTGTTTAACCTGTTTAGTTTTGAGGATTGAAAATCATGGCAACTATCCACAGCGACGCTACTGCTACCGATACGTCGGAACACCAGGCACCGATCACCCCGGGAGAGATTGCGGTGGGGGTAAGTATTGGTCGGGCGTCCGAATATTTTGACTTTTTTGTGTATGCCATTGCTTCGGTGCTGGTGTTTCCAGCTCTGTTTTTCCCGTTTGAGACGCAACTGGTAGGCACTCTCTATTCTTTTGTTATCTTTTCATTTGCGTTTATTGCACGGCCTTTCGGCACCATTTTGTTCATGAAGCTGCAAGAGCGTTTCGGCCGGGAAGCAAAATTAACCCTAGCGCTGTTTGCCCTGGGCACGACGACAGCCGGTATTGCTTTTTTGCCAACTTATGACGACATCGGCGCCTATGCGATTGTGCTTTTGGCGCTGTTCCGCCTGGGGCAAGGGGTTGCATTGGGTGGCACCTGGGACGGGTTGCCCTCTTTGCTGGCTTTGAACGCGCCTGCCAATCGCAAAGGCTGGTATGCAATGGTTGGCCAGTTGGGTACGCCTGTCGGGTTTATCGTAGCCGCCAGTTTGTTTGCTTATATGCAGGCCAACGTGTCGGAAAAAGATTTCTTTGAGTGGGCCTGGCGCTACCCGTTTTTCGTAGCCTTTGCCATCAACGTAGTCGCGCTGTTCGCTCGTTTGCGCCTGGTTGCAACCGACGATTACGCCAAGCTTCTTGATCAACGGGAGCTGCAGCCCTCCAGCGTTTCAAAACTGGCCAAAAACCAGGGTAGGGTGGTGCTGATCGGCGCTCTGGCGACGCTTGCCAGCTATGCACTTTTCCATCTGGTCACCGTTTTCCCCCTGTCCTGGCTGATTCTTTATTCTGACCGCACCATCACCGATATTCTGGTGGTCGAGATTATAGGTGCATTTTTCGCCTTGGGAGGCGTCGTGCTATCCGGACTGCTGGCCGACCGTTTTGGGCGGCGCACCATGCTTGGCAGCCTGGCTGTGCTGATTGCTGTTTTCAGCCTCTTCATACCGACGTTGCTGGGCGGTGGTGAAGTGGGCGAGGACCTGTTCATTATTATCGGCTTTATCCTGCTTGGCCTTTCATACGGCCAGGCGTCCGGTGCCGTAACGGCCAACTTCGAGGCGCGCTTCCGGTATACAGGCGCTGCTTTGACGGCCGATATGGCGTGGTTGCTGGGGGCGGCGTTTGCGCCTCTGGTTGCCTTGGGTCTGTCGGCGCACTTCGGAGTTACCTCGGTGACGCTCTATCTGCTGTCAGGCGCGGCCAGTACCCTTGCGGTTCTCTGGCTCAACAAGGCAAGCTACTCGCGGGATCAGTGATTCCAGGTCGCTGACGGATGTTCACGTAAGGTTCTGTGTGGGCTCTTGGGCTTAAATGACCAAGGGCCCATTTACTTAAAAGATGTTAGAACAACCTGAACCCCGCGGGTGGCTGTGTTCATAAACAGTTTGGCGGAAGACGATCAGTTTACCCACAGAATTGTTTATGCACAGCATTTGCAGGGAGTGACAAAAAGCAAGGCTTTGACGTGCTACAGGGTTCGCGCAAAGAGGCCAAACGGCATCGCTTTCAGCACGTAACTCATGGGCGCCCAGGGCCACCAAGGTACGTAGGCCCGACGTTTTTCCTTGTCGATGGCTTTCACCAAGGCTCGCACGCCTGTGTCCAGATCCACTCGAAAAGGCGCATTTTTGGCGTTCCGGTTAATGTCGGTGAGAATGTAACCTGGCATGATGTTGCTTACCCGGATTGGCGTCCCCCTCGTATCCAGCTGCAAGCCTTCTGCGAGCGATGCCACGGCGGCCTTGGTTGCCGCGTAGACGTTCAGTGGTCCGCGGAAGCCCCGCAGGCCGCTGACCGAGGACATCAGAACCAGATGACCGCTGTTCTGTTCCCGGAAAATGTCCATGGCGGATTCGCACTGGGCGATGGCGGCTATAAAGTTGGTTTCAGCCGTTTGACGATTGGAGGAAAACTGGCCGCGACCGATCGCGGATGAGCTTCCGATGCCGGCGTTAACAACAATTCGGTCCAGGCCGCCGAGCTCCTTCTGAAAAGCCCGAAATACCTCAAACACCTGCTCGTAGTCACATACATCGAGAGGGAGCACGAGTACGCGGATATCGGGGTGGAGACTCTTCAATTCGTGCTGCAATTCGCCCAGCTTTTCAGAGCTGCGGGCACACAACGCCAGATTACAACCTTGAGCGGCCCAAGCCCGGGCCATGCCCTCACCCAAGCCCGTACTTGCCCCGGTTATCAGGATGTTTTTTCGCATAATAAGTAGGTTCCTTAGTAAGGCGTTTTGCTGGCACGACACTAGCGGGTTTTGGTTTAAAGCGAAACCTTATTGGTGCCACCAGGGAACGGGATTGGCTATTTGAGCCTTGGTGATAAAGAATGGTGAACGTGCAGCAGGGACCCCGCTGTATACGTTGTTGCCCGCAATTAATGGGAAAATTATGCGTTCTGGTAAAACGATAGTGGTAGCGTTTTTGTTGCTCGTGACTGCCGTTTTTGTGCAAGCCGAGGAATCAAAAGAACTTGTGTTCCTCAACTGGCCGGATTACATGGATCCGGAGATTCTCTCAGAGTTTGAACAGCGCACCGGTATCACGGTGAAACAGAGCTATTTTGATTCCGATACGACCAGGCACGAACTGCTGCTGGAGACCGAAGGTAAAGGCTTTGATGTGGCGCTCATCAATGGCGCCTCGATCAGGATTCTGGCGCAACGCGGCTGGCTTGAGCCCCTTGGCGAGTCGAGTGTTTCTAACCTGAAGCACGTTGATCCACGCTGGCGTACTGCATTTGAGAAATCCGGAGATTTTGGCGTGCCCTATTTTTGGGGCACGCTGGGCATTGCCTACCGTAAAGATCTGGTTTCGGCGCCTGTTTCAAGCTGGATGGACCTGCTGCAACCGGTAGCGGAACTGCATGGCAAAATCAGCATGATTGGCGATAGCGCGGATATGATCGGCGCGGCGCTCAAGGCGCTTGGCTACTCACTCAACAGTAATGATGAAAAGGAAATGAAAGAAGCAGAGGCCCTGCTGGAAGCACAGGCTCCATCGGTGTACACCTACCGCTACCTTTCCCTGAATGAAGATTCCGCGCTGTTAACCGGCGAGGTTGCCATGAGTATGATGTATAACGGCGACACTCTGATGTTGCAGAAATATAACGACAATATTGTGTTTGTACTTCCCAGAGAGGGCGGCAATATCTGGACCGACTATTTGAGTGTGCTTAGCGCCTCGTCCAGAAAAGCTGAGGCCAAACAATTCATCAACTTCCTCAATGAGCCTGAGATCGCCGCGCAGCTGGCAAAGTACGTTTATTACGCGACCCCCAACCTTGCCGCTGAAAAATTGCTGTCGGCAGAGTTCAAAAGCGACCCGGTTATCTACCCGACCCCGGAGGCGCTGAAAGACTCGGAAGCATACAGTCGCCTGCCTCCTCGAGCCCAAAAAAAACGCGCGGCAATCTTCTCACGTATTGTCTACTGACCGTCGAATTCTCACCTTGTGGGCCTGTTTACCATGAACAAAAATAAAGCTTCCATAAGCAACTACAAAGTCCTCTGGGTGGCGTTCGTTCTCATTGCGGTCAGTTCGCCATTGCGGGCCGCAGAGCCAACGGAGTTGGTATTTCTCACCTGGTCGGATTATATGGATCCGGACATTCTGGAGGCGTTCGAGCAGCGCACCGGCATTCAGGTAAAGCAAACCTATTTCGAATCCGATGCGGCCCGGGATGAACTTCTGGTCGGAACCGGAGGAAGAGGTTTCGATGTGGTGCTTGTCGATGGCACCTCAATTCGGATCCTGGCAAAGCGCGGCTGGCTTGAACCGATTGATGAAACGGACATCCCCAATCTGAGATATGTCGATCCGCACTGGCGTGCTGTTCACGAGGAGGCTGAAGTTTACAGCGTGCCCTATTTATGGGGCACGCTAGGCATTGCCTACCGCAAGGATCTGGTTTCTGCGCCTGTTTCAAGCTGGATGGACCTGCTGCAGCCAGCTCCGGAATTGCATGGCAAAGTGGCGATGATCAGTGATACGAGAGATCTGATTGGCATGGCGCTGAAGGCACTGGGCTATTCACTCAACAGCACTGACCCCCAAGAGCTCAAAGAAGCTGAGGCACTACTGCAGGCGCAGGCGCCGGCCGTAAAAACGTACAACTATGTTTCCCGGGGTGACGGTTCCGCCCTGGTGAACGGCCAGGTTGTCATGAGCATGATATACAACGGTGGTGCTCTG
>NZ_DRGY01000124.1 GCF_011049865.1 Marinobacter antarcticus | reverse complement strand
TGGCCACCACCGGAATTCAGAAAGGCCACATGGCACTTCATGCAAAAAACATTGCGGTGATGGCCGGTGCGCTTGGCGCAGAGATTGATGCCGTAGCGAAAGACCTGGTTCGGCTAGGGAAGGTGAGGGTAGACATAGCT
Organism: Marinobacter antarcticus; assembly: GCF_011049865.1. Taxonomy (GTDB): domain Bacteria; phylum Pseudomonadota; class Gammaproteobacteria; order Pseudomonadales; family Oleiphilaceae; genus Marinobacter; species Marinobacter antarcticus_A. Next base: position 5,905 of record NZ_DRGY01000124.1, on the reverse strand, counting down.
GAAGACCTGCTCAACAAACTTCGGGGGTAGCCGAATCAAAGCGGCAGAAGAGCGGATTCTTCACCCGGGGTCTTTAAACCTTTACCGATTCACGTATCGCTCAACAAAAGCAGTGACAAGGTCGGTTACAGCCTCGGGCTTTTCCTTATGGGGAACATGGCCGCAGTCAGGCAACAGCTCCATCACGCCAGGGCCAGCCGGCAGTGAGGTATAAAGTTTCGGATGCGCTTCCGAGCCAAACTCATCGTCCTCACCGTGAATCGCCAGAACGGGACAACGCACATTGGGCAGTGTTTCATGCAAAGTCCAATGACTGAACGCGTCTGAAAGCCAGGTATTAACCCACGCGTTTAGAACCCAGTTTGCCTTCTCGCCGTGGTATTTTTTCAATCGGTCTAACTGGCCGTGCTGCGCAAACGCCTGCGCTGCATCACCTATTCCGCTAACCGTGCGATCTTCCACGAACGCTTGGGCCGCTTCGGTGATGAGCGCGGCGCAGTCTAAAGGGAAAGCCGCTGCGCACGCCGCAGCCATGGCACCGCCAACGCTGTGTCCAAAGGCGATAAAATCGTCTACCGCGAGTTCATTGCGTATAGCCGTAAAAGGGCCGCTCGCTTCATTATGGATGAAGTCGGCTTCCAGTGTGTCGGCGCGTGGGCACGACCGCCCGAAGCCCGGCCGATCATAAGCTATGACCCGACGCCTGAGGGCCAGCGCCAGGGTTTCGGGAAAATCACGCCACAGCTCGACGCTGCCAAGCGAATCATGAAAGAGCACGACAGGCGCCGAGGCGGAGTATCTGAAATCGTCCGCCGGCGTCCAGCTCTTCACGTAGAGGTTGCCGACAGACGTCGAAACATATTGTTCGTGTGTTGAGATCGAAGGCATGGGTCTCTCATTCTTGTCAGAGGCATAGGCGGTTCAAGAGGCAAGATAATTCAGGACAGGCTGGGATGGAAGAGATGGATGAATTACCATGGTTTTTACCGAATTTTCCTTCAATCGCTATGAGCACAACGACGTGTCATTTTTGAATCTTTCTTTATTGTCTGCTTTTATCCCGACCTTTTTTATGGTCTCGATCACACCGGGTATGTGTATGACTTTGGCATTGTCGCTGGGGATTACAATCGGGGTAAGGCGCGCGATGTGGATGATGGCAGGAGAGCTAATAGGCGTGGGCGTGGTTGCGGCCACCTCGGCGGTGGGCGTTGCAACGTTTATGTTGCGCTACCCAACGGCGTTTGAGATTTTCAAATACGCTGGCGGTGCTTATCTGATCTGGCTAGGGATTCAGCTGTGGCGGTCTCGGGGTAAAATGGCCATGCCTGAAAACAACGCAGAGCCAAGTACTGCATCCCGGTGGCAATTGGCAACACAAGGATTTGTTACGGCCGTGGCCAACCCCAAAGGTTGGGCGTTTTTCGTGGCTTTATTGCCGCCGTTTATTGATAGTGACCTGCCCATGGCACCGCAACTGGGTGCTTTGGTTGTTATTATCCTCACTCTTGAATTTATATGCCTGCAACTCTATGCGCACGGCGGCCGAACGCTGCGTAAGGCACTGAAAAAAGGCGGCAGTGTGCGCCTGGCGAACCGAATTTCCGGCAGTTTGATGATACTGGTAGGCGTTTGGCTGGCACTGGGTTAGTGGCTTTTTTGGTGTGCCCGTGAATATAACAAACATCACAGTAAAACCCATGGAGGGTGCGCGTGCTTGGTGTTTCTATCCAAGAAACACCAAGCACGCGCCTATTCGCTAAACGTAAAAGTCCAACTCTTCCTGAGCTTTCAGCAAATCCCGCATTTTGATGGGATCGTCTCCAAAGAAGAAGAGCAGGCCCCAATGAGTTCCGAAGGCTGACCGGTCAGGCACGGTTTCTTCCGTGGGCGCAACCAGTTCGTGGGACTCAAAGTAGGGATGGTCAACGGTTTCGCTGGGCATTTCCAGCTTGCTGACCACGCGACGCCTTGGGTACACGCCAAAGCATCCTGCGTAACCTTTCGCATCGACCACTTCCCGTGGGAAAAAGGCATCGACCTCTTCTTTTGTACTCTTGGGATCAAACACCAACATCGAGGCCTGGTAAGCGCTGAACCCATAGGCCCGTTCGATCAACTCGAACGCTTTGAACCCAGGCGGCCGGTAGGCAACTTCGCCAAAGTACATCTCGCCGTCTGCGGTGACAAAGTACTCGGGATGAATCAAACCGAATTTTATCTCGAATGTTTTGATCAGCAATTCGATCTGCTTGGTGATCGCATTGCGCCAGCTCTCAAGTTGTTCGGTCGCGGGCACAAACACCGAATAACCCAGCGTTACGTATTCGGAAATGTTAAGGAATTTGATTTTCCCATCGTGGATCCAGGCCTCTACGGCAAACTCCCAGCCATCCAGATGACTTTCCATTAGCAGTGGGTACTCTTCGTCCGGAATGGCGTCAATCTCTTCGATCTTCCGAATCATTCGGTGGCCGAGGCAACCGGCCTTGTCAAACGCCTTGACGTGAATCGGGTCGTCCGGATCGCCATCTAGCTTCAGCAGCGTCTGGTTAACGCGCTTCATGAAACGGACAATGTCTTCTTTTTCGTGAGCTTCTTCGAAGATGCCGACACGAATACCGCCAAGCTGTGCGCGGCGCTTCATCAACGCCTTATCGCGGAACAGAATTGATTGCCCGAACATGCGCGGGCTATCGAGGAGAACGGAGTTGATCGCACCGGACCACTCAACGGTTTCCTCAAATAGCGGTATCGCCACGTCAACGCCTTCCGCTTTCAGCCTTTGTGCAATCTCCAGAGACCGATCATTCAGACGAACAAAATCCCAGGGAATGAAGGGTATCTTGTTCGCCGTACAGAAATCCGCTGCCCAATCCGGAGCAACCACTATGTAGCGCCGGTCAAACTTCTGCGCGGCCTTGATTGCATTAACGCTCCAGCCAAGCAAAGCAATGTAGCCTTTGTTCGGATCTTTGGGCGTCTCGGTTCCTTTCACTGAATCCATGTTCGGATCCAGCCAGGCTTTTACCTCTTGGGTTAAGTCTTTTTCTGATGTTATCGACATTCGTAGTTCTCCTTGCTGGTTAGCCCAGACAAACGGCGCCGGTATTGAAACGCACCCGAAAAATTGGGCGATTTGTCAGTGCCGTTCTACTAAATATAGTCGCCATCGTTACAATAAGAAACAAAATCCCCGGAATAGTTTGCTTCCAAAACGCCTTGAGAGCATCTTTGGGCGATTACAAACGGCTTACCGAACGGGCAAGGAAAACACGATGACGGATGCTGGCTCTGACCCAGAAATTAACGCTGATGTTGTAAGATTTGACGAAACCCTGGAGCAGCTTGCGCTTGCTCGCCAGACTTCCCCCATGGCGTCTAACGGGGACGTACTCGCGGCGGCATTGCCTGTTTTGCGAGCGTCCGACGGGCTTGATGCGTTATACGCCCGAGTGTCGTCAATGGAGGCCAAGGGCGTATTTGCCAACAGTGATTGGGGCAAACCTGCCATCCTCAGGCCCGCGCTTGCCGTGCGGACGTTACGCCAGGGAGGGCCGGACTACACGACTATCGAAGCCCTGAGCGAGCTTCGCCTGCTTGCGGTAGCCATGGGTGATTATCGGCATCCCGGAATCTCAGCAGAGCAGGCCCGTAATTTTCTGACCCAGGTGACGGCATTGAATCTGGACCTGCTGTCGGGGCAAATGAGCGAGGCCGATCGGGAACGGCCACAAGGGCTGGGGCAAATCGTCAATTCGCTTTATCAATACCTGCTCGGGAGGCTTGGTTACGAGAGCATTCTCGATAGCCTGGTCGATGAAGTAAGGCGCCTGTTGGCCCAACGCCCAATACAAACTGACAGCATCAAACAAATGGTCGGCCAGATCGCCAAATGCCTGTTTGATCCGGAAATAGAGACAGCAGGGATGGATAGGGCAGCGCGCCTTGTTCGCGCTTTGTTCGGCCCAACGATGGGCTGCCGCGACGATCCGGGTTTTTCGGTTTACAGCGAACGCCTGGCTGCTATGGACAAAAGTGCGCTCGGTGAAGAGGCGCGGGGCTTTGCCAGTGCAATGCTTGAGACAGGCATGGTTTCTCCCTATCATCCGATGCTGCTACGACACCTGCGAGGGCGTCAGGATGACCTTATACCTTTGGCACTGGGTTTGAGCAGCACCGGCAACGATGTTCTCCAATGCTATCGAGCGATTGTTCTCAAGCTGATCGACGAAGCTGTGCATCCGGAAACCTGCCAAGCGGTATACGGCCTTGCCATGTTTCTTGAACGTGGCGGTCTGTTTACCCCTCCACTGGCTTCAGGCCTGTGGCGGCAACTTGAACTGAAATTATGCCCGGCCGTCTCTGAAAAACTGAGTTCGGTTTTCGGCGATGCGCACCCGCCAAGGGTTTATCTGCTTGCGGGTGTCTTAAGCCTTCTAGGACAACCGCTGGGTGTAGGCCAGGGTAATAACCCCACGTGTCAGTCGGTCATCGGTCTTTCTATGTGGGCTTTCAACGATGCCGACTTTCTATTGCAGCTGGTAGCCTGGGCAGCCCGTGATGACGATGTCATCATGCGTTTCGAGGGGCAACAAATCACCTCGCAACATCTTGAAGCCGGCCTTGCAACAGAGCCTCCCACGGATGTGGACCCGGTTTCATTGATTCTGGTGGCTCACCTCGATCGCATTTATGGTGAGATGGGGCGTTTGTGCGGCGAGCGCGACGATGATCTGCACCGTTGGATCAACCCGGAAATGTATGGCTGGTGGGTAGGGCATGGATTTCTCAGTGTTATCAATCAGCAGACAGGAAAGATCCACGATTATGAGGATTTTGTCCGCCACTTTTATGCCTGCTATCACCCTTATTACAACGGCAATATACCCGTCATCCATCCGCAACCAGCGGGTATCGCAGTCACAGACAGTGGAGGGCGCCTCGTTGGACGCCACGCCATAACGATTATCCGGGTCACCCTTGATCGCCTTGGTGAGATGCGCCTCTACTTTTTCAATCCCAACAATGACAGCGGCCAGGATTGGGGCCAGGGTATTAACTGCTCTACCCAGAGCCACGGCGAGCGTCATGGTGAGGCTTCTCTGCCGTTTGCCGAATTTGCCTCACGTTTGTGCGTATTTCATTACGACTCGAGGGAATTGGGAGATACGTCTGCGGTGCCTGAGGTAGACGTTACCCGCGCCACAAAGCTCGGCCGAACCAGTTGGGCTGCAGGCTATGAGAAAGACGCGGAATGCCCATAGCTTTCTATCCCTCCAGACTGCGCACCCGCTGAGCCATTATGGAAAAATCAAAGCGTTTTCCTTTGGGTAACAACAGCAGCAGCAACGACACGGCGATCGGCACCAGCGATGCCAGCAGGAAAGCTTCCATCAGATAGGTGGTGGGAGCGCCGGGCGCAGGGAATACCACAAGCCCGGCGACCAGACCGCTTAAGGTGCTGAGTACGGCGTTATAGCCCTGGTAGCGGGCGTTATAGAAGCCGAAAAAGACCGGGAAAGCCGCCGCGCAGCAAAGCAGGTCGGCCAGCAGAAACAGGTAAAGAACGCTGTAGCCTTGGGCCGCGACAAAAAGCACTGGCACCGACAACATCACAATCAGCCAGCGCGATAATGCCAACAGATTGTGATTGGACAGCTTGGGCAGTAGCCGCCGTAAATCCACCACCATGATGCTCGTCAGCCCGCTGATGGTGGAGTCAGCGCTGCTCATTATAAGTGCCAGCCCGAACGGCAAAAGACCTATGGCAAACCACAGTGGCACATCGGCCAATAATACGCTGAATAGCGCAACCGAACCATCCCCCGGCAACCCCAGACCCACAAAAGCCAATCCGAAAAGACCCATTATAAAAATAATAGGAAAGCTCAGTAACCCGCTG
>NZ_DRGY01000123.1 GCF_011049865.1 Marinobacter antarcticus | reverse complement strand
GTGGCCCTGCATGCGCTTGTAGCGGGTGAGGGTGTCCATAATGGTGTGCTGGAAGGCATGGCCCATGTGCAGGCTGCCGGTCACATTGGGAGGCGGGATAGCGAGGCTGTAAGACTCGCCCTCACCGCTGGGGCGGAAATAGCCTTTGGATTCCCAGTTTTCGTACCACTGGCGCTCGATGTTTTCTGGCTGGTAGGTTTTTTCCATGGGTTTTGCTGGCGACCGTTTGATTGATTCACAAAGAGAAATTGAAACGCACGATTATACATGGTCGACCGGATTGCGGCGAACCCGAGCGCCCGACTAACGCTTTCTTTGGTCGTGTACCCGAGGCTCAATGCCCAGCGCTCTGAGCTGTTTGAAGTGAGATCTTGCCTGATTGAGAATCGCGGGATCGTTGTGAGCCACCAGAGCGAGACGTTTAAACCTGTCTGCGTCCTTCGGGAGGGTTTCCGACAGTATGATGACCGTGTCCCAGTCTTCCGCTACCGGCGGGCACAGCAGAATGCCGACAGGGTCGCTGCATGGCGTCGCGGCGTCTGACACAACACTGTGGGGAATGAACGCGTCGGGGCTGAGGTTCCAGAGCAGTTCGTCCAGTTCGTCGGCCTGTTGCGTAGTATCACATACGATGCACACCCGGTCGCCCTGTTCCCATGCTTTTTTTACAAGCTTGCTGGCGTGCAGGTAGCGGGCGGCGGGAGTGTCCTGAAGGAGGATGTGGAACCAGTAGCGCTGGTTTCTTTCCTCCTGTCCGGTTTCCCGTTCAACCTCTTGGCCAGGCCCGCCGGCAGTTGCACTGCCGGCGGGCGTTACCGGATTATTTTCCATTGCTTTCTATCATTTTCCGGCATGGGACATCAGGTAATCGACCAACAAGGGAACCGGGCGCCCTGAGGAGCCTTTGGCTTTGCCTGAGTGCCAGGCGGTGCCGGCGATATCCAGGTGGGCCCAGCGGTATTCCTTGGTGAAGCGCGACAAAAAGCAGGCAGCCGTAATGGTGCCGGCTGAGCGCCCGCCGATGTTGGCCATGTCGGCAAAGTTGCTGTCCAGCAGGTTTTGGTATTCGTCCCAGAGGGGCAGGCGCCAGGCTTTGTCGTTGGCGCGATCGCCGGCGGCAAGCAATTCGTTGGCCAGTTCGTCGTTGTTTGCCAGCAAACCGGTCGCTTCGTGGCCGAGCGCAACGATGCAGGCCCCGGTGAGAGTGGCGAGGTCAATAACCGCCGCCGGGTCGAATTTCTTCACATAGGTGAGGGCGTCGCACAATACCAGGCGGCCTTCAGCATCTGTATTGAGGATTTCAACGGTCTGACCGGACATAGTGGTGACAATATCGCCCGGCCGGGCAGCGTCGCCGTCCGGCATATTTTCAGCGGAAGCGATAACGGCAACCACATTGATTTTGGGCCGGGTCTCTGCCAGCACCTGCATGGCACCGAATACGGCTGCAGAACCGCCCATGTCGTACTTCATTTCGTCCATACCGGCGCCTGGTTTGAGGCTGATGCCGCCGGTGTCGAAGGTAATGCCTTTACCGACCAGAACATGAGGCTTGTCTTTTGCGTTGCCACCACGATATTCCATGATAATCAGACGGGACGGCTGCGAGCTGCCTCTGCCCACGGCCAACAGGGAGTTCATGCCCAATTTTTGCATCTGTTTTTCGTCAAGAATGTCGGTCTTGATGCAATCGTGATCAGAAGCCATTTTGCTGGCTTGCTCGGCGAGCCACACAGGATGGCAGATATTAGGGGGCGTATTACCCAAATCGCGAGTGAAATTCATGCCGCGCCCCGTTGCCAGGCCGAGGTTAAAGGCTTCCTTGTGGGCTTTGCCCGTATCAGACGCAGCAATCAGGATTTTACTGAGTTTGCGTGCGGGTGGTTTTTCGCTTTTGAAATCGTTAAACGTGTACAGCTGATCTTCCAGAGTGCGGCCAATCAGGCTGAGTTTCGCCAGCTCTGAACGTGCGCTGTCATCGCCGGTCACAGGCGTGTCTGACAGAGCAATCAGCACGGTTTTTGAGGGACCGTCTTTGAGTGAGCCCGTCATCGCGACAAGCGCTTTGCGGAAGCTGGAGGGGGGGCGGTCCTCATCTTTGCCAGTGCCAATCACCAACAATCGGCTCCAGGGTTGATCATTTAGCGGAATCAGACTTGTTGCTGCGATTTTTGCGCTGACGTCACCGGCTTTCTGGAGTTTGCTGATTAGCCCGCCCAATGCGCTGTCTGCCTCGGTTGTGGAGGCCGGCCAGTCGCCTTTTTCTGGCAGGGCAACGACCAGGCAGTCGGCCTTTGTGTTCACAAGGGTTTTACTGTTGAGGCTGAAGTTCATGGAAACTCCTGTTGTTAGTTGTCCGGAAAAGCCGCGGGTGTTGGCGGCAAGAATAATTTCTTTCTAATCCATTGAATGTTGGGGTCTGTAGGCGGTTTATCAAGCAAGAAGAATCGGTTGCTTCGTTTTATTCGCCTGTAATCTGTCTTGAGCTTATCGTCCCTGCGCTGTCATTCAGTCCCAAGGTTAAATAGAATACGCGCAGTTTTCCTATTCCTCCATGTTCCGGTCTATGCGGGCAGAGAAACCGTTTTGAAGATTATTTTCCGCTATCTCATACGTCAGGTTATGGTCAACATGGTTGCCGTGTCAGGCATCCTTCTGCTCGTATTCATGAGCGGGCGGTTTCTGAAATATCTGGCCGCTGCCGCCGAAGGTAAAATTGCGCCGGGCGTGCTTTTTGAAATCATGGCTTACCGTTTTCCGGGCTTTCTCGAACTCATCCTGCCGTTGGGGCTGTTTATAGGGATATTGCTGGCCTATGGCCGGATGTATCTGGAAAGTGAGATGACGGTCTTGTACGCCTGTGGCGTTAGTGATCGGCAGCTGCTGTTAAAGACATTGATGGGTAGTGTGGCGGTTATGTTGGTGGTCGGCAGTATGAGCCTGGTGGTCTCACCCTGGGGTATGGAGCAAGTCGGAAGAATCTTTTCCGAGCAGTCCAAAGCGACGGAATTTGAAATGCTTGCCCCGGGCCGATTCCAGAAATTGTTGTCGGGCGGGCGAGTGACTTACACGGAGGGTCTCAGCGATGACAAGCGACGCCTGGAAGGCGTGTTCATTGCCGAGTACGGGCGCGACGGCACAGGCGTGAGCATTATCGCTGCCGACTCCGGGTCACAGTTGATTGACGAAGAAACGGGTAGCCGCTTTCTCATACTGGAGAATGGCGCACGCTTCGATGGAGCACCGGGTAAGCTGGATTACAAGGTTACCGATTTTGAAGCCTATGGTCTGAAAATTCGCAGCGGGAACAGTCGCAATGTTGAACTGGATGAGGGCATAACCACAGGTCAACTGATGCGCTCGGATGATCCGCGGGATCGGGCACTGCTGCACTGGCGATTTTCACTGCCGTTTATCGTTCCGATTGTAACATTGCTGGCGGTCAGGCTTAGCCGCGTAAATCCCCGGCAAGGCCGGTTTTTCAACCTTCTGCCCGCGATGCTGGTTTACGTGGCTTATCTGGGTTTATTGATTGTTGCCCGCGATGCGATGGCAGACGGCAAGGTGCCTGAATGGATTGGCATGCTCTGGGTGCACGCTATTTTTCTGGCGTTTGGTCTCTGGTTGCAGTTTGGGCCGGCCTGGCTTCACAAGAAAAAGGTGACGCGGGAAGGAGCGGCCCATGCGTAAGATTGATCATTATGTGATGCGCAATGTTGGCGGGGCAATCCTTCTGGTCATGGTGGTGGTGCTGTC
>NZ_DRGY01000122.1 GCF_011049865.1 Marinobacter antarcticus | reverse complement strand
TTGGCTCGCTTTCACCGAGATCGGCGGGCCTATCCGGACACTCATGCTGGGCAGTCCGCCTGACATGGACACCGACGCCGTGATCACCGCCATCGAAGACATCGACGGCGTTGAAGAACTGCATCACGCGCATTTCTGGCAAATGCAGGAACACCAAGCGGCGCTCGATACGCATGTGGTGATCGAGGATGCACGCTGGGACGACCTTGAACGCATAAAAGAGGATATCAAAACCCGCTTGGAAGAGGCGTTCGACATATCGCACTCAACGCTGGAATTCGAGCGAGCACGCGACAAGCACGAGGAGACCATGCGTTATGGGCATGGATGATTTCACACCGCTAGCAGCCATACTGTAAGCTTTGCTTTGACCCGTTGAACGATACAAACGCACAGTCTGCCACGGATGGGTCGACTAATACATCAAAACGGCATTGAAGAGGCCCAGCATTCGCCACACAGTGGCTCCGGATGTACAACAACGACCGTTCGAACATGAGCATCGGTGGCATCACTCCCGCAATGAAACTGAAAATGGCCGCGCAGATTCTACATCCTTGTTCCGTTAAAAACAGGAGGATTACCTTCCAGCCACGCGGCAAAGCGCTGAAGTTCTTGATAGGCTGCCAAAGGGCATTCCACATCACGTTATTGTGATTTTATTGAGATTGAAGCTCTAGCAGGTGGAGGTCTTAAAATAGTTAAAACAGGCAAGATCAGAGGCTTCATCATGATACTGACCAAAGACACATCTATTTCACGTCGCAGTGCGCTTCTTGGGGCGACAGCAAGTGGACTATTTCTCGGAACCGGTACGGCAATCGCGCAAACGACCGAGCCATTTTCGTCACCGTCAGTCCGCCGAAACATTTCATCCTTCAGTACCTCCAATTGGAGGGAGCATTTTGACAACTTAGAGCACGGAGCAATCCTTTGCGATATCGACTCCCGTGCAGTTCAATATTGGTCAGAAGATGAAAGCGTCTACAAACTTTACCCTTCCAGTGTTCCGTTAACAGAAGAACTGACCAAACGTGGGAACACACACGTCATTCGTAAAGTTGAGGGGCCAAGCTGGCGCCCCACCCCTTCAATGAAGATACGCAACCCCGAATGGCCAGACTATTTTCCACCTGGTCCCGATAACCCATTGGGCACCCATGCGCTGTATCTGTCATGGCAATATTACCGTGTTCATGGCACGGGCGACACGCGCAAGATCGGAAGGCAATCTTCAAATGGGTGCATAGGTCTCTACAACGAGCATATCAAAGAATTGTTCGCTTTGGCCGAAGTCGGAACACAAGTGAAGTTGTTTTGATTCATGCACTTTATCTGACTTATGAAGGTACGCCCTCGTGTACCAAGTTCCACTTATCATCAGTCTTTGAAAGCCACCGGCCTATGAAACGAAGAAAATTCCTCCTTTCCGCTGGGGCTGTTGGCACTTTAGCCTGCCAACCAGTGTCAGCTCACATAGTGCTTCCTAAGTATGATTTACCACCAGAATTTTTGCCTCAAGTAGTGACCATACCAGCGGGCGCTGCTCCCTACGAAATACATGTAGTTCCAGGCCAGTTTGCACTTTTCTGGACCCAGCCCAATAATACTGCAATTCGATATACTGTCGGGATCGGTCGCCCAGGTCTTTACGAGGCAGGAGAATTCTACGTAGGGGCGAAAAAAGAATGGCCAAGTTGGACCCCGACTCCTGGCATGTTGCGTCGTGAGCCTCAGAAATATGGCCCACTTCGCAATGGAATGCCTGGCGGTTTGAGCAACCCTCTGGGAGCGCGGGCCCTGTATCTCTTTCAACCGGGTCGCGGTGACACCTTTTTGCGTGTTCATGGCACAAATGATCCAACCACTATCGGGCGCGCCGTATCCAACGGGTGTGCCAGGCTTGTTAACAATCAGATTATTCAACTTTTCAATCAAGTGCCTTTAGACACCCGCGTTGTGCTCTATCCAAATGGCGCGACATGACGACTGGTGCAGGTCCTAAAGTGTGTCTAATAAAAAAAATTTAGTGGCTCAAACACGGCGCAATCTTGGAGTTTTCTAGAACTCGACGGCTCTGAGCACCTCTAGACAAGCTTTTACTTTTCAATTACTTATCTGCTCATAATAGCGTGCTGGGTGAAACATCTCCATCACATCCCCAGCAAATCCAAAAGCTGATCCAATATACAGGAATGACAAATGAACCGTCCCTATCTGCTTTTTATCCTAGCATCCACGGCATTGGTTTCATGTACCGCTGTTGGCCCTGACTATACGCCACCTAAGACACCTTTAGAAACGTCGTTCATTGGCGGTGGCGGGGCTCTTGAAGAGGTCGCGCGCGATGAATGGTGGAAACGGCTAAATGACCGGCAAATGAACCGGCTAGTAGACCGCGGCCTTACACAAAACATCGATATTGCAACGGCTTTACAACGTATCAAAGCCGCAAATACAGACCTGAGGCAGACAGGTACCGCTGGCCAATTCTCAGGTGGACTGGATGCACAGGCGCAAAGAAACAATGGTAACCCAATATCAGGTGATCCCTCTGAAAGTGCGACGTTCGGGGCGAATTACATCCTCGATATTTTTGGTGGTGTTCGCCGTGACGCGCAGCGCGCGGCAGCGGGTGTAGAAGCAGCCAAGTTTGATGCTGGCACTGTCCGGCTTGCTCTGGTTTCCGGTGTTGTTTCCAACTATATTGACGCGCGGTATTTTCAGGAGGCATTGGCTTTAACACGACAGAATATCGCGAGCCTCCGCCGGACCCAGTCCTTGATCAGAGCTCAAGTTGAGCAAGGCGCATTGACAGAATTAGATCTTGCCCGATCAGCAGGTCAGCTGGACACAGCAATTGCCGACCTCCCTCCGCTTGAAGCCGCATTCGAAGCCCGGGTTTTTGCAATCGCGACATTGTTGGCCGAACCAGCTCAGCCGCTGCTTAAACAGATGATTGCAGGCGCACCACAACCTTATCCTCGCAGCAAGGGGTCAACAGGCGTCCCCGCTAATCTGCTCCGCAATCGTCCAGATGTATTGGCCGCTGAACGCCGTCTAGCTGCCGCAGTTGCCGGAGTAGGTGTCGCAGAAGCAAAGTTGTACCCATCGGTCACTTTATCTGGCTCGGTGACAGCGGCAAACCCGTCAGAATGGTCCTTTGGTCCAGCACTTTCATTGCCCATCCTCAACCAAGGTCCGCTACGCGCTAGGCGAGATGCGGCTATTATTTCAGCCACGACCGCCGAACTGGAATGGCGTGCACAGGTGTTGGCCGCGGTGGAAGATGTGCAAAAAACTCAAAGTGAATTTACACGAAAACAAAGAGAGGTGGCCGCATTGCGCGCTGCTCAACGATCAAGGGATCGTACTCTTCAGTTGAGCCGCAAAGTTTTTGAACTGGGAGAACTGAACTTACCAGACCTGTTGGACGCCGAACGATTTGCAAACGCAGCACGCATATCCCTCGCAGCAGCAGTAAGAGATTTGGCCCAATCGTGGTCAGCACTTATGGTTGCGACTGGTCGTGGATGGGGCGACGTAAGCTAAAATTGGCGTTCTCTACCTTGATGCAGCAGATCAAGGCGCGCTCATCGCGGCACGTGCAGATTGAGTTTCCCGAATTGCGCAAACGATACTGGGGAACGCTATTTTGGGCACGTGGATTCTTTTCGACCACGTCAGGGAATGTCACCGACGATGTCATCCTCCAGTATCTGGAATTATATTCCAAACGCGAAACTATCTGCATCAGCCTATAGTACTCATCTTTTGACCGGAGATGCGTTGTATTGACCCAAAGTACGGCCGCAAGGGTGCACGCACCGCCAAACAGCCGTGCACCTTTGCCTGCGCATCAGAACATATATGCCCTAAGCCTTCTTTACAGATTTTGCCTTCGTACCATGCTCGTGGACCGTTTCGACAAGTGAATGATGCCCACCTTGTCTGGGCGCAAACCAGCGGTGCAGGGCGGGCATGACCAGTAGGGTCAGCACGGTTGACGAAACAAGCCCCCCGGTTACCACAGTGGCAAGCGGGCGTTGGACCT
>NZ_DRGY01000121.1 GCF_011049865.1 Marinobacter antarcticus | reverse complement strand
TTTCAGGGATTTGCGCTTTTCCTGTCGACACAGCAGGGCCCCGTATGCCCGTAACTGAGCCAGGTGCAACGCCCGCTGGTGAGGCCGAATGCGGGACAAGTCGCCACGGTGGGTTTTGATTTCTTCTAACAAGCCGGCGTGCGGATTATACACATCAGCCCGGCCGTAAATCTCTAATCCCATACACTCACCGGTAAGTGAATACTCGCTTTTATAACCGTAACCGCGTTTCCCCTGAATGGCCTGGTGGCCGGCAATGCCCTCTTCGGCACTGGGCGCGGGCGTGTAGCGAAAGTCCAGATCGCCTTCCCGGGCGGCGAACTCACACAGGGTTCTCACCGCAACTTTCACGGGGTGACTCCGCTGTCTTGCCAGCGCAAATAACACACGCTGGCGGCGATTCCCTTGCGGGCAAAAAAGTGCAACCAGCGGATTTGGTGATCCTGCAGTCGGTCGCCAGGGCCCTTCACTTCGATCATTTCATAGCGCGGCTTGTTGGCCGGGGCGTCCGGATAAAAGCGCACCAGATCCGGGAAGCCGCTACGATGTTCCCGGATATTCAGCAAAAGCCGTTCGAACAGAATCTGCAGATCTTCTGTGGGAATACAATCCAGCGCCAGATTCAGCAGCTCCTCACTCAATGCCGGCCAGATCACAAAGGGGTTGGTGATACCCTGTTTAGCCGCGTAGACATCCAGAATCTGCTGGCGATAACGCCCATCACGCAGCGCTGCAAAACACTGATCGAAGGCAGCTTGCCGGCGGCTCAGAAAGTCCTCTCGCACAAGATCCGCCGGGCCCGAGTGGAACGGGTGAAAGAAAGCACCGGGTATTGGTTTGAAGATCGCGTGCCAGCACAGCAATCCGAACAAGCTGTTGATCAGGGTGTTTTCCACATAGAACACCGGCGCTTCAGGGGTGGACAGGTGATCCCGAATCACGCGCTCCACAGAGCCAACGGTTGGCGGCAATGTCAGCGTGAACTCATGTATGTCAGGGTTCTGCGGCGCCAGCGGAGCCGGCTGACCCGTTTTTGCCGCCAGCCGCTTCACAATGCGCGCCAGGCCCTGGGCTTCGGCGTCGCTCAGCGCCTGATTTTGCCAACTGGCCGCAATGCACCAGGCTTGCTCGAAACGTTTCATCCGCTCCATCAGCCGCAGCTGTTTCAACCCTGCCTCGCGATGGCCACTGGCCGCCAGTGCTTGCAGCGCCAACTCACGTTCGCCCTGGCGTTCTGCCTGTCGCCCCAGCTCCAGCAACAGCCGATCACGGCGGCTGGTCAGCCAGGGGTTGTCCGAAGGCTGCGGCACCTCGGTCCACACGTCTGCGGCGGGAATTCCGGCGTCCAGAAGCTCGCGGCAGCGGTGCATAGCCAGATAGGTATCCACCTCGCTGCGCCGGGAGAAGGCCCGGGCTTCTGGCGTAAACGCCACCGGTTCATAGCGGTGATGACCCAACTCCACCAGCACGAAATCAGACCAGCTCTGGCGCAGGTTGCCAAAGAACATCAGCCGTACACGATCGAACAGATCCATCCGGTTGACCCGCACTACGGCTTCTGCTCGCTCAAACCAGTCCGTCAGCGTGCGAGCTTCCGCGAAGGTTCCCTCCTTAAGGGCTTCCTTAAGGGCGTCCTGAAGAGCCTCGCGCATACGGGCTTTAGGCAGGGTTTTGGGATGTCCCGACTGCGCCAGAACCGACGCAAACGCCGGTCGCAGTTCCGCCAGAGTGAACAGGCGAAACAGTTCGTCCAGGGTCAACAGCGGGGCGGTATCCAACCAGTCGGCAGCTCTCAGTTCCTCCAAGGCGTCCGCTACCGGGCGTCCCAGTTCAGGGTAATTCAGCTTGTCCGCCCGGAATAGGTCGCCAGCGCGCATCACCATGCGGGTCAATAACGCACGGGCAGGGCGGGACAACTCGAAGAAATCACGCAGGTAGATATATTCCGGTCGCAACAGCAGGTCGGCGTGGTGATTGGTTACCCAGGCCACCACGGTTTCCATGTTCTCCAAATAATACAAAGGGTTTTCAAGATCCGCCGCTGCGGGTCTGAAATCCCCGTGGGACTTGCTTATAGAATCACGGGCAGGTTTTACAATAATTCAAACACCCCTATTTCAGATCGCCCTTTTCAAATGCCCGTCTCTGCCGGTTGCAAGCGCACGCCAGCAATTTTCCAGGCACCTTCAACCTGTATCATTTGATAATAGGCGTCCCAGAGTTTGCCTTCGGGGCCTTTAAACTTCACCCCTTGCATATAAAAAATACCCTGATGCACGTTTTCGGTGAACTCGATCTCCGTGGCGTCGTGCACCGCGGGGTAGGCTTCGCGGACCATATCCACAAACACCTGTGACGACCCGAAGCGGCGCTTGATCCCCCCGGAAGCGTAAGCCCAGGCTTGCTCACGGTCATTGTTGGCAAACGCTTCGATCTGACGCAGGATGGTGTCTTGAATGTCGATAATGTCGTGATTCCCGACAGCTTCGCGAGCCTCGGCTACTTTGTTATCAACGCGTTTGTCATCATCACTGGCCAAAGCCCGGGGTGGCCAGACGATCGCGACACTCAGAATGACCATCAGAATGGCCATCTGAGTGATTATCAGAAACAGAGTAACGCTCTTTCCGGTGCTTATAGATTGCTGGCCCATGACAAAACCCCTTGATTGAACGCTTTTTAATCAATACGAGCAAAGGCACGCTCCGGACTCTCCCAATGCTAGCGTTTCAGGCTATCCGTTTCTGTGCTCACATACGGTACCCTTAGTAGTATCAGATAGTAGTAGTATCAGATAGTAGTAGTATCAGAATTTAGGCATCAGGATTGAACCGCGTACCAGACAAGGAAAACCATGGCTGCCCTCTCTACAAGTGCCACAGGTGCCACAAACGCCCACACCCAGATCACCCCCGGCTTTCACGCCATACACGCCAACCACCTGGAAGATCTGCGTCGGGCGGTGGTGTTTATCTGTCAGCAGAACCCATTGCCGCCGCTGCAGAGCGAAACCTTTCTGGTGCAGAGCAACGGCATTGCCCAGTGGCTGAAGCTGGCGCTGGCGGAAAAGCGCTCCGACGATGGAAGTGAAGGCGGCCTGGGCATCGCCGCCGGTATGGATTTTCTGTTCCCGGCGCGGTTTATCTGGCAGGCCTACCGCGCCGTGCTGCCGGATGGCGAAGTGCCGGAGCAATCCCCTTTCGATAAGCGTCGGTTGGTGTGGCGGCTCTACCGCTTGCTACCGGAACTGGTGCACACAGACGAGGTATTCAATCCGCTTGCGCGCTTTCTGGAAGGCAGTGATCCGGATTTGCGGGCGTTCCAACTGGCTGAGAAAGTGGCGGATCTATTCGACCAGTATCAGGTGTTCCGCGCCGACTGGTTGGCCGCCTGGGAGCAGGGTCGGGATGTAGTAATAAGCACCCGCAACGGTGAAAAGCCGATTGAGGAAGACACCCGCTGGCAGCCGATGCTGTGGCGCAAACTGGTTAAGGACACAGGCGCTGACGCCCACACCAGCCGCTCGCAGATTCACACCCGGTTTATGGCCGAAGGCCAGCGTATAGCCGCACCCGCGCATCCAAGCCGCTTACCCCAGCGCATTGTGGTGTTCGGAGTCTCGTCTTTACCACGACAGGCGTTGGAAGCGCTCTATGTACTCAGCCGTTTCAGCCAGGTGGTGCTGTGCGTCCACAACCCCTCGCAGTTTTACTGGGCGGATATTGTCAGCGACCGGGAACTGCTGAAAGCCGAGCGCAAGCGCGGTGCCACTCACCCCACACTGTCGCAGATTGAGGATGCGGACCAATTACACCAGCACGCCAACCCCTTGCTTGCGGCCTGGGGCAAACAAGGCCGGGATTACATCCGCCTGCTGGACGAGTTCGACAATCCCGACGAGTACCGCGCCAGCTTTCAGACGCCGGACCAAAAGATCGACATTTTCTCCGAGCACGGCACAGGGCAGGCGCCCCGTTTGCTGCACCAACTGCAGAACGACATCTACAACCTGACGCCGCTGCAGGAGATTCGTGATGAACAGCGCCGGTTGGATTTGAACCGCGATCATTCGGTGATCTTCCACAATGCTCACAGTCCCCAGCGGGAAGTGGAAATTCTGCACGATCAACTGCTAGCCGCCTTTAACGCTGACGCCACGTTGCGACCACGGGACGTGATGGTGATGGTGCCGGACATCAACGTCTACGCACCCCATATCCAGGCGGTGTTTGGCCGCTACCCATCAGGGCGCAAGCGCCATATTCCATTCACCATTTCCGATCAGGGGCAGCGCCACCATGAGCCGGTGCTTATCGCACTGGAAACCTTTATGTCTTTGCCCCGCAGCCGTTTCGGAGTGAGTGAGATCATCAGCCTGTTGGAAGTACCCGGTATTCGCGACCGATTCGAGATTGCCGAGGACGAAATCCCCCTCGCCCGGCGCTGGGTAGAGGGCGCCAACATTCGCTGGGGCCTTCACGGTGCCCACCGGGAAAGCCTGGAGCTGCCGGCCGATCTGGAGCGCAACACCTGGCAGTCAGGCCTGCGCTCCATGCTGCTGGGTTATGGCATGGGCGACGACGAGCCCTGGGCGGGCGTTCAGCCCTACGGCGAAATCGGCGGACTGCAGGCCAGCCTTGCAGGGCGGCTTGGCGAGTTTGTGTATCGCCTGGAAACCCTGTGGCAGACGTTACAGGCCAGCCGCGCGCCCCAGCAATGGGAAGTGCTGTTTTCGTCGATGCTCGAGCAGTTTTTCCACAAGGTGGAAGGGCATGACCTTCTGTTACTGAACCGCTTCCGTCGGCAACTGGAGCAATGGCTGGACGACACGCTCGCCGCCGGGCTGGATCAGCAACCGCTGCCGTTGAATATCGTGAAGGACGTCTTGCTGGAAGGCCTCGACGAAGGCGGCCTGAACCAGCGCTTCCTGGCCGGCAAGGTGAACTTCGCCACGCTGATGCCCATGCGGGCGATTCCGTTTCGCAACGTGTGCCTGCTGGGCATGAATGACGGAGACTACCCCCGCTCGCGACCGCCGGTGGATTTTGACCTGATGGCCCAGGATTATCGACCCGGGGACCGCTCCCGCCGGGAAGATGACCGCTATCTGTTTCTCGAAGCCATGCTCTCCGCACGCGAACAGCTTTATATCAGTTGGGTAGGGCGTAGTATTCGCGACGATTCCCCAAGACCCCCGTCTGTGCTGGTAGGCCAGTTGCAAGATCATCTGGACAGCCTCTGGCAGGTGGCTGGGCAGCCTGATGCTCCCTTGACCGAAGCATTGACCACCTGCCACCCGCTGCAACCGTTCAGCCGCGATTATTTCCCCCAGGTGCAACACGCTCGCAGCCTGTTCACCTATGAACACGAATGGCGCGGCGCCCATGGCGACGAAGCTGCACAGCAGCAGAACAAGCCGCAAAGCCCGCAAACAGCCCTGCCGTATCAGCAGCCCGAGGAACCCATCACCCTCAACGATCTGGCCGGCTTTTTGAAAAAACCGGTGGATACATTTTACCAGCGCCGCCTGCAGGTGCGCTTCGAGGATGTGGAAGACGACGACACAGACACAGAAAATTTTGACCTCAACGGGCTCGACCGCTGGCGGTTAGACACCGAACTGATTGCGCAAGGCCTGCTGAAAGCCGGCGATGAACAAGACCTGCAGGAACGCCTTGAAAGCACCCTCGACCGCATGGCGCGGCGCGGCGACCTGGGCATGGGCGTTACGGAACACCGGCTGCGCACTGAGCTCTCCGGTCGCCTGCCGGATCTTTTCCAACGGTATCAAGGCGCGTTGGCCGAATGGCCCGAAGCCCTCAGCGAGCCCGTGCCGTTTGAACATCGCCTGGTCAACAGTGCAGGATCGGTGGAGGTGCTGGACCTGATTGATAACCTGCGCCGCAACCACGACGGCAAGATCTGCCGGTTAGTGATCGCCGGTTCCAGCCTGCTCAGCGGCAGCGGCAAAACCAAAAAGCTGCGCTATGCCAATTTAATGCGCGACTGGGTCATTCATCTGGCGGGGCAGCTGACATCGCAACCTTTCGAAACCCTGATTCTGGGCAAGGAAGAGGGCCGTAAAGTCCGCTTTGCGCCCCTAGAGCCGGAAACCGCCGCCAAGCATCTGGATGCCATACTGGCGCGCTGGATAGACGCCAGCACCCGGGCCTTGCCGCTGCACGTGGACGCCGGTTTTGCCTGGATTTACAGCTTCTATCAAAGCAAGAAGTTCCTCGGTGACCACGAGCGCGCCATCAGCGATGCCCAACAGGCCTACACCACCGCGCTGGAGCGGGACACGGGTTACCTTAGAGGCGCCTTCGAAAGTGCTGACGTGTTAATGCAAAGCGGCGAATTTGAGGCGCTGTTGCACGAACTTTACGTGCCTCTGTGGGAAGCCGAACAGGGCAAATCCGCCGCTGGCCAGTTTGAGGGCACGCCATGACAGCTGAAACATCTGACAAAAAGCGCAACCCGAACCTTGATCCGTTAGCACTGCCCCTGAACGGCAGCAGCCTGATCGAGGCCAGCGCCGGTACCGGCAAAACCTTCACCATCGCCATTTTATACGTGCGGTTGGTGCTCGGACACGACCAGCCCGAGGGCAGTGCGCTGGCCGCGGGCATGCTGCCACCAAACCTGCTGGTGGTCACCTTCACCGACGCCGCCACCAAGGAACTGCGGGATCGCATCCGCGTTCGGCTCACCCAGGCCGCCGACGTGTTTTCCGGCGCCACCGACAGCACCCAGCCCTCCGCAGAAACAGCGCTGCTATACACGTTGCGCAACAACAGCTACCCGGACCCCGCCACCTGGCCAGACTGCCGTAAAAAGCTGCTGCTGGCCGCCGAGTGGATGGACGAAGCGGCGGTGTCCACCATTCACGCCTGGTGCAACCGCATGCTCACCGAGCACGCGTTCGACAGCGGCAGCCTGTTCCGCCTCAAACTGGAAACCGACCAAAGCGACCTTCTGGATGAAGTAGCGCGGGATTACTGGCGCACGTTTATTTATCCGCTGTCACCGGAGCTGATGGACGAAGTGCTGAGCCACTGGAAAACTCCGGACAACTTGCGGGCATCCGTGCGCAACCTGATTGGCGACGCCGATTCTTTCGACGTTGCTTCCGGCGATGTGAAGCAGGCCATCGACGTGACTGTGCAGCGGCGCAGGGGACAGGCTCAGTCTCTGAAAACTCACCCCTGGGCAGACTGGAAACCAGAAGTAACCGACCTGCTGATCGGGCTCAACAAGGACAAACGCCTGCACGGCGGCAGTATGAAACCGATGATTGCGGCCTGGGACACGCTGTTGGAATGGGCAGCTTCCGATGCGCTCTACCCGGACGGGCTGGAGAAAGCCGGCTTCCAGAACCAGACGCCAGAGATACTGGCCAGCAAACTCAAAGGCGACGGCGCTGTGCCCCACCATCCTGCTTTTGATGTCATCGAAGAGCTGATCGCCTTTGCAGACAACCTGCCCAGCGCCGAAGCCGACATTCTGAAACACGCCACCCGCTGGATTGCTGCGCGGTTGGAATCAGAAAAACAGAAGCGCTCGGAGATGGGCTTCGACGACCTGCTCACCCGGCTGGACGACGCCCTCCATGGCCCCCGTGGCGATCAACTGGCGGCCACCATCCGCCGCCAGTTTCCGGTGGCGCTGATTGACGAATTCCAGGACACCGACCCGGTGCAGTACCGCATCTTCAACCGCATTTACCGGGTTGCGGAGAATCACCCGGACACCTGCCTGCTGATGATCGGCGACCCCAAACAGGCGATTTACGGCTTCCGTGGCGCCGATATCCATACCTATCTGGACGCACGCGCCGGCGCGTGCGACCGCACCTGGACCCTGGGCCGCAACTTCCGTTCGTCAAAACCCATGGTGAACGCGGTCAACCGGGTGTTCGAATACGGCGATTTGCACAGCCCCGAGGGCGCCTTTCTGTTCGGCAAAGGCGATACCTCACCGCTGCCGTTTCAGGGCGTGGAGGCCAACGGCACCAAACGCCTGTGGTCGGTTGACGGCGATATCCAACCCAGCCTTACGCTGTGGTCGCTGGAAAGTGATCAGGAAGACAAAAACGGCGATCGCAAAAGCCTCGCCAAAGGCACCGTCACTAAAAATGTAGCCGAAGCCTGCGCCAGTGAAATCGCCCGCCTGCTGACGCTTGGCCAGCAGGGATCAGCCGGTTTTGCTCTGGAGAGTGACCCGGATGATATAGAGCCGATTGAACCCAAAGACATTGCCATTCTGGTGAACAACCGCAACGAAGCCGCTGCGGTGCGCGATGCCCTTGGCCAAAGGCGCATCAAAAGCGTGTACCTGTCTGACCGGAATTCGGTACTCGCCTCCCAGGAGGCGAAGGAAGTGCTGTGCTGGCTCAAAGCCTTTGCCGAACCCCGGCAACTGGCCTATGCCCGCGCCGCACTCGCGACGCCCACGCTGGGTTTACCCTGGCGTTATCTCGACCAACTGCTGACCAACGAAATGGCGCTGGAGCGGGAAATCGAGCGCTTTATGGGCTATCAGCAACAGTGGCAAAACCAGGGTGTACTGCCCATGCTGCGCAGCTTTCTGATGGACTTTGCCGTACCCGGGCAACTGCTGCAGCGCCCGGACGGCGAACGCCGGCTCACCGACATTCTGCACATTGCCGAACTGCTGCAGCAAGACAGCCTGCAACTGGACGGCGAACACGCACTGGTGCATCACTTTACCCAGATTTTGCGGGCGGCAGACGAAGAAGACGAACACCGTACCCTGCGCCTGGAAAGCGACGCCGGGCTGGTAAAAGTCATCACCGTGCACAAATCCAAAGGCCTGGAATACCCGCTGGTGTTCCTGCCCTTTGGCACCGCGTTCCGAGCCCAGAGCGAAAAACAATCGTTCGTGCGCTATCACGATGACAACTCACAGCTGATCACCGTGTTCGATCCAACACCGGCAGACGTTGCCCGGGCAGACAAAGAACGATTGGGCGAAGACATCCGCAAACTCTACGTAGCGCTGACCCGCGCCCGATTCGCCACCTGGGTGGGCGTTGCCGACATTGAAAACTGGCACCTCAGCGGTCTGGGGTATCTGCTGGGTGGTGAACCTGCGGCGCAACTCCCGCTGAGTGACGCGCTGGGCCATCTGGTTAGCGGCCACACGGAACTGTATGCCGAGCCGCTGCCGGCGGCAACCAATGTGCATTACGCCGAAGAAACGCCCGCGGCCCTCGGGCCCGCACTGATCTCAACCCGGGAAGCCCGGGAAGACTGGTGGATAGCCAGCTACTCCTCCCTGGAATACACCGGGCTGTCTGGCACGGGCATTGTGTTCGCCGGCGAAGTGGAAGACGAAGAAAGCCAAAATCTGCTGGAAGAGGGCGCCCACAACCGCGATGAGGAAGACGTAACCGTTCCGCTTGGCCACAGCCTGCATTATTTTCCCAAAGGCGCCGGGCCGGGTACGTTTCTGCACGATTTGTTGGAATGGTGCGCGCAACAGGGCCTGCAACACATTGTGGACAACCCGTTGCAACTGCGTGAGCAGCTCATCCGCCGCTGCAGCACGCGGGGCTGGAGCGACTGGGTAGACACACTGGAGCGGTGGATATTGGCGCTGATTCGCCAACCGCTGCCTTTGAACCGCGACAGCGGTGAAATCACCAGCCTGGCGAGCCTTGGCACACTGCGACCTGAACTGGAATTCTGGTTTGAAAGCCGCAACGTCAGCACCCGGGCCATGGACCAGCTTGTTACCCGGTACACCCTCAACGGCGCGGATCGTCCGCGGGTCGATGGCGGGCGCTTCAACGGTATGCTCAAAGGCTTTATCGACCTGGTGTTTGAGCACCACGGGCAATATTACGTGCTGGACTACAAATCCAATCATCTGGGTGATAACGACAGCGCCTACACAGATCAGGCCATGGGCGAAGCCATTCTGGAGAAGCGTTACGATCTGCAGTACGTTCTTTACTTGCTGGCTCTGCACCGTTTGCTGAAAGCACGCCTGCCGGATTACGACTACGATCGGCACATGGGCGGCGCTGTGTATCTGTTTTTACGGGGCGTGAATGCGCCTGGAGCGGGGGCGTTTACCGACAAGCCGCCCAGAGAGTTGATTGAACAACTGGATGCCATGTTTGACGGCACGGCAGCCCTCGGGGAGGTGGCGGCATGAGCAAAACGCGAAATACCGACAACCAGTTTGCGTTTGATCTGGACGACGCCGTTGATATCGATACAACCGCGTCGGCTTCTCCGAGCCTGGACAGCAGCCTTGCGCTGAACCAGACAGAAACGGTTCTGGAATTGCTGGATAGCTGGCAGCAAGCCGGGTGGATTCGCCCTCTGGATGTGCGCTTTGCGCGGCTGATTCAAGACCTGTCAGAAGAGCAGAGGGAAGCACTGCAGCCTCTGGTTTTATTACTCGCTGCCCTGACGTCCCACCAGGTGGGCCGGGGCCACGTATGTGTGGATTTGGCAACTCTGCTGGCCGATGCGGATAGCACGTTATCGCTGCCACCGGAGGAGCCAATCGGAATCCTGCCTGTGCAAACCCGGCAGCCGGGCCCCGGAGATATTCTCGCGCGCGTGTCGGCTGATGAATGCATTTCAGCTCTGGGCAGGGCCTTAGCAGTAAGTGATGGCTCACATACTACGCCGCTCGTGCTGAACGGAACGCGTCTGTATCTGCGCCGCTTCTGGCGTTATGAGCAACAGATTGCCGCCGGTATTGTGCAGCGTTTGGCACAGCCGTCTGTGCTGGCCGACCCGTCTTCGCCTGCAGCCAAAACCCTGAGCCAGGCGCTGGATGCGCTCTTCAAACCGCAGGGCTCTTCAGGGTATTCTGTGAGCTCAGCTGTGGACTATCAAAAGCTGGCCTGCGCCCTGGCAGCCCGTAACCGTTTCGCCGTCATTACCGGCGGCCCCGGCACCGGCAAAACCACCACCGTGGTGAATTTACTGGCAGCCCTGCAGTCCGTCGCCGGCGAATCCACCGAACGGGCCGGGCGCAAATACCGCATTCGCCTGGCGGCCCCCACTGGCAAAGCCGCCGCACGGCTGAACGAATCGATTGGCGGTGCCGTCAGCCGCCTGCCACTGGCGCAGTTGCCGGGGCAGGTGGCGCTGGCGGACATTCCCACCAAAGTCACCACCCTGCATCGCCTGCTGGGCAGCCGCCCGGATACCCGCACATTCCGTCACAACCGGGACAATCCGCTGCTCGTGGATATTCTGGTGATCGATGAAGCGTCCATGGTGGATATGGACCTGATGGCGTCGGTATTCGACGCCCTGCCCGCCAACGCCCAACTGATTCTGCTGGGCGATAAAGATCAGTTGGCGTCGGTCGATGCCGGCGCGGTGCTGGGGGAGCTGTGTCAGCGCGCGCCAGACGGACATTATCGGCCAGCGACGGTGCAGTGGTTGCAGGCGATAACCGGTACCGACATCCCGCTAACCCTTCAAGATGCCGAAGGCCAACCGCTGGATCAGGCGGTGGCCATGCTGCGTAAGAGTTACCGCTTCGCGGAAGGCAGCGGCATTCGCCAGCTTGCCGAGGCGGTCAACACCAACACCCTGGACGCTGACACACTCCAGAAGGCCCGTAACGCCGGGTTTGAGGATGTGGTGTGGCTGAATGGCCACAGCAAAAAAACAGCGCTGGAAGACACTCAGGCGCTGATCTGTGACCATGCGGTCAGTGGCAGCCCCCAGGCGTTCCGCAACCACGGGGAAGGGCGAGTGGATGGCAACAATCTGCCC
Source organism: Marinobacter antarcticus (assembly GCF_011049865.1). Taxonomy (GTDB): domain Bacteria; phylum Pseudomonadota; class Gammaproteobacteria; order Pseudomonadales; family Oleiphilaceae; genus Marinobacter; species Marinobacter antarcticus_A. The sequence continues at coordinate 43,449 of NZ_DRGY01000121.1, read as the reverse complement.
CTGCAGCCACCGGTGGGTTACCGCCACTACTTGTCACGGATGCAAGGTCACGGCCTGAACGACAACAGCACGAAAGACGAATGGGACGACCTGGCCAAATCGGTACTTCAGGCGTTCAGCGACTTTCAGATCCTGTGCGCCCTGCGCCGCGGCCCTTGGGGCGTGGAAGGGTTGAACGAGCTGATCGCCCACCACTTGCTCGCGCAACGACTGATTCCAAGAGCTGAAGGCTGGTACGCAGGGCGTCCGGTGCTGATTACCGGCAACGATTACAACCTGGGGCTGATGAACGGCGACGTGGGCATTACCTTCAGCCTGCCCTGGGGCGCTGGCTCTCAAAGCACGCCAAACAGCAGTGACAGCCCACAAACGGTCTTGCGCGTTGCGTTCCCCGCCAGCGATGGCAGTGGCGCGATCCGCTGGATCTCACCGAGCCGGCTGCAGCAACTGGAAACCGTATACGCCATGACGGTGCATAAATCCCAGGGTTCGGAGTTCAATCACACCTGCCTGGTGCTGCCCGATCGCCTGAGCCCCGTGCTCACACAGGAGCTGGTTTACACCGGCATCACCCGCGCAAAAAACTGGTTCAGCCTGATTACCGGCGACGCCAGCGTATTCAGCGAAAGCGTCGGCCAGAGGGTGGTGCGCGCCTCAGGATTGGCTTCTGTATGCCTTTCCTCTTCCTACTGATTTTCGTCGTCATCATCGCCGCGCTGTTGCTGCAGCCACAGCCTGGCGTAGTAGCCATTTTGCGCCAGCAGCTCATTGTGGCCGCCGCTTTCAACAATCTGCCCGTGATCCATCACCAGAATCGTATCGGCGTCGCGCACGGTGGATAAGCGGTGAGCGATGACCAGCGTGGTGCGCTGGCGGCTGACTTCGTTGAGGGCGCCCAGAATCGCCTGCTCGGAAATGGAATCCAGCGACGAGGTGGCTTCATCCAGAATCAACAGGGGCGGGTTTTTCAGCAGCACCCGGGCAATGGCAACGCGCTGTTTTTCGCCGCCGGAGAGTTTCAGGCCGCGCTCGCCGACTTTAGTGTCGTAGCCATCAGGCAAGCTGCGTATGAACTCATCCAGATGCGCCTGACGGGCAGCGTAGTGTACTTCGGCTTCTGTGGCCTCTGGTCGGCCATAGGCCAGGTTGCGGTATAGCGTATCGTTGAACAGCACGGTATCTTGCGGCACCACACCTATAGCCGCGCGCAGGCTGTCCTGGCTGATCTCGCGGATATCCTGCCCATCAATGGTTATACGGCCTTTTTCCACGTCAAAAAACCGGAAGAGCAAGCGGGCCAGGGTAGATTTACCGGCGCCGCTGGCCCCCACCACCGCGAGTGTGTGCCCGGCCGGTATGGAGAGGTTCACATCCTGCAGAATCGGGCGATCCGCACGGTAGGCAAAATGCACGTGATGAAAACCCACTTCGCCTTTATCCACCACCAGTGCGGGCGCCTCAGCAGCGTCTTCAACCGCCGGCTTTTCCCCAAGTAGACCAAACAGGCGCTCCACGTTTACCAGGGACTGGCGAATTTCCCGGTAAACAAAACCCAGAGCGTTCAGTGGTATGAACAACTGCAGCAGGTAAGCGTTGATCATGGTGAAATCGCCCAGGGTAATGGCGCCGCTGGCCACTTCCCGCACGGCCATCACCATCATCGTAATCATGGCCATGCCGATGATCAGCGCCTGACCGGTGTTCAGCGCGGCCAGCGACAGGCGGTTCTTCAGGCGCGCCTGCTCCCAGCCTTCAAGGTCCTGATCGTAAAGATCCGCTTCAAACTGTTCGTTGTTAAAGTATTTCACGGTCTCATAGTTGAGCAGGCTGTCTATTGCGCGGGAATTGGACTGGTTGTCCCGGGCGTTGGCCTCGCGCACAAAGCGGGTTCGCCATTCGGTAACCACAATGGAAAAAACGATGTACACCGCTACCGCGATCACGATGGCAAACACATAGCTGGCGTTGAACGCGACCAGTAAAATGCCCGCCACCATCACGATTTCCAGCAAGGTGGGCACGATATTGAACAGGGTAAAGCGCAGCAGAAAGCTGATGCCGGTGGTGCCGCGTTCGATGTCCCGGGCCAGGCCGCCGGTTTTGCGATCCAGGTGGAATGCCAGCTCACGGTCGTGGAGATGGCGGAACACCCGCAGTGACACTCGCCGCATGGCGCGCTCGGCCACCCGCGCAAACACCGCATCCCGCAGCTCACTGAACAGGGTACTGGCAAACCGGAGCAGGCCGTACGCAACCACAAGCCCCACGGGAATCCACAGCAGCAACTCGCCTTCGCGGCCCTGGTCCAGGTAATCAACGATGTATTTCAGGGCCACCGGGGTCGCTACCGTTGCCAACTTTGCCAGTATCAGAAAGGCAACAGACAGCGCCACCCGCCCACGAAACTCGGCGAGATATGGCCAGAGGCCGGCAATCACTTTCCAATCCGGTTTGTGGTTGGCCGGGTAATCACTGTCGGCATAAGCGCGCACGGAAATTCCTTCCTTTTTACTGTGGGGGCAAGCGTATGATAAGGCTTGTTGAAAGCGGCATTCGTATATCAACCGGAGTTTACAGCACCGCAACGTTCTGCATCACCACTGCGTTTTACCACCCCGTCACGACAGGAGGCACATTATTAATACTCGTCACCGGCAAGCCCTGAAACTGGTCATCGGCTTTATTCTTCCTTATCGCAGGGCGGTTGCGGGTGCCATGGTCGCGCTGGTCATCACCGCCGGTATCACACTGGGGCTGGGGCAGGGCCTGCGCATTCTGGTCGACCAGGGGCTGGCCACCCAGTCTCCGGCCAACCTGGCTCGGGCGGTCGGGCTGTTTTTTATTCTGGTGCTGGGTTTGGCGTTCGGGTCCTTCGCCCGGTTCTATCTGGTGTCCTGGATTGGCGAACGGGTGGTGGCGGATATCCGCAAACAGGTTTTCAATCATCTGATTGATCTGCACCCGGGATTTTTCGAACAAAACCGGGCCCTGGAAATACAGTCGCGTTTTACCGCCGATACCACGGTGCTGCAATCGGTTATCGGCTCGACCGTCTCCATTGCCCTGCGCAATGCGCTGATGCTGGTGGGTGGGCTTGTGCTGCTGTTTATCACCAATGCCAAGCTCGCTGGGATCATTCTGCTGGGTTTTCCCCTGGTGATTGTGCCCATCCTGTTTTTTGGCCGCCGGGTTCGGCAACTGTCGCGGCTCAGCCAGGACAGAGTGGCGGATGTGGGCAGTTACGTGGGCGAAAATCTCACGCAGATCAAAACCGTTCAGGCTTTCAATCACCAGCCCCATGACCGGCGCTTTTTTGCGGAGGTGTCGGAGCTGGCCTTCGACATCGCCCGCGACCGCATCCGACAGCGCGCCTGGTTGACCACCCTGGTGATTACTCTGGTGATGGGGGCAATCGGCATCGTGATCTGGATTGGGGGTCTTGATGTGATTCACGGGCGCATTACCCCTGGAGACCTGGCCGCGTTTGTCTTTTACAGCCTGCTGGTGGGCCTGGCCGCAGGCGCCATCAGTGAAGTGATCAGCGAGTTGCAACGGGCCGCGGGCTCCGCCGCTCGATTGTTCGAGCTGCTGCACACAGAACCCGATTTTGATCGACCCGCAGAATCGACAGGCGTATTTCCGGACGTCATTGCGGGCAATATTTCGATTAAAGGCCTTAATTTTTCCTACTCCGGGCGCCGCGAACATCCCGCGCTGGCGGATGTTTGCCTGGAGATCCGCGCCGGCGAAACCCTTGCGCTGGTCGGGCCCTCAGGCGCCGGAAAATCCACGTTGTTTGACCTGCTGTTGCATTTTTATCAGCCCGACAGCGGGGCCATTTATATTGACGGCATAGACAGCGCGGCTGTCTCTCTGGCGGCACTGCGCGGCTGCTTCTCACTGGTTCCCCAGAACCCGGCCCTGTTCCATGGCACGGTTGCGGACAACATCCGTTACGCACGCCCTGACGCCAGCCAGGCCGACGTTGAACAGGCCGCCCGCATTGCCCACGCCGATGAATTTATTGAAAAGCTGCCAGAAGGCTATCTTACCCGTTTGGGTGACGCCGGGTTGGGGCTCTCAGGAGGCCAGAAGCAGAGACTCGCGATTGCCCGAGCGCTCCTTGCCGATGCACCCATTCTGCTGCTGGATGAAGCCACCAGCGCTCTGGACGCAGAAAGCGAGAACCTGATCCAGCAGGCAATGCCGGCGCTCACCGCCAACAGAACGACCCTGGTGATCGCGCACCGACTTGCCACCGTGCGCGATGCTGACCGCATTGCCGTTCTGGATCAGGGTCGGCTGTTGGCGATCGGTACCCATGAAGAGCTTATAAGGGAAAACCCGCTGTACCGGCGCCTCGCAGCGCTGCAGTTCCGGGAGCAAGCGGTATGACATTGAGCATCGACAGTTTGTGTCACGACACGGTACTCCTTACAATGCTAGGTGACACTGACGAATCTTAGACACAGGGAGAATGCCAAAGTGAGCAGCAATAAAGAATTGCAAGCACTCAAAGAACGCTATGTGGCAGCGGGTGTGGCAAGCCCTAATGAGCAATTTGCCGACCACGCAACCAACTCGGAATTGTGGGATGCCGACGGTAAGCGCATGATCGACTTTGCCGGGGGCATCGGTGTGCTGAACATCGGACACCGGCACCCAAAAGTCGTTGAAGCCATAAAAGCCCAGTTGGATAAGCTCATGCACACCTGCCAGACGGTCATGCCCTATGAGGGTTATGTACGCCTGGCACAGAAGCTGAGCGAAGTTGCACCGGTGAAAGGGCATGCCAAAGTTATGCTGGCTAACTCCGGCGCAGAAGCACTGGAAAACGCCATCAAAATTGCCCGTGCTGCCACCGGCCGCACCAACGTTATCTGCTTTGATGGCGGCTATCACGGCCGTACCTTCATGACCATGGCCATGAACGGCAAGGCAGCTCCGTACCAGAACGACTTCGGCCCCATGCCGGGAACCGTGTACCGTGCGCCTTATCCGGTGCCTTATCACGGCGTCAGTGAAGACGAAGCCATACGCGGTCTGATGATGGCCATGAAGGCAGACTCTCCCCCAAGCCACACTGCAGCCATTGTTATTGAGCCGGTGCTGGGTGAAGGCGGGTTCTACGCTGCGCCTGCGAGTTTCCTCAAGAAAATTCGCGAGATATGCGATGAACACGGCATTCTGATGATTGTCGATGAAGTTCAAAGCGGTTTCGGCCGTACCGGCAAGATGTTTGCCATTGAGCACAGTGGCGTGCAGCCGGATATGATGACCATGGCCAAGAGCATGGCTGACGGCATGCCCATTTCGGCGATTGTGGGCACGGATAAGCACATGGATGCCTCAGGCCCGAATTCCCTGGGCGGCACCTATACCGGTAGCCCCACAGCCTGCGCCGCTGGCTTGGCGGTCTTTGAAGTGTTCGAGGAAGAAGACATCCTGGGCCAGAGCCAACGTTTGGGCGAGAAGCTGAAACAGCGCTTTGACAAGTGGCAGGAGCAGTTCGCTCACGTGGACAATGTTCGATGCCTCGGTTCTATGGCTGCGTTCGAACTTGTAGAAAGCAAGGAAAGCCGCAAGCCCGTGCCAGAGCTGGCTGCTGCGATTACCAAAAAGGCCAAAGAAAAAGGCCTTATCTTGCTGAGCTGCGGCATGTACGGTAACAGTCTGCGCTTTCTGATGCCGGTGACTATCCAGGACAACATCCTTGAAGAAGGCCTGGCGATTGTTGAGGAGTGCCTGAAGGAAGCAGGCGCCTGATACGTTTACCGCTTGTCAAAAACCGAACCTCCGGGTTCGGTTTTTTTATGGCGTTCGTCGTATACTGCCTCTAGTCGTTTCACAACCAGGCAGAATCATGACCTCACCGAAGACTGCGTCCGACCACAAGCCCAGGCCCTGGGTTGATCTGCTGGTCAGTATTGTCATTCCCTCCGTTATTCTGATGAAACTCAGCGGCGACCAATACCTTGGCAGCGTTAACGCCCTGATATTGGGCCTGGCGTTCCCCCTGGGTTGGGGTTTGTTCGAGCTGATTCGCTACAAAAAGAAAAATTTTATCGCGCTACTGGGCTTGGTGAGTGTCGGGCTTACAGGTGGCATTGGCTTGCTGGAGCTGGACGCCGGTTGGCTGGCCGTAAAAGAAGCCGCGATCCCCGCGATTATCGGGCTGGTTGTGCTGGTTTCTACCCGTACGAAGTACCCGTTAGTTCGCACACTGCTCTATAACCCGAACGTGCTAAACGTGGGAAAGATTCACGGGGCACTGGAAGCGAAGAATTGTGTTGGCCAGTTTGAAGAGCGGCTATTAAAAGCCAGCTACTTTTTTGCCGCCACTTTTCTGTTCTCATCGGTAATGAACTACGTGCTTGCGCGCTGGATTGTGGTCAGTCCCTCTGGCACTCAGGCGTTTAACGAAGAACTGGGCCGAATGACCCTGGTGAGTTACCCAATGATCGCGATCCCTTCAATGGTGATGATGATGCTTATCTTCTATTACCTCTGGAGAACCATACGCCGCCTGACCGGCTTTACTCTGGAAGAGGTGATGGCACCTCAACTCGCGGATAAGGAAAAAGCGCAGTAGTTCAACAAACGCCTTTTCAGATCAAAAAAAAGCGGCCAGAGCAATGATGCTCTGGCCGCTTTTTTATTACTTATTAACACGTTATAAGAGAGCCATCAAATATCCAGGTTATTCACTGCCAGCGCGTTACTCTGGATAAAGTTACGACGAGGCTCAACGTCATCGCCCATCAGAGTCGTGAAAATCTGGTCTGCCGCTATGGCGTCATCAATCTTCACTTTCATCATCCGGCGGCTTTCAGGATCCATGGTCGTTTCCCATAGCTGATCCGGATTCATTTCTCCCAGACCCTTGTAGCGTTGAATGTTCAGGCCTCGCTGGGCCTCCTTCATCAGCCAGTCCAGCGCGCCCTCAAACGACAATATTGTTTGCTTGCGCTCACCCCGCTGAATGTAGGCACCCTCTTCTATCAGCCCGTTCAGGGTCTCGCCCAGTCGCGCTATCGAGCCATAGGACGGTGAATCAAAGAAGTCATGACCGAACACGTGCTCGTGGGGAATGCCGTGCACGTAGATGGTCACCTTGGGCAGATAAAGGCCACGCTCGGAGTCTCTGGTAACCGAGAAGGTGTACTTGGTTCCGGTTCGGGTATCCACATCCAGCCCGTCACCAAGGCGACGAGCCCACGCTCCCACGGTTTGCTCATCCTTCAGATGCTCAGCCTTCAGGGTGTCGTTGTGGAGCATTTGTTCCAGCACTTTCGCAGGGTACGCGCGGGACAAACGGGTAATCATTGTCATCACCGCCTGGTAATCTTTCACCATCGTCTCAAGGGCAGAATCCTTGATCGCGGGCGCCTCCGGGTTCACGTACAGCTGTGCACCCTCCAGGGAGGTTTGGGTGAGATACGCTTCTTTTGCTTTCTCATCCTTCAGGTACTGTTCTTGCTTGCCGCGCTTTACTTTGTAAAGCGGTGGCATTGCAATAAACACATGACCACGCTCGATAATTTCGCGCATCTGGCGAAAAAGGAACGTCAGTAACAGCGTGCGGATGTGCGAACCGTCCACGTCGGCGTCCGTCATGATAATGATGGAGTGATACCGAAGCTTATCCGGATTGAACTCTTCCCGGCCGATACCACACCCCAGCGCTGTGATGAGTGTGCCCACCTCGGCGGAGGACAGCATCTTGTCGAAGCGCGCCTTCTCTACGTTCAGGATCTTGCCTTTCAACGGCAAAATCGCCTGGGTTTTGCGGTCTCGGCCTTGTTTGGCGCTGCCGCCGGCTGAATCACCCTCCACTATGAACAGTTCGGAGAGGGCCGGGTCTTTCTCCTGGCAGTCTGCCAGCTTGCCCGGCAACCCTGCGATATCCAGAGCGCCCTTGCGCCGGGTCATATCACGAGCCTTGCGCGCTGCTTCGCGCGCCCGGGCCGCGTCAATCATTTTATTAACAATGAGCCTGGCTTCGCTTGGCTGCTCCTGAAGATACGCTGCAAAGCTCTGATAGAGCTCTTGTTCAACCGCCGTTTTCACTTCCGAAGACACCAGTTTGTCTTTGGTTTGTGAAGAAAACTTGGGGTCGGGCACCTTCACACTGATGATAGCCGTCAAACCTTCCCGTGCATCGTCGCCAGACGTGCTTACCTTGGCCTTTTTACCCAAGCCTTCATTTTCAATGTAGGTGTTCAGGGAACGGGTAAGGGCTGAACGAAAGCCAGCCAAGTGAGTACCGCCATCACGCTGGGGTATATTATTGGTGAAGCAGTAGATGTTCTCCTGGAACGCATCGTTCCATTGCATGGAAACTTCCACCACAATGCCGTCTTCGCGCTCGCGGGTGAAGTGAAACACCCGATTGATAGGCGTTTTGTTTGCGTTTAGATGCTCAACAAATGCCCGCAAACCGCCGTCGTACTGAAAGACCTCCTCTTTGCCACTGCGCTCGTCTGTCAGGCGAATACGCACACCGCTGTTCAGAAACGCCAGTTCCCGGATGCGCTTGGCAAGGATGTCATAGTGAAATTCGATGTGGGTAAACGTTTCCGGCGAAGGAATAAAGTGAACCCGGGTGCCAGATGCTTCTGTGTCGCCTACTTCCGCCAAAGGCGCGTTAGGCACGCCGTGGGTGTACATCTGCTCATACACCTTGCCGTCCCGACGGATGGTCAAGGTCAAGGCTGAAGACAGTGCGTTAACCACCGAGACGCCTACACCGTGAAGGCCACCGGAAACTTTGTAGGAGTTATCATCAAACTTACCACCGGCGTGGAGCACGGTCATAATAACTTCGGCGGCGGATACACCTTCTTCTTCATGGATATCGGCGGGAATGCCCCGACCGTTATCGTGAACACTCACCGACTCGTCCGGATGAATGATAATGCCAATTTCGGTGCAGTGGCCTGCCAAAGCTTCATCGATGGAGTTATCCACCAGTTCGAACACCATGTGGTGCAGGCCGGTACCGTCATCCGTATCGCCAATGTACATCCCTGGCCGTTTTCGCACCGCATCAAGCCCCTTCAGAACTTTGATACTGGTTGAATTGTAGGTCGATTCACTCATTAAGAAACTCCTGAAGCGTAAGGGCCAGCGCGCTCTCCTTAAAACCGCATCACGGCGGACACTAAGGGGATTTGATAAGCCGGGTTTATTCTTCCTTCAATAATTTGCCATGTTCCACGTGGAACATTTGATAATCAGGTATTGTCTCACCCCGCCATAGCGACCCAGGATTCGGGTGTTCAATGGAGGTCATAAATACCTGGCAACGTAATTCCTGTAGCTTACGGGCCAGCATGGTTCTATGGCCCTCATCCAGTTCGGCATTGATATCGTCAATCAGAAAACTGACCTGCTTCCCAAGATCGTTCAACACCATGCTCTGGGCAATTTTCATCAAAATAACGAGGGTTTTCTGTTGGCCTCGAGAAAAGGTTTCTGCGACCGGTCTCCCCTGAAATTTGATCCGGATGTCTGCACGGTTCGGCCCATAAAGCGTGTGCCCCATACGGATTTCCTGTTCCCTGTGGCGGACCAGTACGTCTATTAACGATTGACTGGTATCCCACCCGGGATAGAACTCCAGCGTCATGCCCTCCATCCAGTCCACGTTCACTTGATGAACCAGGCTATTAAACGCACTCTTGAATTGCTCAAAAGCAGCTTTTCGAGCTTCGCTGATCTTTTCGCTCAGTGTTGCGTACTGTGCATCCCAGATGCGTAACATGGTTTCGTCTAGTCTACCATTTCTCAGCGTTTGATTCCGCTGCGATGTCACTCTCTGACATTGCTGCCAGCTTGCCGCAAAGGAAGGTTCCACGTGGAACACCGCCCAATCGAGAAACTGGCGGCGCTTCCCCGGTCCGCCGGCCACAATATCGAACACGCCTGGGTCAATCACGGAAACCGGTAAGTGCATTGCCAACGAGGACAGGCTTCGCACACTCTCACCGTCAACTCGAAGTGTGGTCTCCTTCTGGGCAACGTCGCGGGAAAGCCCCAAACGATGGGCCAGGTTTTTTTCCGAAGGAGATTCAGCGTTGCGTTCCTTATCAAGCCCGTGATCCAGGCCGCCAAATACCGTAAATCGTTGTTGCCCGTGCTGAACAATGGCCTGATGACGGCTAATCCGAAAGGATCGCCCCAGGCCTAGATAACCTATAGCTTCAAGCACGCTTGTTTTTCCGCTTCCGTTAGCACCGTAAATCAGATTGAAAGACGGTGAAAACGAAACAGGCTCGGTCGAGGACAAGTTGCGAAAAAATTCGGTATGAAGTTTTACCAACGCCATAGAAAGGACAGCTCATCGCGGGCAGCAAGAGGAATGGAACGTATTGACTAAAAAGTCAGCCTCAATGAAGCATATTGAGGCGTTCGTCCATGAACACATCCATTTCCGGTGCCAGAATATGAACGTAACGGTCAAAATACAGAAACTGTTTGAGAAGCAGGGCGAATTCCCGCGGAAAGTGCAGCCCGTGACTTTCGCCCACCTTAACCATATCCATGAGAATGCTGTTTACATCGTCTTCCGCTTGGTCAGCTCTGTACACAACATCGTCCGGTACCATCTTGTCCATCTGCCGATACAGCTTGCGCAGATCGGCGGCAAGATCGTCTGCCTGCACCGTATGGTTGGTGATCCCAATGCGGATCATGGCTTCGGCCATACCGTCAAAGTTACCGACCATCACAGACGATATGAATTCGCTGACCGCTTCCCAGGTATCCGGACGAATTCGCCCGACGATCCCGAAATCGATAAAGCCGACTCGTCCATCCTTAAGGACCATCAGATTGCCCGCATGCACATCGGCGTGAAAAAACTCACACTGGGTAAGGCTGGCAAACCAGGTATTCATGGCGGTGATCAGGGTTCGCTCCGGATCTTTTGCGTAACCTCGAATACTTTCCAGATCCGTTAACGGCACTCCGTAGAAGCGTTCCATGGTGAGTATTCGACGGGTGCTTGCCTGCTCGTAAACTTTGGGAACCGTGGCGTCTTCGTTGTGAGTGTCGTGAAGAAAGTTGCGAAACACCTTGAGGTTATTCGCCTCTTTGATGAAATCACATTCTTCCATCATGGTGCGCTGGATTTCTTCCACAATTCCCGACAGGGATGTCCAGGAAAGTTTTGGCGCCAGGGTTTCAAGGATTCGAGCGGACAAATACAGAAAATTCAGATCGGTTAACAAAATGTTTTCAACGCCGGGCTTCTGCACTTTGATCACAACGTCTTCGCCGGTGACCAACCGCGCCGCGTGCACTTGTGCAATGGATGCAGACGCAAGAGCAACCGGATCGATCTCGGAGAACACCTGCTCGATAGGCCGATCCAACTCGCCACGGATAATACCCTTTATCACACCGAACGGCAGATTGGGGGTTCGATCCAGACAGTGTTGGAACTCTTCTACGTAATCTTCCGGAAAGAACGTGGGCGAACTTGCAATGAACTGTCCCAGCTTGATGTAGGTGGCACCCAACGACTCGAATGTCTGGCGCAGTAAACGCGGAGTAGGGGGACGATCACCCCCGACCCACTTCACGCCAGTACGGCCCAATACAGACAGCGTTTGCCCGATCCTGAAAGCGCCTTTTATCCCGTTCGTTACGGTGCCCATCAATTTCTCCTAAAGCCTCATCGGCATAACCACATAAAGACAGCGGCTGTCGTTCAACGGTTCAAGCAGCGCGCTGCTGTTTGGATTAGAGAGGGTGATTTTCACCTGATCCTCGTCCAGCGCATTCATCACATCCACCAGGTAGCCGACGTTAAAACCTATCTGCAGGGATTCGCCCTGATAATCAACCGGCAGTGTGTCTTCAGCCTGTTCCTGATCCGGATTATTGGCGAACACTTGAAGCTCATTTGTTGCCAGATTCAAACGCACGCCGCGAATATTTTCATGGGAGAGAATGCCGGCCCGCTGAAGCGTGTTTTTCATAGTGGCACGGTCTGCCAGAACAATCTTGTCTCCACCCCGTGGAATCACCCGATTGTAGTCTGGAAACTTGCCTTCGATCAGCTTCGAGGTAAACGTATAGGATCCGACGGTTGCTCGCAGATGATTATCTCCGATAACCAGGGTGACCGGTGTCTCTACATCATCCAGCAGGCGCGACAATTCCAGCACGCCTTTACGCGGAACAATAACCTGACGCGGTTCGGCACAACCGGTATTCAACTCAACGTGGGCCATGGCCAGTCGATGACCATCCGTCGCCACCGTGCGCACGTGATCCTTATCCACCTCCAGCAACAATCCATTCAAATAATAGCGAACATCCTGCTGAGCCATGGCAAACGCCGTAGCACCAAACATGCGCGCCAATTCCTTTTGCGGCAATTCAAGCCGAAAACTTTCAGGCTCATCCTCGACGTTCGGGAAGTGCTCCGCTGGCAAAGTGGAAAGCGTAAAATGACTCGCGCCGCATCGAACGTGCAAGCGGTCGCCTTCGAGCACCAGTTCGATGGGGGATTCGTCTCCCAATGCCCGGCAGATATCTGAAAGTTTGCGAGCCGGTACGGTTATCCGCCCGGGCTGGTCGATGTGAACGGGGGTAACCCGTCCCACCAACTCAACTTCCATGTTAGTGCCCGTCAGGGTCAGTGTATTGTCTTCGGCTACCAGCAGCACATTGGACAGTACCGGCATGGTCTGCTTTTTTTCAACGACACCGGCAATGCTTTGCAACGGTGTGAGCAGGGATTCACGGCTGATCGTCAGTTTCATGTCACTCAGCTTTCTATTGTTGGAAGGATGAATGTTGCTTGCGTGTTGCTACTCTAATGCTGCCCTCCGGGTTCAGGTGGTCAGCAATCTCATAAAGTTCTGATAGTCTTCGCGGATACCCGGGTCTGTGCCCTGCAGCTCCACGATCTTTTTACACGCGTGTAAAACCGTTGTGTGATCACGGCCGCCAAACGCGTCTCCGATTTCCGGCAGGCTATGGTTGGTCAACTCTTTCGACAACGACATAGCCACTTGCCGCGGCCGGGTGACCACGCGGGTTCGCCTCTTGGAATGCAGGTCTGCGACCTTTATTTTATAGTACTCGGCCACGGTGCGCTGAATGTTATCAATGCTCACCTGTTTTTCATGCAGAGCCAGTAAGTCTTTCAGACTTTCCCTGATAAACGGCGGCGTAATTTCAGATCCTGTGAAGTGAGCATTCGCTATCACCAAACGAAGCGCCCCTTCGAGCTCTCTTACGTTAGAACGGATCTTCTGAGCAATAAAAAATGCGGCTTCGCTACTGAGTTTCACATTCACCTGATCGGCTTTTTTCATCAGGATGGCCACGCGGGTTTCAAGCTCTGGCGGCTCGACCATCACGGTCAGACCCCAGCCGAAACGGGATTTAAGGCGCTCTTCCATATCCACAATTTCTTTGGGAAACCGGTCACAGGTTACGATCACCTGCTGGCCTCCTTCAAGCAGCGCATTAAAGGTGTGAAAAAACTCTTCCTGGGACCGTTCTTTACGCGCAAAGAACTGGATATCATCGATCAACAAGGCATCAACAGACCGGTAATATCGCTTGAACTCACTGATAGCGTTTAGCTGCAGCGCCTTCACCATGTCCGCAACAAACCGTTCTGATCGCAGATACGCCACTTTTGCGTTGGGATTACGCCGTACGATATCGTTTCCGATGGCGTGCATCAGGTGGGTCTTACCCAAACCTACCCCGCCGTACAAGAACAGCGGGTTGTACGCGCCACCGGGGTTTTCAGCCACTTGCATGGACGCTGCCCGGGCAAGCTGGTTCGACTTACCCTCTATAAACGTATCGAAGGTAAACCCTTCGTTCAGAAAACTCTGATGCTTGATGTCGCCTTCTACCTGAACCGACCTGCGTGACGCGCTCGTTCCATAGGCACTCCGCTGCGTTGAGCGATGGCTGCTTACCGTCGCCGCAACGCCTTTCTCTTCTTCGGTTACTCTGCCGCCGGATTCATCCTGAGTTCGTCGGGATGTTCCTTGCTGCGCCAGCTCCGAGCGCATGACCGGCTCACTCTCTCGAGGCGCTGATCCTACTTTCATGGCCACTCTTGGCGCCTGGCCACCGTTCAATTCCTTGAGAACTTCCTCTATCCGGCGAAGATACTTCTCGTTCACCCAGTCCATAACGAAACGATTGGGCGCAAACAGCATCAGATGCCCCTCGCGTTGATCGGACTGGAGCGGTCTGAGCCAGGTATTAAACTGTTGTGCGGGAAACTCGTCCCGGAGTACTTCAAGACATTGATGCCACATACTGTTCGGCACGACCGTCCGCTCCCGATAACGCAAAAATTTCTCAAATCGGACAAGGGCTGTCCGATTCCGAAAGATGACCGAGGATTCTAACCTGCGGGCTCCGCCAGTGAAAGGGAAAACACGGCATCATAAACAGCCTGTGGAAACTTATATTATTATAATTCAATATTTTGCAGACTTATGTACAGCCTTGTGTACAGAAAATTCTTCAGATTACGTTACCCACACACCTGTGTGTATAACCACCCGCCAACCCTGTGCGCAATCCCGGGTTATTCAGTGGATAACCGCCGCTTTCATCACACTCCTATTTTCTCCACAATCCGTCATCCACTTATTCACAGGGCTCAGAGGTACTTCTACTCAGGTTTATGAATGCTATAAATTTCTGATTTTTAGTACTTTAATTAGCTTTTCCACAGAAAAACGCCTGTGTAATAACAGTAATAATAGGTCTTTAAAAGAATTTAGAAAAGACCTATTAATACTGTTATTCGGCCCCGCTCCTGAAATTTCGACCCACTCCGTCCATCCACAGAGTCCTATACCGCTTTGACATAAGCGTTTACCAATAAACGTTGAACCCACGACAGAATTTGCATAGAATGCCGCTCCTGTTTTGGTTATTAATGTTTAAACCAACTCCCGAATGTCAAACACACGAATTGTGAGATAATCACCATGAAAAGAACGTTTCAACCAAGCGTACTGAAGCGTAAACGCGTTCACGGTTTCCGTGCTCGTATGGCAACTGCCAACGGCCGCAAAGTCATTTCTCGCCGTCGCGCCAAAGGCCGTGCACGTCTGTCTGCGTAATGTGTCGATCGTCTTATGAAGGCTTTGAATTTTCCGAAATCGCATCGTCTTCTGCGACCAGCCGACTATGGCAGCGTCTTCAACGACGTTCAGCTGAAGGTTCCGCACAAGAATTTTCTGATCCTGGCAACCCCGAATAATCTCGGGCATGCCAGGGTTGGTCTTGTGTTTGCGAAAAAGAATCTGAAGCTTTCGGTACAACGCAATCGGATCAAGCGTCAGGTCAGGGAAACGTTCAGGCACAACCATGAATTTCCCGGCGTGGATATAATCGTCCTTGGGCGACAAGGACTTGCGAATCTGGATAATAAAACAGTTCGAAAGTCTTTGAACGATCTTTGGCAACGGTTGGCGAAAAAGTACTATCAGCTACCCCCATCTCAACCGGCGACATTCTCCGCTGCCGGCGAGGGAACAGGTTAATGCGCCGTTTTTTGCTTTTCCCTATCCGTTTCTACCAGTATGCCATCAGCCCTATGATGGCCAGTCATTGCCGACACTATCCCACCTGTTCACAATACGCGCTGGAAGCCATTTCTCGTCACGGATCGCTGAAAGGACTGTATCTTTCTGCAAAACGCCTGATGACGTGTCATCCATGGGCGGAAGGTGGTTATGATCCAGTACCGGATGCTTTACAATCCGGACCAGCACACGCAAGCAAGTGCTGTTCGCAGGTTGACCCTTCCTCAATAACAACCCAGACCAGACAGTAACTCTATGGATATTCAACGCATCGTATTATTCGCCGGCCTGGCTGTTGTCAGTTATTTGATGGTGCTAGCCTGGAATGATGACTATCACCAACCGGTCCCGACCGAACAAGTCGCACAAACGGCTCGCATAAAGGCAGACAACAGTTCTTCCGGGTCTGATTCCATGGTGCTTCCAGGTGAAAAATCCCGGGAAAAAGCCATCGCGAGCGGTGCAAATGAAGAGTTCGCTACCCCGGAGACTGGCCCGTCAGTCGCCAGTCCTTCCAGTACCGATGTCAATGTAAACGATCAGTACATAGACGTTCGAACGGACGTGCTGGATGTGGTTATTGATCGTGTCAGCGGCAATCTGGTCAGAAGCTCACTGCTGGATTACGACAAAACGCTGAAGGGTAACGAACCACTGAGACTGCTCAATAACACCGAAGATCGGTTTTATGTTTTGGAAAGCGGGCTCATCGGACAAAACGGGCCGGACAGCGCAAAAAATGGCAAAGCCCCGGTCTACGAAGCAGATGCCACCAATTACGAGCTTGCCAAAGGTGACAATGAGCTTACCGTTGACCTTGTGCACACCATGGAAAACGGCGTTCGTATCACCAAACGTTATCAGTTTGGACGTGACAGCTATGAAATCGGCGTGCGTTATCTGATCGATAACCAATCCGACCAAAACTGGCAGGCTAATTTTACTGGCAAAATTGTTCGCGACCAGGCTCCGGATCCCACGTCCGGACCCAGCATGGGTATCAAAGCGTTTCTCGGTCTCGTAATAAGCTCTCCAGAAGACCCCTATGAAAAGTTTAAATTCGGAGATCTGGACGAAACCCGAATTAATCAGACCGTTACCAATGGCTGGATGGCGTTTCTGCAGCACTATTTCCTGTCAGCCTGGATCCCGGATCGGGACCAGCCCGCGCAGTTCCAGACCACGCGTCGTGGCGCTTTGTATGTGATGGGTTTTGTGTATCCGGCAACAACCGTCGCACCGGGGCAGACCACGGAAATCGGGGCTCGCGCCTACGTGGGGCCGAAAATTATCGACCGTCTTGAAACGGTTGCACCGAACCTTGACCGCACGGTGGATTTCGGCTGGTTGTTCTTTATCTCTTTGCCGCTCTTCGTTGTTCTGAACTGGTTCCACGGCATTGTCGGAAACTGGGGCGTCTCCATTATTCTGTTGACCGTATTGGTCAAAAGCCTGTTTTATAAACTGTCTGCAACCAGTTACCGCTCCATGGGCCGTATGCGAGCGGTTGCGCCTCAGTTAACCAGGCTAAAAGAGCTGTATGGCGACGACCGCCAACGTATGTCCCAGGAAATGATGGGGTTGTATAAAAAAGAGAAAATTAATCCTTTAGGCGGCTGTTTGCCTATTCTGGTTCAGATGCCGGTGTTTATCTCTCTGTACTGGGTATTGTTCGAGAGTGTTCAGCTTCGTCATGCGCCGTTCATGCTGTGGATTCACGATTTGTCGGTCATGGATCCGTATTTCATACTGCCAATTATCATGGGCGCCAGCATGATGCTGCAGATGCATTTGAATCCGACACCACCGGATCCCATGCAAGCGAAGATCATGAAGCTGATGCCTGTCGTCTTCACCATTTTCTTCCTGTGGTTCCCGGCGGGTCTGGTTCTGTACTGGGTGGTGAACAACGTTCTTTCGATCAGTCAGCAGTGGTACATTACTCGTAAGATTGAAGCGGAAATGGCGGCCAAAAAACACTGATTAGCGGCCCCGTTTCTTAATGAATAGAAAGCTCAGTAAAGGCTCCGTGAAGGGGCCTTTACTGTTTCAGATGCGTGACAATATGCTGTGTGAGAGGCACACTCTATGAATCCGACCGCCGGCACTCAAGACACCATCGCGGCCATCGCAACCGCTCCTGGACAGGCCGGTGTAGGTATTGTTCGAGTATCCGGCCCGAAGGCAAGGGCAATCTCAGTGGCAATGCTAGGGCACACGCCAAAACCCAGGTACGCGCATTACGGGGCATTTCTTGATCAGAAGGGTAATCTTATTGATGAAGGGATCGGGTTGTTCTTCCCGAATCCTAACTCCTTTACCGGCGAGGACGTGTTCGAGCTGCAAGGCCACGGCGGTACCGTCATTCTGGATGTGTTGTTGCGCGAAGTCTGCAGCCTGGGTGCTCGCCTGGCCCGCCCTGGTGAGTTCTCAGAGCGCGCATTTCTCAACGACAAGTTGGACCTGGCTCAGGCAGAAGCCATTGCAGACCTGATTGAAAGCAGCTCGGAGCAGGCCGCACGGTGCGCCGTTCGATCCATGCAGGGCGTGTTTTCACGGCGTATCGAGACCCTGGTCGAAGCGGTAACCCACTTACGAATTTATGTGGAAGCCGCCATCGATTTTCCGGAAGAAGAAATCGACTTCCTGGCCGATGGTAAAGTTGCTACCGATTTGCAGACCTTGCTGAAGCAGCTCGAAGCCGTACTGGGGGAAGCGCAACAAGGAACGATTTTGCGCGATGGCATGAAAGTGGTGATCGCTGGCCGCCCCAATGCTGGTAAGTCCAGCCTCCTTAACGCTTTGGCGGGACGTGAGGCGGCCATCGTAACGGCCATTGAGGGCACCACCCGGGACGTCTTGCGGGAACACATCCACATTGATGGGATGCCGTTGCACATCATTGATACGGCAGGTCTGCGGGACAGCCCGGACGAAGTGGAGCAAATTGGCATTGCCCGCGCCTGGGACGAAATCCGCCAGGCCGATCGCATCCTGCTGATGGTGGATGCCACCACCACGGATAAAACCACACCTCACGAGATCTGGCCGGATTTTATCGATCAACTGCCGGCGTCGGCGCCGATTACGGTGATTCGTAACAAGGTGGATTTAACCGGAGAAGCGGTGAGCCTTTCAGAGGCACCTGGAGAACAACATAAAGAGCGATCGATCGGGAACGCACCGGTAATACGCCTTGCGGCAAAATCCACCAATGGCCTGGACGTGCTGAGGGATCACCTCAAACACTGCATGGGTTTTGCCAGTACCACCGAAGGCGGCTTTTTGGCTCGCCGTCGACATCTGGATGCGCTGGAGCGTGCCCGGGATTGTCTCTTGCAAGGCCAGGCTCAGCTTGAGGGCTATGGCGCTGGCGAACTGTTGGCCGAGGATTTACGCGCCGCACAGGATGCACTGGGAGAAATCACCGGGCAGCTCACACCAGACGAACTGCTAGGGAAGATTTTTGGATCCTTTTGTATTGGTAAGTGAACGTTTATAGGCTATTTCAGTTCCATATCGTTGCTGACTGATTTAACACCCTTCACTTCACGAGCTACCCGGATAGCGGCATTGATATCCGCCTTGGAGCTCACGAAGCCTGAAAGCTGCACAACGCCTTTGAAGGTTTCGACATTGATTTCGGCGCTTTTCAGCGTTGGTTCGTTAAAAATTGCTGTCTTTACTTTGGTCGTAATCACCGTGTCATCCAGATACTCACCTGTACCTGACTGGGTCTGAGTAGAGGCGCAACCGGCGAATAGGGTTAATAACATCGCTATTGCCAGCGTTGGGAACAACCGCATCATCTTGTCCATATCCGTTTCTCCTGTTTTGGGCTAAGCCTGGAATCGGCAGACCCAGGCAAAAGCGGGCCTCGAGGGTTGATCTGGCCGCATACTTTTAAGTCTAGTTGCGTACTGACACCGGGTCTGTTCGATACCCCACATTGGGAACGCCGTTTTTATCAATCTGGCATATGAAGTGTTTGAATCCAATTTGTTACTTTGTGTTTGAATAGTGTCACTATGTGTTATAAAACTATTTTGCAATCAAGAATCAGTCAAAATCCAATATTTTAAATAGTGGTTATCCGCTATTGAGGCTGGTATGACCGTTTGTCCTGTCCCTGAGCAGAATCATCTGCTGGCAGCGCTGCCATCCAATGTTCAAAAACGGATGTTCCCTCGCCTTGAGATCGTCGAACTCAACCTGGGGGATGTGATTTACGAGTCGGGCCAAGCCCTTAAGTTCGTCTATTTTCCGACCGACTGCATTATTTCGCTGCTTTACGTGATGCTTGACGGCGCCTCCGCCGAAATCTCAGTGGTGGGTTGCGAGGGCATTGTGGGTGTCACTGTGTTCATGGGTGGTGAAAGCACCCCCAGCCGAGCAGTTGTGCAGAGTAAAGGTTTCGCCTACAGAATGTCTTCGGTGGAGTTAAGAGATGAATTCAACGCCCATGCCGATGTGCGCGTGTTGCTGCTGCGTTTTACTCAAGCATTGATCACCCAGATGTCTCAAACAGCCGTGTGCAATCGTCATCACTCCATTGATCAGCAATTGTGCCGCTGGCTGTTACTGTCGCTGGACCGCATCCCGGGCAACCATCTGAAAATGACTCAGGAACTCATTGCCAACATGTTGGGGGTTCGCCGCGAGGGTGTCACAGAGGCCGCCGGTAAACTGCAGAAGCGGGGCGCCATTCAATACCATCGCGGTGAGATAATTGTGATCAACAGACCGGTACTCGAAGCGCTTTGCTGTGAATGTTACGCCGTGGTCAAGCGGGAAACGGACCGCCTGTCTTCCTACGGCAACAATGTTTAGGCCATTTTCCCGAATACACACTGACGTCGATATTGAGCTGGACAGTATGGGATAGTAGTGCCTTCGATAATGATCTGCGCCCAGATACAAAAGGATTGATTTGAATTATGTCTACACACTCTCGCACAGTTTCTGTTGTCACCCGGCTAACCGGGCTGTTCTGCCTGTTGCTGGTATTGGGCGGTTGCAGCACCGTGTATTACAGCACCATGGAAAAGCTTGGTGTGGAAAAGCGCGATATTCTGGTGGACAGGGTGGGTGACGCCCGTGACGCCCAGAGCGATGCCCGCGAAACGTTTCGTTCGTCCCTCGAACGCTTTCAGAGTGTGGTAGACACACCTGAAACCGGGTTGCAGGAAAAATACGATGTGGTCAGCGAGGCTTACGATAACAGCCTGAAATCCGCCAATAACGTTCGGGATCGTATCGACGGCGTTGAAGACGTATCGGAGGCGCTGTTTGATGAATGGGAAGACGAGCTGGACCTCTATGAAAGTGCATCATTGCGAAACACCAGTAAGCGCAAGCTTGACGAAACCCGTGAACTCTATAGCAGCCTGATTGCGCGCATGCATCAGGTAGAAAAACGCATGGACCCGGTTCTGGCGGCGTTTGAAGATCAGGTGCTATTTCTGAAGCACAATCTCAATGCCCAGGCGATCGGCGCGTTGGAAAACGAACTGGGACAAATCAGCCGGAACGTCGACAGTCTGATTCGCGATATGGAAGCCTCTATCGCAGAATCCGAAGCCTTTATACAGCGGTTCCGGGAGGGAACCGTTTAGCGGTCGCATGCCTGCCAAATAACCGTCGTAAAATCGCCTTTTTTGCGACTTTCTGCTCGGATCTCCCCTGACAAAAACCGTTTTTTGATCGAAGCGACCCTCTTTGGCGTATTCAAGTAACGAGCTTGAACGTCGAAGTTTGGTCGTGAGCCTCAATGGGTACCCTTTAAGGAAAGTCCAAATGAAGAATGTAAAGAAGATGCAAAACCTGTGTTCGATGATTCCCAAAGCCGGTGGGCGCTCTATACTCTTTCTGGTCGCGGCATTGGTGCTGTTGAGTGGCTGCTCCGGCCCGGCAGTGACCGACTACGCAAAGCGCGGTCCCAAGCTGGTGCCAGAGCAGTTTTTTAGCGGAGAACTTATAGCAAGAGGTGTGGTCAAGGACATGTCCGGAGAAGTCATCCGCACGTTTGACGCGACTATTTCGGCAACCTGGGACAACGAGGGCGTGGGTACGCTGGACGAAGAATTCCACTTTGATGATGGCGAAGTGCAAACCCGGGTCTGGACCCTGACGCCGACCCAAAGCGGCGCGGGTTATCACGCTAACGCGGGCGACGTGGTTGAGCCGGGAATCATGCGCTGGAGTGGCAACGCCATTAATATGAATTATGTGCTTCAGGTTGCCTATGGTGATGGAACCCTGGATTTGCGCATGGACGACTGGATGTACCTGGTAACACCCGACACCCTGATCAATGAAACCACCATGAGCAAATGGGGTGTTGATGTCGGTGAATTGGTATTGGTTATCCAGAAACAACAATGACGATCTGACGAAACGTGACGAACACTGGAAAATCTATGTGGAAGCAATGGTTGATTGGGCTGGTATTGGTTGCCGTTGCCATAGGCGCTGCGGTTACCTATCGTTCGCTGGACAATGAAAAAGGGGCAAAGAGTGATCGCGAACGCCCTGCCAGTGCTGTCAACACACGGACTCCCAAACTGGATACCGTGCGCGATGTCGTTACGGCCGTGGGCAACCTCAAAGCCGTGAATGCGGTGGAGCTGACCACCGAAATCAGCGGTCGCGCAGTGGCACTCAACCTTAAAACCGGTCGTCGGGTAAAGCAGGGCGATGTGCTTTTGCGGCTCGATGATCGTCAGGCGCAGGCCGATCTCAAAGTGATTGAGGCCCAGTTAGCCGATGCCCGCCGAACCCTGGAACGCGCTCGGAGCCTCCGGTCCAACAACAGTATTTCCCAGTCGCAGGTGGATGAACTGCGCACCGCCGTTGATGTTGGCGACGCTCAGCGCCAGGCGGCCCAAGTGCGCCTGGAAAACCATCGAATTGAAGCGCCTTTTACCGGCGTTGTCGGGCTGAGTGATATCAGCATCGGTGCCTACGTTATCGCCGGTACTACCGTCACCACGCTCGATAACACGGCGCGCATGGAACTTAATTTCTCGATCCCCGAGCGATTTTTGGGTCAGGTTGCCCTGGGCCAGCAGGTAAGAGGTACGTCGCCCGCTTTTCCTGATATCCGGTTTTCCGGAGAACTCGCCGAGTTGGGCACCCGCGTTAACGAACTCAGCCGGACTCTGCCGGTGCGGGCTTTGCTCGATAATCCCGATGGCAAACTGCGCCCCGGGCAGTTTATTTCGACAGCGCTGACCCTGCGGGAACGGCAAGCCCTGGTGATTCCCGAGCAGGCGGTGATGATCCGGGGAGATGAGCAATATGTGTTTGTCGCCGAGGACGGCATCGCGCGACGTGTTTCCGTGGTGCTTGGTTCAAGAATGCCCGGCCTGGTGGAAGTGGCCAAGGGCCTGTCTCTTGAAGATGCGGTGATCGTTACGGGGCAGGACCGTCTCAGCAGTGGTGATCGTATCCGGGTAATGGATGAGGACAAGGCCATACCGGACAACCGCTTCGCCCAGTCTGTGGATTCCTGACCGTGATCCTTTCAGATATCTCCATAAAACGCCCTGTTTTTGCAACGGTTCTGAGCCTGCTGATCGTGGTGTTCGGTCTGGCAGCCCTGTTGGGTTTGCCGGTGCGCGAGTACCCGGATATTGATCCCCCGGTGGTGTCCATTTCCACCAACTACAGGGGCGCTGCTGCGGAAGTGGTGGATACACAAATCACCCAGGTGATTGAAGGGGCTATCAGCGGCATCGAAGGCATCCGCTCGATTGAGTCGTCTACCGAACAGGGTGAATCACGCACCAGTATCGAGTTTTCCTCGTCCCGTGATGTGGACATCGCCGCCAACGACGTTCGCGACGCCGTGTCCCGGGTGATTGACCAGCTTCCCGAAGAAGCGGATGCGTCTGTGGTGCGCAAGGCAGACTCCGATGCCCGCCCGATGATGTGGGTCACACTGCGCAGCGATGTGTGGGATGCAGCTGAACTGAGCGATTTTGCAGATCGCACCCTGGCCGACCGCTTGTCTGTTTTGGACGGGGTCGCCGACGTGCGTATTGGCGGTGAGCGACGCTATGCCATTCGGATCTGGCTCGACCGGGAACGGCTGGCAGCCCGAAACGTCACGGTGGCGGAAGTTGAAAGAGCCCTGCGCGCTAACAATGTGGAGTTGCCAGCGGGCTCGGTCGACTCGTCTACCCGGAACTTCACCGTTCGGGCCGAAGGTCGGCTCTCCACCGTGGAGGAATTCCGCGAGCTGGTGATCCGTCGAAACAACAACGACTTGCTGCGTCTGGGGGAGGTTGCCAATGTGCAGATGGGCGTGGAATCCGACGTCAGTCGCCTTCGCGCCAACGGTCAGACCGCCATTGGTATGGGCATTATTCGCCAGTCTAAAGCCAATACGGTCGCCGTGTCTGACGGCGTTCGCGCAGAGTTGGAGAAAATCCGGAAAACCCTGCCGCCTGAGGTATCGATCGCCGAGAGTTATGATGAGTCCATTTTTATCCGGGCCTCAATCAAGGAAGTGATCATTACGCTCGCCATTGCCGTGTCTCTGGTTATTCTCGTTATCTTCCTGTTTTTACGGTCCTGGCGGGCCACCCTGATTCCGGCTGTGACCATTCCGGTGTCGGTCATCGGTGCGTTTATTGGCCTGGGGTTTCTGGGCTTCTCAATCAACGTGCTGACGTTGCTGGCCGTGATCTTGGCCATTGGTCTGGTGGTAGACGATGCCATCGTCATGCTGGAAAACATCCAGCGTCGAATTGACGAAGGCGAGCCCCCGTTGCTGGCATCGTATCGCGGTGCCAAGCAGGTAGCATTCGCCGTTATTGCCACCACGTTGACGCTGGTGGCGGTGTTTGTGCCCATTTCATTCATGGGGGGAAATATTGGTCGCCTGTTCGCGGAATTTGGCTTCACGCTTGCCGCTGCGGTGGTTGTGTCCAGCCTGGTTGCGCTCACTCTCGCGCCCATGTTGTGTTCGAAATGGCTCAGGCACAGCCCGGAATCCCTGGAGGGGCATCGCCTGTGGGGCGCTAGTGAGAAAGTTCTGAACGGTCTTACTCGGGGATACGAGCGGCTGTTGGGCTTTTCCCTGAACCAGCCCGGCCTGTTGATTGGCCTGGGCGTTGTAGGGCTGATCATTGCCGTAGTGGTTTATCCGAAGCTACCCCAAGAGCTTGCGCCTACAGAAGATCGGGGCATTATCATCATGCCGGCCAGTGCGCCCCGGGGTGCGACCGTGGAGTTCACAGATCACTATGTACGCAAAGCAGAAGAGCAGCTCTTGCCTTACATTGAATCCGGTGCCGCCAATCGTTTGCTCTCAATCGTCGGTTTCCGGGGTGAAGAAGACAACGCGTTCATGATCATGGGCCTTGCGCCCTGGGAAGAGCGGGACATCAAGCAACAACAGATCACCAGTGAATTACGGGAAAAATTAGGTGAGGTTTCCGGTATCCGGGTTGTACCCGTGAATCCCCCGGGGCTTGGCCAGAGAGGATTCAGCCAGCCTGTGGAGTTTGTCATTGCCGGCCCGGATTACGAATCGGTGCAGGCCTGGAGCGACGAAATTGTTGAGCGGGCAAAGGACAATCCGGACCTGCTGAATGTGAAATCCGACTTTGAGCTGACCCGGCCGGAACTGCGACTGACCATTGATCGTGAGCGAGCAGCCGATCTGGACATAACCGTGGAAGATGTCGGGTTAACCCTGCAAACCATGCTAGCGTCCCGGCAGGTCACCACCTATCTGGATCGTGGTCGCGAATACGATGTGATTGTGCAGGCGGCGGAAGCAGATCGCGCCACTCCGGCCGATCTGGGTCAGATTTTTCTGCGGCCCAGAGAGGGTGGCACGCTCATTCCCCTTCAGGCCCTGGTCTCCGTCAAAGAAGTTGGTGCCAATCCGGATTTACGGCGAATCGATCGTCTTCCGGCTGTGGTCATAAGTGCCTCGTTGGCGGACGGCTATGATCTTGGTTCGGCGCTCACCTATCTGAACAATCTGTCTGTGGATAATTTGCCACCGGAGGCGCGAGTGAGCTACCGGGGGCTGTCCCGGGAGTTTCAGGAATCTTCCGCTGCTATTTATGTCACCTTCGGGCTGGCCTTTATTATCGTATTTCTGGTGCTGGCGGCCCAGTTCGAGAGCTGGATACACCCACTCATCATTATGCTACCGGTGCCGCTGGCCTTGACCGGCGCAGTACTGGCCCTGTGGTGGAGTGGTATCAGCCTGAACATATACAGTCAGATCGGGATTATTATGCTGCTTGGTCTTATGTCGAAAAACGGGATCCTGATTGTCGAGTTTGCCAACCAGCTCCGGGATGAAGGTTACGCGGTAAAAGACGCCATTCTTGAAGGTGCATCCTTGCGGTTCCGGCCTGTATTGATGACCACCATATCCACCATTTTTGGTGCTGTGCCTCTGGTTATTGCCACAGGTGCGGGTGCCGAGAGCCGGGCAGCAATCGGTGTGGTTATCCTGGGCGGGTTGATTTTTGCCACCACGCTTACGCTGTTTATCATCCCGGTGCTATACAATCTGCTTGCCGGATTTGCCAAATCGGCCAATGCAATCGAGCATGAGCTGGAACGCCAGGCATCGTTATTCCAGGCACCCTCGTCAGATTGATGAACAATCTGGCGTAACCCAGCAACCCGGATGTTTTCATGGCCAAGCACAGTCAGTTCCGTTTACTGGGGCAGCGGCGGTTTTTGCCGTTCTATCTCACTCAGTTTTCCGGCGCGTTCAACGACAATCTCTACAAAAACGCGCTGCTGTTGCTGATTGCTTACCAGACCACCGGTCTGTTGGGGCTTTCAGTGAACACGGTGATCAATCTGGCCGCCTTTTTGTTTATTCTGCCGTTTTTTCTGTTTTCCGGCGTTGCCGGGCAGATGGCAGACCGCTATGAGAAAGCCGCCATTATTCGCAAGGTAAAGCTGGCGGAGATAGGCATCATGGCGTTGGCCGCCCTGGCGCTCTGGTTTGACTGGTACGAAGGGTTGCTGGTGTTGCTGTTTCTGATGGGTACCCAGTCCACCTTCTTCGGGCCGGTAAAGTACGCCATTTTGCCGCAAGTACTGGGCGATGATGAACTGTTGGGCGGTAACGGTCTGGTCAGCATGGGCACGTTTATTGCCATTTTGCTGGGCACTATAGCTGCCGGTTTGTTGATGGGCCTTGAGGCGGCGGCGAAACTCACCGCGGTAAGCGTGCTGGTGATGGCGGTTCTGGGTTATCTTGCTGCGCGCCAGGTGCCGGAAACCGGTGCTGCCAGTGCTGACAGAACCGGGCCGGCGATGCGCTTCCAGCCGATTCGTGAAACCTGGCAATTGATGAGCCTGGCGGCCGAGCGCAAGTCGGTGCTGTGGGCCATTCTGGCTATTTCCTGGTTCTGGTTTCTCGGAGCCGCCTATCTCACCCAGTTCCCCAACTTCGGCCAAAACAATCTGCAAGGCGACGAAACCGTTGTCACCCTGCTGTTGGCCATGTTCATTGTGGGTATTTCCATAGGCTCAATGATGTGCGAGCGCCTCACCCGGCACCGCATCACTCTGGCGCCTGTGCCTTGGGGGGCGTTAGGGCTGAGTCTGTTGGGTGTGGATCTGTTTTTCGCGGTGCCGGCGAGCCCGGAATCATCCACCTGGTGGACGCTGATAACAAACCCGATTTATCTCCGCGTTTTGCTCGACCTGGTCGGTATCGGGATTTGCGGTGGTCTGTTTATTGTGCCGCTTTATGCGTTTATCCAGCATGAAACCCCGCAAATAAAACGAGCGCGAATCATAGCCGCGCTGAATGTGATCAACGCGCTGTTCATGGTGGTCAGTGCATTGGCTGGAATTCTGGTGCTCGGGGTGTTTGATGTGGGTATTCCGGGGTTTTTCCTAATGTTGTCTTTGGCCAACGGGCTGGCGCTGATCGCCGTGTGGCGCCTGAGGCAGAGCACACGATCAGAATCTGTGGATAATTAGTGGGATAAGCTGCGTATAAGCTTTGAATGAATTTTTAAAAAATAATTAAAAACAATTAGTTATTGATAATTTAGAGGTGCATAACAGACGGCTCTTAATGTGGATAACTTTCTTGAAAAGATTTGTGAGAAGAGTTGTTCAAGCCTATGAAAACCCGATAATTTCAGTTTTATTACATGACGAAATTTCGACGCGGCGGAAGTTTTTCCGATGACGCCCTCCCCGATGATTTTTATTCATGAGTGCTGCTGGTTAAAATTTGCACATTCTGACTGCATTTTCCCGAGTGAAACGTTATACTCCCCGCCCTGTTTTTATCCCCCGAATACCGAGGTGAACTGTGGATTTTCCAACGCGTTTCGATGTCATTGTCATTGGTGGCGGCCACGCCGGCACTGAAGCCGCTTTGGCGGCAGCGCGTATGGGTTCGCAAACCCTGCTGCTGACCCATAACATTGAAACACTGGGCCAGATGTCCTGTAATCCGGCCATTGGTGGCATTGGCAAAAGCCATCTGGTGAAGGAAATTGACGCCCTTGGCGGCGCCATGGCGCAAGCGACCGATCTTGCGGGCATTCAGTTTCGCGTGCTCAACAGCCGAAAAGGCCCGGCCGTGCGGGCCACCCGTGCCCAGGCTGACCGGGTTCTTTACAAAGCGGCGATTCGCCATGCGTTGGAAAACCAGCCTAACCTCACGCTGTTCCAGCAGGCCGCAGACGATCTGATTGTGGAAAACGATCAGGTTACCGGCGTTGTGTCCCAGACGGGCATCCGGTTCAACGCCAAGACCGTGGTGCTGACCACCGGTACGTTTCTCGGGGGCGTTATCCACATTGGCATGCAGCAGCACTCGGGCGGCCGTGCCGGCGACGCGCCTGCCAACGCGCTGGCTCAGCGTTTACGGGAGCTACCTTTCAACGTGGGCCGCCTCAAAACCGGCACACCGCCGCGCATTGACGCCCGCAGCGTTGATTTTTCGGTCATGCAGCAGCAGTGGGGTGATAGTCCCACGCCGGTGATGTCGTTTACCGGCAGCCGGGCGCAGCACCCTGAGCAGGTATGCTGTTACGTCACCCGCACCAACGAACATACCCACGATATTATCCGCAGTGGCTTTGACCGCTCGCCCATGTTTGCCGGCAATATTGAAGGTATAGGGCCGCGTTACTGCCCGTCCATCGAAGACAAGGTCAATCGTTTTTCCGACAAGGACTCGCATCAGATCTTTGTGGAACCTGAAGGCCTGACCACCAACGAGCTCTACCCGAACGGTATTTCGACCAGCCTGCCGTTTGATATTCAGCTTGCGGCAGTGCGCACGATTCAGGGTTTTGAGAACGCCCATATCACCCGGCCCGGCTACGCCATCGAATACGATTACCTGAACCCGCAAGACCTGCGCCACACCCTGGAAACCAAGTTCATTCAGGGACTTTATTTTGCCGGTCAGATCAACGGCACCACCGGCTATGAAGAAGCCGGCGCCCAGGGTTTGCTGGCGGGCATCAACGCGGCCCTGCGCGCGCAAGAAAAGAGCGAATGGTACCCGCGCCGGGATGAGGCTTATCTTGGTGTGCTGGTCGACGACCTGATCACGATGGGCACCAGTGAGCCTTACCGTATGTTTACCAGCCGCGCCGAGTACCGCCTGATTCTGCGAGAAGACAACGCCGATCTGCGCCTGACCGAAACCGGCCGCAATCTGGGGCTGGTGAACGACGAGCGCTGGCAGGCATTCAGCCTTAAGCGGGAAGCCATTGCCACAGAGCGTAACCGGCTGGAATCCACCCGCATTCACCCGTCAACCGATGCGGGCGATCGCGCCAACGGTTTTCTCAAGCAGCCGATGACCCGGGATCACACCCTGGCAGAATTGCTCCGTCGCCCGGAGATTGTGTACAGCCATATTGCTGATATCGGAGCAGGGCAGGCGGATGATCCCGTGGTGGCAGAGCAGGTCGAAATCGAGATCAAATACGAAGGCTACATTTCTCGCCAGGCAGACGAAATTGAACGCCTGCGCCGGAACGAAAACACCGTATTGCCGATAGATCTGGATTACGATGTGATCGGTGGCTTGTCGAACGAGATAAGGCAAAAGCTCAAAGAGGTGCGCCCCGAGACAGTTGCCCAGGCGTCGAGGATTCAGGGCGTTACGCCTGCTGCGATCTCGCAGATTCTGGTGCGCCTGAAGAAGCGTGATCTTCTGCACAAGCAAAGCGCCTGAGCAGACTTATGGCCCCCACACTCTGGCACCGCCAACTCCGTGAAGGGCTGGCCGATATGCAATTGTCCCTCACTGACGACCAACAACAACAACTGCTGGCGTTTCTGGCGCTGCTTAACAAGTGGAACAAGGCCTATAACCTGACCGCCGTGCGTAACGAGGGGGAGATGATTTCCCGGCAGTTGCTCGACAGCCTGAGCATTCTGCCTTGGGTAACCACCAAACACCTGCTTGATGTGGGTGCCGGCGGCGGTTTGCCGGGTATTCCCCTGGCGATCGCCTTTCCCGAAAAGCGTTTCACCCTTCTGGACAGCAACGGTAAGAAAACCCGGTTCCTGAATCAGTGCGTGCTGGAGCTTGGCCTGAACAACGTGGAAGTGATTCACGGCCGCGCTGAAGACGGCAAGCCGGAGCAACCGTTCAACCAGATCAGCAGCCGGGCGTTTACCGCGCTGGATAAGCTGGTAGGCTGGTGTGGCGAGCTGTTGGCAAATAAGGGTGAGTTCCTTGCCATGAAAGGTCAGTATCCGGATGATGAAGTAGCGGCCCTTCGGGCAGGCTGGCAGGTATCCGCAAGCCATTCTCTGAGCGTTCCCGGTGCGGGCGGCGACAGAAACCTGTTGGTTGTGGCCCGAACAGAAGAACCCCAGTAACCCGCAGCGATATTCTGCAAAAAGGAGGCGATACATGGCGCGCGTGATGGCAGTGACCAATCAGAAAGGCGGTGTGGGCAAAACCACCACCTGCGTCAACCTTGCAGCCTCTCTAGCCGCTACCAAGCGCCGCGTTCTGTTGGTCGATATGGATCCACAGGGCAATGCCACCATGGGCAGCGGCGTGGATAAAAGCGGGCTGGAACTTTCCGGTTATGACCTGCTGACCAAGCGGGCCTCAGCGGCGGAAGTGATCATTCCGGCGGAGGCTTCCGGTTTCGACATCGTGCCGTCGAACGGCGACCTGACCGCCGCGGAAGTGGCGCTGATGAACGAGATTGGCCGGGAGCACCGGCTCAGAATGGCCCTCAACACGGTTCGTGATAACTACGACTATATACTCATCGACTGCCCGCCTTCACTCAGCTTGCTCACCGTGAATGCGCTTTCGGCGGCGGACTCAGTGCTTATTCCCATGCAGTGTGAGTACTACGCCCTGGAAGGCCTGGCTGCGTTGATGAACACCGTGGAGCAGATCAAGGAAACGGTGAACCCGAATCTGGAGATTGAGGGCATTCTCAGAACGATGTACGACCCCCGGAACAGCCTTACTCTGGATGTGTCCGGCCAGCTCACCGAATACTTCGGCGACAAGGTTTATCGCGCCGTTATTCCCCGTAACGTGCGCCTGGCCGAAGCGCCCAGTTACGGGTTGCCAGCACTGAAGTACGATCGGGCGTCCAAGGGCGCGATTGCTTATCTGGCATTGGCCGGAGAAATGGTGCGTCGCCACGGGGCAACAAAGACACCGGCGCAGGTTGCGGTGTAACATGGCGACGGGCCTGATCCAAACGTGCACAACGACGTTAAATGTACATAACGACTACTAACGGGAAGAATGACTGACACCATGGCGGCGAAGAAACGAGGATTGGGCGAGCGCGGGCTTGGAGCCTTGCTAGCCGGATCCAGGGTTAACCTGGATCAGGAACTGAAAGACCACGACGGTGAGTTGCGACAGGTTCCCATCGATCTGATCCAGCGCGGCCGCTTTCAGCCCCGCCGTGACATGGACCCCGGTGCCCTGCAGGAGTTGGCGGATTCCATTCGTCAGCAGGGCGTAATGCAACCGGTGGTGGTGCGCCCCATTGCGGAAGGTCGCTATGAGCTGATCGCAGGTGAACGTCGTTGGCGCGCCACCCAAATGGCGGAACTTGACAGCATTCCCGCCATTATCCGGGATGTTCCCGACGAAGCCGCCATCGCCATGGCGCTTATCGAAAACATCCAGCGTGAAAACCTCAATCCCATTGAAGAAGCCTTCGCCCTTCAGCGCCTGCAGGAGGAATTTGGCCTGACCCAGGCCCAGGTTGCGGAAGCGGTTGGTAAATCCCGTACGACGATCACTAACCTGTTGCGCCTCATTGGCCTGACCGAAGATGTCAGGTTGATGCTGGAGCACGGTGATCTGGAAATGGGCCACGGGCGCGCCATGCTAACGCTCTCGCCGGAACAACAGATGCAAGTCGCGCGACAGGTTGTGGCCAAATCCCTGTCGGTACGCCAGACGGAAGCGCTTGTGCGTCGGGTTCAACAAGAGTCGGCGGTGGGCAAGCCTGCAGGGTCCGGGGCGGTTGATCCCAATATTCGAGCTCTGCAGGACGATCTTGCCGAGCGCCTGGGTGCAAAAGTGTCGATTGATCACGGGCAGCGTGGCAAGGGCAAGTTGGTGATCGAGTACAGTTCATTGGACGAGTTGGATGGGATTTTGGGCCATATCCGGTAAATCTTCGAATTTTTCTGCACATTTCGAGTGTTCTGCGAAAGTTTATCACGCCTGTTACACACAACATGTAGTGGTTAAAAACTGAGCTGACGCCTATTTCCGTTCTATAACGCTCAATCCCGTTGTTTCTGGGGGGTCTCAAGCCCTGTGGCTACTCCGGGATTGTTGATTCATGTGAGTTGAACACATATAATCTGCGGCGCTTGTGTCGATGTGTCTGTTCACTTTTTAAACGGCACCAGTTAACAGCACCGAGTTCCAGGACAATGATGGTTAAAGCAGCTCCGGGCGGGATTCTGCGCCCGCCGATCGCACGATGGTTGGCAATTGAAAGTGTAGTTCTTGTTCTGGTCAGCCTGGCGTTTTTGTTGCGCGGTCAGGTTTCGGGTTATTCAGCGCTCTTGGGTGGTCTCATTTTTTTGCTGCCTCATGGTTATTTTGCGCTCAAGGCATTCCGCTATTCCGGTGCGCGGTCTGCTGGGAAAATCATGAGTTCTTTTTATCAGGGTGAGGCCGGCAAACTCATTCTGTGTGCCATCTTTTTTACGATGGTGTTCAAATGGATTCGGCCGCTTGATATAGCGGCACTTTTTTTAACATTTGCGATCATGCTGGTCACCAACTGGTTGACGCCGCTTCTGGTAAGCAGCACGCAGCGACGCTAACAGGACCTGAGAGAACAATATGGCAGGCACAACATCCGAATATATCCAGCATCACCTTCAGAACCTGACCTATGGGCAGTTGCCGGCAGACTCTGTACGTCCTGACGGAACTGTGCTTTCCGAAGCCACCTGGACCATTGCCCAAACCTCCGGTGAAGCCACACAAATGGGCTTCTGGGCAATTCACGTTGACTCCATGGCGTGGGCTATCGGCCTGGGTGCCATATTCCTGTTTCTGTTCCGTCTCGTCGCCAAGCGCGCAACCTCCGGCGTTCCCGGTGGGCTTCAGAACTTTGTAGAAATAATGGTTGGCTTTGTTGATAACAGCGTCAAGGAAACCTTCCACGGCAAGAGTGACGTGATTGCGCCTCTCGCACTGACCATTTTCTGTTGGGTTTTCCTGATGAACCTGATGGACCTGATACCGGTTGATTTCATACCGCACCTGTTCACGCTGGCAGGCTTCCCGTACATGAAAATTGTTCCGACCACCGACATTAACGTGGCTCTGGGCATGGCGTTGTCAGTGTTTGCGTTGATTCTGGTGTACAGCATCAAAATCAAAGGGGTGGGCGGATTTGTGGGTGAGCTCACCATGCATCCGTTCTCTTCTGACAACATTGCCTTGAAGGTCCTGTTGATCCCGATCAATCTGTTGCTGGAAGGTGTCAGCCTTCTGGCCAAGCCGGTTTCACTGGCGCTGCGACTGTTCGGCAACATGTACGCTGGCGAGTTGATCTTTATCCTGATTGCTCTGCTGCCGTTCTGGGCACAGTGGGCGTTGTCCGTGCCCTGGGCAATCTTCCACATACTGATCATCACGTTGCAGGCCTTTATCTTTATGATACTGACCATCGTGTATCTGAGCATGGCGCACGAAGACAATCACTGATTTTGCATTGAAAACCGTTGTTTTAAATACGTAACCGTTAAACTGAAAACCAAACTGAAAACTGGGAGTTATCATGGAAACTGTAGTTGGAATGACCGCGATTGCTGTTGCATTGCTGATCGGCCTGGGCGCACTAGGTACCGCTATCGGCTTTGGTATTCTGGGTGGAAAATTCCTGGAAGGCGCCGCGCGTCAGCCTGAAATGACCCCGATGTTGCAGGTCAAAATGTTCATCGTTGCAGGTCTGCTGGATGCTGTACCCATGATCGGTGTTGGTATCGCACTGTTCTTCACCTTCGCCAACCCGTTTGTCGGCCAGGTCGCCGGTTAATCGACTCGCCTCCGGAATGTTCCGGACTGGTGTTTTCTTACATAACAGGCGAG
Organism: Marinobacter antarcticus; assembly: GCF_011049865.1. Classification (GTDB taxonomy): domain Bacteria; phylum Pseudomonadota; class Gammaproteobacteria; order Pseudomonadales; family Oleiphilaceae; genus Marinobacter; species Marinobacter antarcticus_A. Next base: position 9,279 of record NZ_DRGY01000121.1, on the reverse strand, counting down.
GGGTGAAGACGTGAACATTAATTTGACGATCCTTGGTCAAGCCATCGCGTTCTTTATCTTTGTCGTTTTCTGCATGAAGCTGATTTGGCCGCCGGTCATTGCAGCAATGCAGGAACGACAAAAGAAGATCGCTGACGGTCTGGCTGCTTCAGATCGCGCAGCACGTGATCTTGAACTGGCGCAAGACAAGGCAGCTCAGGAACTGCGTGAAGCCAAGCAACAGGCCGCTGGCCTGATCGAGCAGGCTAACAGGCGCGCTGCCCAGATTGTGGAAGCATCCAAAGATGACGCCCGCAAAGAAGGTCAGAAGCTGATCGAGCAGGCCAGGGCCGAAATTGAGCAGGAGCGGAATCAGACTCGTGAAGCGTTGCGTGCAGAAGTTGCCGTAATAGCGATTGCGGGTGCCGAGAAGATTCTTGAAGCCTCTGTCGATGCCTCCAAGCACAACGAGATGTTGGAAAAACTGGCGGCAGAACTTTAAACGACGAGGTTCATCATGGCAGAACTGAGAACGCTGGCCCGCCCTTACGCTAAGGCAGCATTTTCCGCCGCCCGGGAACACGACCAGCTTGCTGAGTGGTCCCGGGTACTGACGATTGCCGGACAGGTCACCGCGAACAAAGAGATTCGACAGCTTCTTACCAATCCGGGGCTGGAAGAGCAGAAAAAAGCAGACATGATTCTGGAGGTCGTTGAAGCAGGCGACTCGGAACAGGTACGCAATTTCTTTGCTGTGCTGGCTGAAAGCGGCCGGCTCGCTCTTCTCACCGAGATTGCAGCGCTTTTCAACATGTATCGGGCTGATCTGGAACGCACTGTTGATATCAACGTGACCGCAGCGTTTGAGCTGACGGACGAACAGCAACAGAAGCTCGCCCAGGCACTCTCCAAGAAACTCGAGCGGCAAGTGTCACTCGCGGCGTCTTTAGACTCGTCATTGATTGGTGGTGTGATTATCCGCACCGGCGATATGGTGATAGACGCATCTGTACGCGGAAAGCTGACCAAGCTGGCCGACGCTCTGGGCTCCTGATTTCAGCACAAGGTTTGAGGATATTGGCATGCAGCAACTGAATCCATCCGAGATCAGTGACATCATCAAGAAGAGAATCGAAAAGCTCGATATCTCTTCGGAAGCAAAGAACGAAGGTACCATTCTGTCGGTTTCTGACGGCATTGTATTGATCCACGGTCTTGCCGACGTTATGTCCGGTGAGATGATTGAATTTGCCAACGGCACGTTTGGCATGGCTCTGAACCTGGAGCGTGATTCCGTCGGCGCGGTTGTGCTGGGCGATTACGAAGATCTGGCAGAAGGCCAGAAGGTTCGTTGCACCGGTCGCATTCTGGAAGTTCCGGTTGGCCCGGAATTGCTGGGCCGCGTTGTTGACGGTTTGGGTAACGCAATCGATGGCAAAGGCGATCTGGGTACCGATCTGACCGCGCCAGTTGAGAAGGTTGCTCCGGGCGTTATCGAGCGTCAGTCGGTTGATCAGCCGGTACAGACCGGTCTTATTGCAATCGACACCATGGTGCCCATTGGCCGTGGCCAGCGTGAGCTGATTATCGGTGACCGCCAGATTGGTAAGACCGCCGTCGCGATCGACGCGATCATCAACCAGAAAGACAGCGGCATCAAGTGTGTCTACGTGGCGATTGGGCAGAAACAGTCGTCCATTGCCGCCGTGGTGCGCAAGCTGGAAGAGCACGGAGCGATGGATCACACCATCGTGGTTGCGGCTGGCGCCGCGGATCCTGCCGCGATGCAGTTTCTGGCTCCATACTCCGGTACGTCCATGGGTGAATATTTCCGTGACCGTGGTGAAGACGCCCTGATCATCTACGATGATCTGTCCAAGCAGGCGGTGGCTTATCGCCAGATCTCCTTGCTGCTGCGTCGTCCACCGGGCCGTGAAGCCTATCCGGGTGACGTGTTCTACCTGCACTCGCGTCTGCTGGAGCGTTCCTCCCGTGTTAACGCAGAGTACGTAGAAAAGTTCACCAATGGTGAAGTGAAGGGCAAAACCGGTTCTTTGACCGCGCTGCCCATCATTGAGACCCAGGCCGGTGACGTATCTGCGTTCGTACCGACCAACGTTATCTCAATTACTGACGGCCAGATCTTCCTGGAAACCAACCTGTTCAACTCGGGCATTCGCCCGGCAATGAACGCCGGTGTATCCGTATCCCGGGTGGGTGGTGCTGCCCAGACCAAGATCATGAAAAAGCTTGGCGGTAACATCCGTCTGGCCTTGGCCCAGTATCGTGAACTGGCCGCTTTTGCGCAGTTTGCTTCGGATCTTGATGAAGCAACCCGCAAGCAGCTTGAGCACGGTCAGCGTGTTACCGAACTCATGAAACAGAACCAGTACAGCCCGATGTCTGTGGGTGAAATGGGTACGGTTCTGTACGCAGCCAACGAAGGCTTCCTGGATGACGTTGATGTCGACAAGGTCGTGAGCTTCGAAGCGCAGATGCTCGATTGGATGCGCTCCGAGCAAAAAGACCTGCTCGCCAAGATCAACGAGAAAGGCGATTTCAACGACGAAATCGCTGCCGGCCTTAAAGCTGCACTTGAGAAATTCAAGACCACTCAGAGCTGGTAAGAAACAGGCCCGCGACACAGGTCTCGGGCCGCTTTCATAGCAACGAGCGTCTAACTTGAGAAGGCAGTGAGTTATGGCCGTCGGCAAAGAAATACGTAATCAGATTACAAGCATCAAGAGTACGCAAAAGATCACCAGCGCCATGGAAATGGTTGCCGCGAGCAAAATGCGTAAAGCTCAGGAGCGCATGCAGGCTACCCGCCCGTATGCCGAGAAGATGCGGCAGGTGATCGGGCACATTGCCAAGGCGAATGCTCAGTACAAGCACCCGTTCATGGTTCATCGTGATGTGAAACGCGTGGGCTATATTGTGGTGTCCACTGACCGTGGCCTTTGCGGTGGTCTGAACATCAACCTGTTCAAAGCGCTTATCCGTGATATGAAAGCGTGGAAGGACAAGGGGGCAGAAATCGATCTGTGCGCTATCGGCCAGAAAGGTGCCTCTTTTTTCCGGAGTTACGGCGGTAACGTCGTGGCGGCTTTGACCCATCTGGGTGATAGCCCGAGCTCTGAAAAACTCATCGGCAACGTCAAGGTGATGCTGGATGCGTTCTCGGAAGGCAAGATTGACCGGCTTTATCTGGTCAGCAACGAGTTCGTAAACACCATGACCCAAAGCCCGACGGTGGAGCAATTGCTGCCTCTGCCCGAGAGCAAAGACGAAGAAGAGCTCAAGAACCAGTGGGAATATCTCTACGAGCCCGATGCCAGGCAGATCCTCGATGGTCTTCTGCCACGTTTTATAGAGTCCCAGGTTTACCAGGGTGTGGTAGAGAACCTGGCATGTGAGCAGGCAGCCCGAATGATCGCCATGAAGAGTGCAACTGATAACGCGGGTGACATCATCAGCGAACTTCAGTTGGCTTACAACAAGGCGCGACAGGCAGCGATTACCCAAGAGATTTCGGAGATTGTGAGCGGCGCGGCTTCGGTCTGACCCGGCCCGCAATCCTACTGGTTTTATTGACTACTTAAGATAACGAGGAACCGAGCATGAGTAGCGGACAAATCGTTCAGATCATTGGCGCGGTTATCGACGTGGAATTCCCACGTGACTCCGTGCCCAAGATATATGACGCACTGCTGCTTGAAGGTGGCGAAACAACTCTGGAAGTTCAGCAGCAGCTGGGCGACGGAATCGTTCGTACCATCGCCATGGGCAGCACTGACGGCCTTAAGCGAGGCCTGAAAGCAGAAAACACAGGTAAGGCAATCTCGGTACCGGTTGGTACCAAGACCCTGGGCCGTATCATGGATGTTCTGGGTCGTCCCATTGACGAACAGGGCCCCATCGGCGAAGAAGAGCGTTGGGGTATCCACCGCAAAGCTCCGGGCTATGCCGATCAGGCAGCGTCTGCAGACTTGCTGGAAACCGGCATCAAGGTTATCGACCTGATCTGCCCGTTCGCCAAAGGCGGTAAGGTTGGCCTGTTCGGTGGCGCCGGTGTAGGCAAGACCGTCAACATGATGGAGCTGATCAACAACATCGCGAAAGAGCACTCCGGTCTCTCCGTATTCGCGGGTGTGGGTGAGCGGACTCGTGAAGGCAACGACTTCTACTACGAAATGAAGGACTCCAACGTTCTTGATAAAGTAGCCATGGTTTACGGCCAGATGAACGAGCCCCCGGGAAACCGTCTGCGTGTGGCCCTGACCGGTCTCACCATTGCAGAGAAGTTTCGTGATGAAGGTCGTGACGTGCTGTTGTTCGTTGACAACATCTATCGTTACACACTGGCAGGTACTGAGGTATCGGCTCTGTTGGGTCGTATGCCATCAGCGGTAGGCTATCAGCCGACTCTGGCCCAGGAAATGGGCGAGCTGCAGGAGCGTATTACGTCCACCAAGACAGGTTCCATCACGTCCATCCAGGCGGTATACGTACCAGCGGATGACTTGACCGACCCGTCACCAGCCACCACTTTCTCGCACCTGGATGCGACCGTGGTACTGAGCCGTGATATCGCGTCCAAGGGTATCTACCCGGCCATCGATCCGCTTGACTCCACGTCGCGTCAGCTGGATCCGCTGGTCATCGGTGATGAGCACTACGAAGTGGCTCGTGGCGTGCAGACCAACCTGCAGCGTTACAAAGAGCTGAAAGACATCATCGCGATCCTGGGTATGGACGAATTGTCAGAAGACGACAAATTGGCCGTAGCCCGTGCCCGTAAGATCGAGCGTTTTCTGTCTCAGCCGTTCCACGTTGCTGAAGTATTCACCGGTTCACCCGGTAAGTACGTTTCCCTGAAGGAGACCATCAGCAGCTTTCAGGGTATTCTGAACGGTGACTATGATGATATGCCTGAGCAGGCGTTCTACATGGTTGGCGGGATCGAGGAAGCGGTTGAGAAAGCGAAGGAAATGAAGAGCAAGGCCCAGAAGTAATTCTGAGCCATTGCGCTTGTTTCCGGATCGATCAAAGAGGCAACAGACATGGGTATAACCGTGCATTGTGATGTGGTGAGTGCCGAAACAAAGATCTATTCCGGATTGGTAGAGATGCTGATCGCAGCCGGCTCTGAGGGTGACGTGGGTATTGCCCCGGGTCACGCGCCGCTGCTGACTCAGCTCAAACCAGGCCCGATCAGGATCATCAAGCAGGGCGGTGAAGAAGAAATTCTTTACGTGTCTGGCGGCTATCTGGAAGTTCAGCCTAACCTGGTGACTTTGTTGGCAGATACCGCGGTTCGTGCAAAAGATATGGACGAAGCCGCTGCGCTCGAAGCGCAAAAAGACGCCGAGAACGCACTGGCCAATAAGTCTGGTGAATTCGAGTATTTCCGTGCCGCTGGAGAGTTGGCCGAGGCTGTTGCTCAGCTTCGTACTATTCAGCAGCTGCGTAACAAAATGCGCTAGGCATTTTTGTTTCGGACGTGCCGAACACCGAAGCCGTATCCTGAATAGTGGGAAGACAGACGCCTGTTCTTCCAGCTTTGAGGGCTGCGGCTTTTTTTGTTGAACCACTACACCGTTTACTATCCGGGAGCCTGATGTAGCCATGAACCCGTTACACGTTGTGATTCTGGCCGCAGGCCAGGGATCAAGAATGAAATCCGCCCTGCCAAAGGTTCTGCATTGTGTGGCTGGCCACCCGATGTTGCATCACGTTATTGGCACCGCGAAGCAACTGGGCGCTGAGACGATCCACACGGTTATTGGCCACGGCGGTGGCAAGGTGCGTGAGACAACCACCGAGCCCCTCGTAAACTGGGTGGTTCAGGAACAGCAGCTGGGTACCGGTCACGCTGTTGCGCAGGCACTGCCGCACCTTCCAGATGACGCACGTGTTCTGGTGCTCTACGGCGACGTGCCATTAACCCGCGCAGACACCCTGAATGCCATGGTGGAGGCGCTGGATGACAACACCCTTGGCCTGTTGACGGTAACCCTCGATAACCCCCAGGGCTACGGCAGGATTGTGCGCGATCGGGCCGGCAAGGTAACGTCCATTGTTGAGCAGAAAGATGCCAGTGCAGACCAGTTGGCCATTCGCGAGGTCAACACAGGCATTCTTGCCGTTGCCGCCAGGCACCTGAAGGCGTGGCTCCCGGTTTTGTCGAACGCCAACGCGCAGGGCGAATACTATCTCACCGATATCATCGCCATGGCGGTGGAGCACAACCTAAAGGTTGCCGTATCCCAGCCGGAAGACCCGTTCGAGGTTCAGGGCGTCAACAATCGCCTGCAACTGGCGGAGCTGGAACGGTGGTTCCAGAAACGCGAAGCGGAACGGTTAATGACAGACGGTGCTACCCTGGCCGATCCGGCCCGTATCGACGTGCGCGGCGAGTTGACCATTGGTAACGACATTCTGATTGATGTGAACGTGGTCTTCGAGGGCAAGGTGAGCCTTGGCAATAATGTATCGATTGGGCCGGGCTGTGTTATCCGTGATGCGATCATCGCAGAGGGCGCGCAGATCAGCGCCCACAGCGTAATCGAGGGCGCCACGATTGGTGCCAATGCCCAGGTTGGCCCGTTTGCACGGATCCGCCCAGGCACGGAACTGGCTGCGAATACCAAGGTAGGCAACTTCGTTGAAACCAAGAAAACGTTGGTGGGAGAGGGCAGCAAGATCAATCATCTGAGCTATGTTGGCGATGCTACCCTTGGCAGGAACGTGAATGTAGGTGCAGGAACCATCACCTGTAACTATGATGGTGTTAACAAGTTCCAGACAGTGATTGGAGACGGCGTTTTCGTTGGCTCCAATACGTCTCTGGTCGCACCGGTCAGTATTGGTGCCGGAGTGACCGTTGGCGCCGGATCGACCATTACCCGGGATGTCGACGAGAACGAATTGGCGGTGGCTCGTGCCCGCCAACGCAATATCGAGGGCTGGGAACGGCCCAAAAAACCCAATTGAACGAACGTATGGACAGGTGAAAACAGCATGTGTGGCATTGTAGGTGCAGTTTCGGAACGGGACGTTCAGGGTATTCTTCTTGAAGGCCTGCGCCGCCTTGAGTATCGCGGATACGATTCCGCCGGTATGGCGATACTGAACGGCAACAGCGCCGTGCAGCGCGCCCGGGAAGTAGGCAAGGTGGCCTCCCTGGCAGCGACCATCGAAAGCAACCCGCTGTCCGGTTATCTGGGCATTGCTCACACCCGTTGGGCAACCCACGGTGAGCCGTCGCAGCTCAATGCCCATCCGCACATGTCCGGTGATCGCCTGGCCATTGTTCACAACGGCATCATCGAGAACTACCAGGCCCTGCGCGACGAACTGAAAGCAGACGGCTACGAGTTTACGTCCCAGACCGATACCGAAGTCGTGGTGCACCTGATCGAAAAGAACTATCGCGAACTGGGCTCACTTTACGATGCCGTGAAGATTTCCGTTACCCGCCTGCGGGGCGCCTACGCCCTTGGGGTGGTTCACGCCGATGAACCAGACCACATGGTGGTGTGCCGGGAAGGCAGCCCGCTGGTAGTGGGCGTGGGCATTGGCGAAAATTTTATTGCGTCGGACCAGTTGGCATTGTTGCCGGTGACCGACCGTTTTATGTTTCTGGAAGAAGGCGACCTTGCGGATATTCGCCGCGATCGTATTGATATCCGTGATCGTGAAGGTGTGCAGGTTGAGCGCAGCATCAATCGATTCGAGCACAGCCAGGACGCCGCAGAAAAAGGCGAGTACCGGCACTTCATGCTCAAGGAAATCAACGAGCAGCCAAGAGTGATCAAGGCCACCATGGAAGGCCGTGTGACCGAATCGCGGGTACTGGAGCAAGCGCTCGGCACCGGGGCGAATGACCTGCTGAAAGATATCCGCCACGTGCAAATCATTGCCTGTGGCACCAGCTATCACGCCGGGATGGTGGCTCGATACTGGATTGAAGATCTGGCAGGCGTGCCCTGTTCAGTGGAAGTGGCTTCCGAGTTTCGTTATCGCAAACACGTGATCCAGAAAGACACGCTGTTTCTGTGTATTTCCCAGTCTGGTGAAACCGCCGACACCCTGGCGGCGCTGCGGCAGGCTAAAAAAGCCGGTTTCCGCGCTGCGCTGGCGATCTGTAACGTGCCGGGCAGCTCACTGGTGCGCGAATCCGACCTGGTGATCATGACCCAGGCAGGGCCGGAAATCGGCGTAGCCTCTACGAAAGCCTTCACCACTCAGTTGGTAGCGTTGCTCCTCTTTACCCTGGCACTGGCTCGTAAAAATGGCCTGAGCGAAGAGCGCGAAGCCGAGATCGTCAAAGCCCTGCATCTGGTGCCCGGTCAGGTCAGCGATGTATTGGCGCTGGACGGCGAGATTGCAGAGATGTCCAGACGGTTCATCGATAAAAACCATGCCCTGTTCCTGGGCCGCGGCTCGCAGTTTCCGGTGGCTATGGAGGGCGCGCTGAAGCTGAAAGAGATTTCCTATATTCATGCGGAAGCTTATCCGGCCGGCGAACTCAAGCACGGCCCCCTGGCGCTGGTTGACAGTGAAATGCCGGTGATTACGGTTGCGCCCAACAACGGCATGGCTGAGAAGCTGAAATCGAACCTGGAGGAAGTTCGCGCCCGGGGCGGCGAACTGTTCGTGTTTGCGGATCGCGCAGCGGATGTGAAACCGGAAGAAAATATTCACGTGGTACAGCTTCCGGAAGTGCACGAAATCACGGCTCCAATCGTTTATACCGTGCCGTTACAGCTGTTGTCTTACCATGTGGCCGTGCTCAAAGGCACGGATGTGGATCAGCCCAGAAACCTGGCGAAGAGTGTCACGGTGGAGTAGCGCCGATCACTGAGTGCGTTTCATTGTGGGATCATAATAAAGTTGGTAACTTAATAATAAAGTCGGTAACTTAATAATAGAGTTGGTAACTATCAATCGTTGTGGCAAAGTCAGGTCATTCTTCTCAGGAATCTAGGGAATGACCGACTATAAGCTCGACAACCGTGCCAGGAAGTGGATTAAAGAAGGACGAGGCAAGGGAAGTGGTAAGGACTACCGCCCCTGGCTCACTGTCAGAGATTTACCCTCCCAGGGCCGTTCACACCGAGTAATGGGTCATCTGACGCAACGTACTCATCACTTTCTCTCCGACATGGAGCTGGCGACTTTCTTTTTGCTTGAATGGAACTCAACGGTCAGTGACATTCGAGAGCAATTTCCCCTCCGCGTAGAAGACACGCTGCGCCTCGCCGGAGAAGCCAACATACGGCACCCGGAAATCGG
>NZ_DRGY01000120.1 GCF_011049865.1 Marinobacter antarcticus | reverse complement strand
GGCAACACCACCTCGGCAACCGCCATTGCGTGCGCGTTGATGGGCAAAAACCCCATGAAGCTTGCCGGCCCGGGCACCGGGCTTGATTTAGCCGGCGTGCGCCATAAAGCCGAAGTTATTATCAGCGCGCTTCAGCGCCACGATGACGACCAGGACCCAATGGCCGTGCTCAGAGCCTTCGGTGGCTTTGAGATTGCGGCATTGGCAGGCGCTATTGCCGGCTGCGCGGCACGATCCATACCCGTATTGATTGACGGTTACATCGTGTCCGTTGCCGCACTGATTGCGGTCAGCCAGCAACCGGGCATCCGCCCCTGGCTGCTATTCGCCCACCGTTCTGCGGAACCGGGCCACCAGGCTATTTTGACGGCATTGAAAGCAGAGCCCTTGCTTGACCTCGGAATGCGTCTCGGCGAGGGCAGCGGTGCAGCCGCAGCCATTCCCCTGCTGCGACTCGCCTGCGAACTGCACAACGGCATGGCCAGCTTTGCGGATGCAGGCGTGAGCGATAAAGAGACGTCTCACGATGGTTGATAGCAGAACGATATTCGATCTTATCCGCCATGGCGAACCCGAGGGCGGCCCCATGTATCGGGGCAGCAAAGACGACCCGCTGAGCGGCGCAGGCTGGCAGCAAATGCGCGACGCCGTCACCGAAGCCGACCGCTGGGATGCGATTGTTACGTCACCCATGCTGCGCTGCGTGCATTTTGCCCAAGAACTGGCAGATCGTTACGGCATTCCCCTGCACAGCGATGAGCGACTGCGGGAGATCAACTTCGGGGATTGGGAGGGCCGTACCGCAGATGAGGTGATGGCCAGCGACGGCGAAAGGCTCAGCCGTTTCTGGGCGGACCCGGTTGCCTGCACGCCGCCAGGCGGAGAGCCGGCCGCGCAGTTCAACACTCGCGTTACAGAGGCTTGGCGCCATTGGCAAGAGACCCTTGCGGGCCAGAACCTGCTGATTGTTTGCCACGGCGGCGTTATACGAATGATCATTGCCGATGTTATGAACATCCCGCTGACCCACGCTTTTTCCGGCCTGGTCACGCCCTATGCCTGCCGCAGCAGGATTCAGGTTGACACCTCAGCCCACGGTCGGTTTCAGAGCCTGGTGGCGCACGGGGCACTCAAGGCTTTAAAACCATAGGCAGCCCAGCGACGCTCATCACAACCTTGTCGCACGATTTCGCCAGCGACTGGTTCAGCCAGCCCAGCTCGTCGGCAAAGCGGCGGGTAAGCGGATCCATGCCTATCGTACCCAGCCCGACTTCGTTGCTGACAATCACCAGCTCGCCGGGATAACGGTCCACCTGCATTAAAAACGCTTCCCGCTCCCGGCTAAACGTTGCTTCACCTGCGTGCAACACGTTGCTCAGCCACAAACTCATGCAATCGACCAGCAAGCAGGGCGCGCTTTGGGCATTTGCATGAACAGCAAGCACCTGACCCAGAGCCAGGGGTTCTTCCTCCAGGCCCCAGTCAGCAGGGCGCAATTGCTGGTGGCGCTGAATGCGTGCCCGCATCTCATCGTCCCCCGCCGTTGCCGTGGCGAGATACACCACCGGATTATTTGTGTCAGATGCCAGACGCTCCGCAAGCGCGGTTTTACCGGAACGGATGCCGCCAAGAACCAGAATCGCCATGTTTGGTTATTTCTCTGAAAGGCCGGCAGGCATGCTAACCGGCCAATACGCCGCAACGCAAAAAAGCGCGCGTAAACAGGCCTGAAACCCGAACAGATCCACTGCCCAACCGTCGGTTTCTGCTATAGTTTTGCCAAGGCATTATTTATTGCTCCAGGGAGACAGCATGCAGGCTGAACTGATCGACATCCGCAACCACCTTGCCCGGCATTCGCCGTTTGACAAAATGCCGGAAGAACTGATCAGCCAGCTCACCGCCAGCATTGAGATCAGCTATGTTCGGGCGGGCACCCAGATACTGGAAAGCGGGCAAACCAGCAGCTATATGTTTTACGTGCGCAGCGGCGCCGTAGAAATTTTCCGGCGCTCCGGCGAGCTTTATAATCGCATCGGTGAGGGTGAAATATTCGGCCAGTTCGGTCTGCTGATGCATCGACAAGTGAGGTTTCCTGCGCGGGCCCTGGAAGACAGCCTGCTTTACCGTGTGCCCGCCGAGATTTTTCACCACCTGTTTGAGAACGATGAGAATTTTGCAGACTTTGTGGAAATAGAAGATCGCAGCAGGCTACGGTCGGCACTGTCGCGCCGGGAAAAATCCAACGAATTGATGACCTCTCGGGTCAGCCGCCTGATTTCCCGAAAAACCGTCTCAGCGCCCACCACCGTGCGATTACAGGAAGCCGCGCGCATTATGACGGACAAGGGCGTGTCGGCTCTGCTGCTCATGGACGGAGAGGGCGACAACGCGCGTCTGACAGGCATTATCACCGACCGCGACCTGCGCACACGGGCGGTGACCGAAGCGCTCCCCTCTGAAACACCCATCAGCGAAATCATGTCTGACGGGTTGATCACTATTCGCGCCAGCAGCTACATTTTTGAAGCCATGCTCACCATGCTGCATAACAACGTGCATCATTTGCCCGTGCTGGACGGCCATGAAGTTCGGGGCGTGATCGCGCTTGCGGATATTGTGAAGTATGAAAGCCAGAGCAGCCTGTATCTGGTGAGCAATATTTACCACCAACAGCATGTAAGAGGCCTGAAGAAAATCAGTCGCGACGTGCGTGACAGTTTTGTGCGCATGGTCAACGAACATGCCAACTCGCACATGATTGGCAGCGCCATGGCCGGCATTGGCCGCAGCTTTACCCAACGCCTGCTGGAACTGGGCGAAGAGAAACTGGGACCGCCGCCCGTGCCCTACTGCTTTATGGCACTGGGCTCCATGGCCCGGGACGAACAACTGGTTGTGACGGACCAGGACAACGCGATGATTCTGGACGACCGTTTTGTACCGGAAGAACACGACGCGTATTTTCTGGCGCTGGCAAAGTTTGTATCCGACGGCCTGGCAGAATGTGGCTACACCTACTGCACGGGCGACATCATGGCCACCAACCCGAAATGGCGCCAGCCATTGAAGGTATGGCGCAGTTACTTTCTCGACTGGATTGGAAACCCCAGGGCAGAGGGGCTTTTGAACAGCAATATTTTCTTTGATCTGGACGGCATCTACGGCCGCACCGAGTTTGCCGAAGAGCTCAAGTCCCTGGTTGCAGACCAAGCCAGCAACAGCCAGCTTTTTCTGACATTGATGGCGCGCAATGCCCTCAATCGAACGCCGCCTTTGGGTTTCTTCCGCACCTTTGTGCTGGAAGAAGACGGCAAACATCAGAAAACCTTCAACCTGAAGCGCCGAGGGACGGCGCCGCTGTCAGACCTCATCCGGATTCACGCTCTGGCCTGCGGTTCCGAGGCGCAAAACTCGTTCGAACGCCTCAAAAGCATCGGTAAAACCAAACTCCTCCTCGAAGACGACCTGGACAACCTGAGAGACGCTCTCGAATTCATTTCTATCGTGCGCATCCGCCACCAGGCGTTGTCTATTGAAGCGGGGGAAGAGCCGGATAACAACGTGCGGCCGGAAGACCTGTCACCGTTCGAGCGCAGCCATCTCAAAGACGCTTTCCAGGTCGTTAGCAACGCCCAGAAGTTTCTGAGGTTCCGCTACAACACCCAGGCAACTCGCCATGTCTGAGAACGTACCCGTGCCCGATGCGATTAAGCGTCTGCCGTGGCCAGAACAATACCAGACGCTGGCGAGTATGGCTGAGGCACCTGTTCTCAAAGCCTTTTATGAAGCCGGCTGCGTGTCTGCTCAAACGCCGATTTGCGACGTTCCTATGGTCGCTCTGGACTTCGAGACCACCGGTCTGGATTCCGAAGAGCACTCAATTGTCAGCATCGGGTTGATACCCTTTACGCTCGACGCCATTGCTCTGGGCGGCGCAAAACACTGGGTGGTTCGCCCCAGATTACCCTTGCACCAGACATCGGTTACGTTTCACGGCATCACCCACGCCGACATTGACCAGGCACCGGATTTATCAGACATACTCGAGGAAGTGTTTGCCAGCCTGAACGGCCGCATTCCGGTGGTGCATTTCAGGAGCATCGAACGACCTTTCCTGAATGTGGCATTGCAGTGGCGCCTTGATGAGGGTATCCGCTTTCCCGTTATCGATACCATGGCGATTGAGGCACACCTGCATCCAGACCGGCAACCGACTTTTCTACAGAGAGTGAAGGGTGAAAAACCGATATCCATTCGCCTGGCCGGTAGCAGAACGCGCTATGGACTGCCTCACTACGCAGCCCATAACGCTCTGATTGATGCCATCGCCACTGCGGAACTGTTCCAGGCTCAGATACATCATCACTTCAGCCCGCAAACCCCTATCGGCGATCTGTGGCTTTAAGGCGTCTGTCGCGTTTTACTTCGACGCCATCACTTGCGGAAGCCACTCGCCGTAGCCTGCATCAGCCATTTCTGCCTCGGGTATGAATTTGAACGCGGCTGAGTTCATGCAGTAGCGCAAGCCGGCAGGCGCCGGGCCATCGTTGAACACATGCCCAAGATGAGAATCGGCAAAGCGGCTGCGAATCTCGGTGCGCGTTGAGAAAAACCCGGTATCTACTTTTTCCACAACCCCGTCTGACGTCAGCGGGCGGGTAAAGCTCGGCCAACCGGTGCCGGATTTGTACTTGTCACGGGAAGAAAACAAGGGCTCACCAGACACAACATCCACGTAAATCCCCGCGCGCTTGTTATCCCAGTACGGATTGCTGAACGCCCGCTCGGTGCCGTCGTTCTGTGTGACGTCATACTGTTTGCTGGTAAGACGCTGCTTGAGAGTTTCTGAATCCGGCTTTACGAACGTCTTCGGATCGAACCCTTGTTTCCCGGCAGGCTGACTTACAGCTGCGTTCTTTTCGGTGTTCTTTTTGGCGTTCTCCTGGCCCATGCTATCAGGCTTGAACTGGCTGAAATCCAACTCGTAGTCTTCACCATAGACCTTCTCGATAAACTGATAGCGGCCTGAATTATAGGTATACAACTTGTAGCGAATCGGATTCTTTTTGTAGTAATCCTGGTGATAATCTTCGGCCGGGTAGAACGCCTTAAACGGCGTAATTTCAATGACCACCGGCTTGTCATAAATTCCCGAGGCCTGCAGTTCTTTTTTTGCAGCTTCCGCCAGGCGTTTCTGTTCCGGGGTGGTGTAGAAAATTCCCGGGCGGTATTGCTTGCCGCGGTCAACAAACTGGCCGTTGGCATCCGTCGGGTCCATGATTCGCCATAGGCCCTGCAGCAAACCTTCGTAGGTAATCTTCTTCGGATCGTAGTACACCTGCACCGCTTCTGTGTGCCCGGTGCTGCCAGAACCAACCTGCTGATAGGTCGGGTTGGGCTCGTCGCCGCCCGTGTAACCAGAGACCGCTTCTACCACACCCGGGATCTTTTCATAGCCGGATTCCACGCACCAGAAACAGCCACCCGCAAAGGTCGCAACCTCAAGGCCGGGGTCTGACGGCGCGTACTTGCTAGAGCTGGCCGTGTTCTTTTCGGCCGTCGCAACGGTGGCATATAAGGCCCCGGTGGCTGCTACCAGCAGCGCGGCGACCATTGCCAATGCTTTTCGGTTCATAACAACTCTCCTGGGATTACTGTTCAGAGACACGTTGAAAAAATGCTGAGAGAACTCTTCAGTACCTATCCTATCGCCGTGGTTTCACCAAATCGTTCCTTAATTCTTACGAATCTATAACACTGTGGATTCTTTTACGGTTGAACCTGCCAGAGGTAACCAGAAACGGAATGCCGCACCGGCCCCCGGATGATTTTCAACACAGACACGGCCCTGCTGCAGTTCCGCCATTCGACGCGCGATCGCAAGCCCAAGCCCCGCATGTCCACTGCGGTTGGCGCCCGGCGCCTGGTAAAACGGATCAAAAACATGATCAATATCTTCTGGCGCAATGCCTTTGCCGTCGTCTAACACGCAGATTTCAACGCCTTCGCTGTCCGTTGTTACGCTCAGCTTTACTTCGGCACTTTCCGGCGAGTGATCAATGGCGTTGCCGATCAGGTTGTCCAGCACGCGCTCCGTCATGGCAATATCAGCCAGTACCATAGCCGGCTGAGCCGTGACAATACTCAGTACAACGCCCGCCTGTTCAGCCTTGGGCCGGTGCTTTTGCACCACATCGTACAGCAATTCTGCCGGCATGAACGGCTCCGAAAAGGGTTGGCGCTCGCGGGCATCCAGCGCCGCCAGTTCGAAGAGTTCGTCAACCAGTTTGCTAAGGCGAAGGGTTTCAGCCAGTGCCACGTTCAGAAAACGCCGGCGCTCGGCGGGGCTCAGCTTTTGCTGTTTCATCCCGAGCGTTTCCAGGTAGCCCTGAATGGATGACAAAGGTGTGCGCAAATCGTGTGACACCTGGGCAACCAATTGACGGCGCTGATGATCCTTGTCCTTGAGCAACTCCAACTGGCCCGCAATGCGCGCTGACATCTGATCAAAACGGGTTGTCAGATAATCCACATCGTCGCCGGGAACATTGGCTCTGTCTGCGGCGCCCACGGTTGTGAGATCTTTCGCTTCCGCCTCAAAGGCCTCAACCCGAGCGGTCAACCGCGACAGCCGCCGTGTCAGCAGCCGGAAGAACACCAGGCCTGCCAGCAACCCCACAAACAGGCTGATGGCCAAAGCGCCGCCGCCCATCTGCAACAGACGATCACCGTGCACCATGCTCTCGGCAAAATCGTACTCCTCGCCCCTGAGCACCACATACAAATAGCCCGTGGGGTTCTGTGCGTTGGGCACCGGCGTGACCGAAAAGACTTTGCGGCGATCGTGGCTGCGTGGATCATCACCCTGCAATGGATAGGCATCCGGGTTTTCCAGCAACTGATGAATCGGTTTCAGCGAAACGTGCTTGCGCTTGATTTTGGTTGGATCGGCCGAAAAGGAAAGAATGCGCCCATCCTTGTCCAGCAAATAGATCTCAATGCTGGGGTTGATGGACATATAAAGCGTGAACAGGCGTTCCAGCTCGCTGTGGTTGATTTTGCCGTCGGTCACCAGGTTGCGATCTGACACAAGATGACTGGCCAGATCACGGTTGAGTGCCTGATTTATGGCCGCGCTGTATTCGCGCACGGAATATAAACTCAGAGCAGTGAACAACCCACCCACAATGACCAGAAGCAGAAACAGGCCAATCGCCAGGCGTGCATACAGGGTTTGAAACAACGGTTGGGCCATGGATCAGTCCAGAAACCGATAACCAACACCCCAAACCGTTTGCACATAACGGGGCTCGGCCAGGTTGGTTTCAATTTTGTTGCGCAAACGGTTGATGTGGGTGTTAACCGTATGCTCATAGCCCTCATGGTTATACCCCCATACCGCATCCAGCAGTTG
>NZ_DRGY01000119.1 GCF_011049865.1 Marinobacter antarcticus | reverse complement strand
GAAGAAGGTCTTTGACCAATGGGGACTCGTGTCGTTGCTTGATACAGTATTACGGCTTCAGCGCCGACCATGAACCGCCGTATACGGAACCGTACGTACGGTGGTGTGAGAGGACGGCGGGAGTAATCCCGCCTCCTACTCGATTTGGTAATTGAACCTGTGCCGGTTTTCCGTTAAATCTAGCGCCTCTCTCAATTCGAAATAGGTTCCCTTAACCCCCAATAGCAGGAGTCAGACAATGGCGGAATCATCACTTAAGGAACAATTGAGCAACGCGGTAAAAAACGCGATGCGGAGCAGGGATAAAATCCGGCTTGTCACTTTGCGCATGGCGCAGGCTGCCATCAAACAGATCGAGATTGATGAGCGCCGCGACCTGAATGACGAGGACGTTTTGAAGGTGCTGGACAAAATGCTCAAGCAGCGCCGCGATTCCGCCAGTCAATACGATGCTGCCGGCCGCGAGGAGTTGGGCGACAGGGAACGGGCGGAAATGGTGATTGTTGAGGAATTCATGCCCGCCGCCCTCGCTGAGGATGAGCTGGGCGGCCTGATTCGTGGAGCAATCCGCTCAACCGACGCCCAGGGGATGCAGGACATGGGACGTGTGATGAACGAGCTGCGTCCCCAGGTACTGGGCCGGGTCGAGATGGGCTATTTGAGCAAAAAAGTACGGGCCGCGCTGGCGAGCTAATGGGCCGCAACATCGGGCCTGCCCGCCGAATTTACAAGGGAATGGGGATCCATTTTTTGAATACAACAGAGAATGAGCTCGCGCCTTTTGTAACTCAACTCGTGGCGCGAATAGTGACCCAAATCGAGACTCAAATAGCGACTCGAATGCTATGAAGCAGCATCCCTCATTAATGGTGATTCTGCTGGCGCTGGTTGGGTTGGGGTTTTGTGCCGCCCTCAGCCGTGGCTTGTACCTGGAGGAAACCGAAAGCATTACTCAAGAGTTTCGTGCGGATGTTACCCAGCTTACGACCGCCTTTGAACGTGAAGTGCTGCTGAACCTTGAAATCCTGTTCGCTTTGAAGACCTCTGTGGGCATGATGCCGGAGATGAATGCAGAGCTTTTTGGCAGGCTGACTCGGCCGATACTTGAACGCACTCCGGCTATCAAGGCGCTTGCCTGGGCTCCGGTTGTCAAACAGGAGGATCGGACCGGGTTTGAGCAACGGCAGCAGAGTTGGTATCCCGGGTTTGTGTTAACTGAGGAGTCGGCGACGGCGGGCGCTGTGCCGTCGAAAGAGCCGCCTTGGCTCGTTCCTGTGCAGTTCATTGAGCCTATAGCGGATAATCGGCCTGCTATGGGTTTTGATTTGTCGAGCGAGAATAAGCGGAGGACGGCCCTGTTGACCGCGAGAACGACCGGGCGAATGGTCGCGACGGCTGCCATCGAACTGGTGCAAGAGCGGAACCACCAGAAAGGCTTGCTGGTTTTTGCGCCCTTGTACCGCGGTGCCTCCGATACCACACCGAAGGACCGCGAGATGCGCCATTATGGTTTCTTGAACGGCGTATTTCGAGTCGGCGAACTGGTGAATCAGTCGATTCCGACGGCCATCGACAGCAACATCCTGATTCAGGTTGTGGATCGCACTGAGGCGGACCCGGATGTGATATACAGCACTGGCCGCTCCAGCGATGAGCGCTGGCTGAGAAGCCTGATCCACGAAGTACCCCTTGCGCCCATCGCGGGCCGACATTGGGTGATTCAGGCCATGCCCGGGAAGACGTTTGTGAGTGCCAGGCGCGGATACCTGCCTTCCCTTGTTATTGGATTCGGCTTTTTCTTTATCACCTTGTTAGTGTTCTTTGCAGTGCGAAGCCTGCGGCAGAATGCGGAACTGAACACTGCCAAGCACGAGCTGGAGAGAATGTCCCTGACCGATTCGTTGACCGGGCTCGCCAATCGCCGCCATTTTGATCTTTATCTTGAGCAGGAGTGGTTGAGGGCTTTACGCCAGAGTCAGCCGATTTCGATGGTCATGCTGGATGTTGATTACTTTAAGGCATTTAATGATGCTTATGGTCACCCGGGCGGTGATCAGTGTCTGAAACAGGTTGCGCAAGTATTGGAACAGGTGGTGCGGCGACCGACCGATCTGGTCGCGCGTTATGGCGGTGAGGAGTTTGCTCTGATATTGCCCGATACCCAGGATGCTGCTGCGGTCGCTGAGGCCTGCCGTGTTGCCATTCAGGCGCTTGGCATTGTCCATGAATTCTCAGATGTGGCGCAGGAGATCACCATCAGTGCAGGCGTATGTAGCCTGGTTCCGACGAGGGAACTGTCACCCGAGTTACTGATACTGCAAGCCGATAATGCACTTTACGAAGCCAAGGAAGCTGGCCGCAATCAAGTGTTTCAGCCGGCAGGCGCCCAAAGGCCTTGCAGTTGCCCCAGCAACGAGGAGCCAACGCCTTGATCTCCCAGGAAGCCCATTATAATCGGCACAAATTGCTGGATCATGGAGCTGTCCATACCCAGCGCCGAAAAGGCTGACTGAACTCCGCCCATGGACGAAACATTAGAGAGCAGGCTTTCGCTCAGACCGCTGTTGCCGCCCAAAAGGCCTGACAATCCCGACGCTTTGCTTGCGACCGCGCCCATAGTGTCAGTGCCAAGCTGATTTTTCGCCAGTTGTAACAATGCGCCTGTGCCACCAACCGCCTGAGTTTTGGTGATGCCCAGTTGACCCTCGAGTTGACCGACCAATTGCCGGGCATCGCCATTGACTTCGGTTGCGGATGAGAGGGCTTGTGTCGCGCCGGGCATCATGTCATTCAGGCTCAAAGCGCCAGCGGTCGGTGCTAACAGATAGATGCTTGAAACAAAAAGAAACTGTTTGAGAATCGCGTTCATTGATACATCCTGCGGGGTGTCGTCGAGGTTCTTTGTATATTGGGACGATTTAAGCAAAATAAAAGTGCGGAAAACCGAAACACAAAGGATCTCTCGTTGCGGTAATCCTGGCCCGGTGGGCACGCAGGCGCGGCCCGTTCTGCTAAGCCGCGCTCCCCAAAAATCGCTTTACCGTCAAACCCTGGAACAGGATGGAAAACACCACCACCACATAAGCCATGGGCAGAATCAGATCCCTCTCCGGCCCGGCGGGCAGTGCCAGTGCCAGCGCAACGGAGATGCCGCCTTTCAGGCCACCCCAGGTTAACGCCAAAATGGAACGTGAGGTGTGTTCCTGAAACGGTTTTAACGCCATCACCGGTAAACCCACCGCTATCAGGCGCGCCAGCAGCACCAGCGGAATCGCGGCAAGCCCGGCTAGCAGTACCGGCAACGCAAAGGTGACGATCAGAACTTCAAGGCCTATCAGCAAAAACAGAACGGCGTTCAGTACTTCGTCGATTAATTCCCAGAACGTATCCAGATTTCGCTCGGTCGTTTTTGACATTGCATACCGCCGACCATGATTGCCGATCATCAGCCCCGCGACTACCACCGCCAAAGGACCGGACATATGCAGTCGGCTGGCAAGTGCGTAGCCGCCCGCCACCAGCGCAATGGTCACCAGAATTTCGACCTGATAATTGTCAAGCCCACGCAGTAGCCGATACCCCACCCATCCCAGTAAAAAGCCTAACGTCAATCCACCCCCCGCTTCCTCCAGAAACAGCAGGCCGATGCCCGGGAGCGTCGCGTCGGTATCACCCTCTGCAATGCGCAGAATGGCGACAAATACGACCACAGCGACGCCGTCATTGAACAGGGATTCGCCCGCAATTTTGGTCGACAGTGATTTTGGGGTGTCTACCGATTTAAGAATGGCCAGTACCGCGACCGGGTCGGTGGGGGCAACCACAGCGCCGAAGAGCAGGCAGTAGATGAACGGCAGTGGAATCGTGAGCCAGCCCAACGCGAGCCACATTGCGCATCCCACTAAAAATGTGGTGACCACAACACCCAGGGTCGCCAGCAGCGCCACCAGCCATTTCTGGTCGGCCAGATCGTCGAGGTTTACGTGCAGGGCGCCGGCAAACAATAAAAAGCTCAACATGCCGTTCAGTAATGTTTCACCCAGATCAACCTGCCCAATCAGTTGCTCTGCCCAGTGGGTCAGATCCTGTCCGCCCAAATGGCTGACACCCACCAGAGCCAGCGAAAATGCCAGCGAAAATGCCATCACGGCGATACTGGTGGGCAAGCCAATAAACTTGGCATTGATATAGCTGAACAACGCGGAGAGGCTCAGCAAGATGGCGATAATTTCAAACAGCGTCATGTGTTTCTTCGCATTCAGTCCGGTTATAGCACCAGTGAGGTGGCCAGGAACAGCATCAGACCCATGCCGATGATGTCGGTGAAGGTGGTTAGAAAGATGCTGCTTGCGGTGGCCGGGTCGGCACCAAAACGCTTGAGCAGCAACGGTACAGCCACCCCGAAAATGCCGCTGCCCATGCAGGCGCCGATCATGGCGATAAAGATGACAAGACCAAGCATGGCGGGGTTGGCGGAATCGGTGGACACGGCGTAGGCGTACATGGCGATGCCCGCGATTACGCCTACGGCGGCGCCATTGAGCGCGCCCAGCAGAATTTCCTTACGCAGCAATTGTCTGATCGGGTAATCGTTTATTTGCCCCAGGGTAATGCCTCGCAGGGTGATCGCCAGTGCCTGGCAGCCGGTATTGCCACTTTGCCCGGCCAGTACCGGCAAGAAGGCGGCCAGGGCGACGATCTGGGTTATTGTGCTCTCAAACATGCCGACCACGAAGGCGGCGGCAAAAGCGGTGAGCAAATTTACTTGCAGCCAGGGGTGACGCATGCGAAAGGCAGCAAGTACCGGCGTGTTAATCTGCTCTTCTTTTGCCACGCCATACTGTGAGCCGGCCTGTGCGCTCAGTTCCGAGGCAATGCGTTCATACAGTTTCCAGCCGCGCACCTCACCCACCACGTGCTGCTGTTCGTCCACCACCGGGTACATCCGGTAGTGGCGATAAAGCACCTCGCTGACCGCGTCTTCCACTTTTGTGTCTTGCTGAAAGGCGAAGGGCTCGCGCGTCATGATGCTGGACAACGCCTCGGAGGGTTTGGCGAGAACCAGGTCGCGCATACCCACCACACCAACCAGGCGGTCATGTTGAGTCACGAAGATGTAGCTGATCTCGGAAACGTCCGTGCTCTTTACCATGAACGTCAGCGCCTCGGCGACGGTATTGCTGTCCGGTAGCGTGGCGGTTACCGGTGTCATCAGTTCGCCGACGGTTTCTTCCGTACCGGAGAGCACCGCAAGTGTGGCGGCGGCGTTCGGTGCAGCTACTTCGTCCAGCTCCATAGTCTGCGTCATGTCGCGCTCCGGTATTAGTGTTCGAGAGTCAGTGTTGGAGGTCTGACTATAACAGGGGGCTGAGCGGGGAGTGAAGCAGGTCTGGCGCGCTAGCGGGATCTGATCCAGATCTCCACTCGGCCATTGCGTTGGTTGCCGCTGCCGCCAACAGGCATGTATTGCCCGTATCCTGTGTAGGCTACGTCTGGGACACCTGATTGTTGCAGTGCTTTGCGAACTGACAATGCCCGCAGTTCAGAGATCATCTGCGCCCGCAGTTCGTGGCTCTGCATGTCTGCAAATCCGATCAACAAAAGATCTCCAGCCGATTGGTTCTCTTCTTCAAGGTAACGTTGCAGCCTTTGCAAATCCCGCTGTGCCTTGTTGTCGAGTTTTGTGCGCCCTTCGGAAAATCGGAAGTTGACGGTCAGCCGTTGGTAATTTTCGATCAGTCGACGAAAGGTATCCGGAGCGGAATCGTCCAGCGTCGGTTTGATGGCGATGAGATTCTGGGAAATAAATCCGGACTCCGCAACCAGAGTCTGGCCTTTCGGGCCAAGAGCAAACTCGATCAAGCCGGCAGCCAGAGGCGGTGTCTGTTCTCCGATCGTGTACATGAACAGGCGCCGAGAGAGCGGGTAGTCTTCGCTGGCCACGGTCAGTTGGTTGGGGAGAAGTGCCGGCGCGTTGCCCTCTGAAATTGCCAGCAGTTTGCTGTTGCGTACTGAGGCGAGGCCCGAAAATCCGATCCCGCTGGGATCCTGGCTGACGTCGTCGGAAAGCTGATCGTTGGATTCGTAGCGCTGCGCCGTGTCATTCAGTGTGTAAGTTTTACCCAGTATCAGGGATTTGAAGGTATCCCAGGTGCCTGAACGGTTGTCTCTGGCGTATAGCCGAATGGCACGGTCCGCGCCACCAAGCTCAGACCAGTTCTGAATCTGCCCCGAAAATATCTTGCCCAGGGTGTCGATGCTCATCTGGTTGATGGGGTTGGATGGGTGAACCAGTATCGCCAGACCATCGATGGCAATCACGTGTTCGTTCTCCAGGGCCGTCAGGTCAGCCTGGCCTCGAAGCTGTTCCGCTTCTTCAGGCTTTACCGGGCGTGATGATGCCCAAATGTCTGCATTGCCCGCCGAAAGTGTCTTGAAGCCGGTACTGGAGCCGTGGGCCGCGACTAATACATCGGTTGTGCGGTTTCCAATTCGTGTGAAAATGACGTTTTCGTTTGCCTCGCCCGTGCCCTTTGATGAGATCGGATTATCGCTTTTTTCCTCCAAAAAGCCGGTCACCAGCATCGGCGCCAGGGTTGCGCCAATGGTATTGGAGCCGTGAATTTCCAACTCATAGGCTTGAGTTGATAGTGAAAGAGTGGCGGCTAAAACAAGTCTGAACAATGTGACAGGCGTTCGTGTGGCTCGAGACATTATGAGAAAAGCCTATTCAAGACAGATGGTTGAGATCTGTTCAGAATGCTTCATCAATATGACATTGGTGTTTCAGATGCTGTGCAGCGCCTTTTGGTTGGTGAGACTGCAAGTACTACTTGGACGCCATCGCCGGTATCAGTCCGGGGAGACATACCAGGGCAGGCCCAGCTGTTCGCTCCGCTCCAGCTCCGCAATGACCTGGGCGCCGATCAACAGGATAATGGACGCAATTTCCAGGCTGATTAATATCACAATGATGGTGGCCAAGGAGCCATATATGACATTAACGAAGGATATATTGATGAAGTAGTACATCAGCAGCAAACGGGTAGCTTCCCAAAGCGTGGCTGCAACCAGTCCGCCCACCAGGGCTCTGCGAGGAGAGATGCGCACAATGGGTAAAACCTTGTAGATGGCGCTGAACAGAATAAACACACCCACGAAACTGATCAGGTACAGAATTAACCCCGGGGCGTCGTAAAACGCGTTGATCAGGCTGAACAGCAAAGTCAGGGCTAACAGCCCCGCGCCCAGTATCAGAATGAAACCATACGGCAGCACGGCAGACACCCAAAAGCTGCGACGCGGGGTGTCCGGTCGGTGGAAGATGATAGCAATGGAACCTTCCAGCATGCTGAAAGCGAACGAACTGAAGAACAGCATTACCGGGAGGCCGACAATGCCGATGATGTCCCTGGATGCCATAAAAGCCTTAACGGCATCCAGCAACAGGCTGACATGAGCCGGAGCAAAATGCTGTGCCTGTACTGCCATAACTTCCAGCAATTGGTCTTCGTTCACCACGTGAGTCAGTAATACTGCCAGCAGGGCGAGCATCGGCACGGCCGACAACAGCACGTTATAACCAACGCCACCTGCCAGCAATACCCCGTGATTGCGCAGAAAATTGCGTAAAACCCGGTAGGAGAATTGCAGAAACTTCCGGGCCTGGCCTGTGTGTGGCTGGTCGCTATCGGTTGTGCCTGTCATCGATTAATCCTGATACAGAGTTTGGGTATTTCTCACGTCAGATAGAGTGCGATGTTATCTCGGTGTCAAAATATTTAACACTTTTATGCCAGCGTTGACTCGCTGAATGAAGATTTTTTCGCGCAGAGAAAGCAATTGCAGCGAAATCGGCTTAGGCTTGAGTTGTTTTGGTCCTGGAGCTCACGATTATGACCCCGCGTTATCTGTTATTACCCATAGGTCTGACACTCACACTGACTGCCTGTGGGACCGTCGCTCAGCTTTCCGTTGCTGAGGGAACCGGCCCAAACCCGACGTTACCCGGCCCGGACGAATCTTTGATTCCTACCGTCAATATTGCCACAGCGATCGGCTGGCCCACAGGCGGAAAACCGGATGCCGTTGCAGGCACTCAGGTGGTCGCCTTCGCAGACGATCTCAAGCACCCTCGCTGGCTTTACGTGCTGCCTAATGGTGACGTGCTGGTCGCTGAAACCAACGCGCAGCCGAGGCCAGACAGTGGCGGCGGCCTTCGTGCCTGGATCCAGGGAATGATCATGGAGGAGGCCGGTGCCACGGTTCCCAGCGCAGACCGGATTACCCTGCTGCGGGACAGTGATGGTGACGGCGTAGCCGACAAACGCTCGACGTTATTGAAAAACCTGAACTCTCCCTTTGGCATGGCGCTGATCGGTAACAACCTTTACGTTGCCAACACGGATGCCGTCATGCGCTTTCCATACGAGCAGGGGCAGACTCGTATCACTGCCGAAGGCGTCAAGGTGACCGATCTGCCCGCTGGAAAAATCAATTATCACTGGACCAAGAGCCTGATTGCCAGCCCGGATGGCGACACGCTATACGTTGGTGTGGGCTCCAACAGTAATGTTGGCGATAACGGTCTTGAGCAGGAGAAAGGCCGCGCGTCCATTTGGGAAATTGACCCGGACACCGGTCAGCACCGGGAGTTTGCCACTGGCCTGCGCAACCCGGTGGGTATGGCATGGCAGCCGGAAAGCGGCAAGCTCTGGGTCGCCGTCAATGAGCGTGATCTGCTCGGCAATGATCTGGTGCCTGATTACATGACCTCGGTGACAGAGGGTGGTTTTTACGGTTGGCCCTTTAGTTATTATGGTCAGAACGTGGATGAACGGGTAAAGCCGCAGCAACCGGAAAAAGTAGCGCAGGCCATCAAGCCAGACTACGCCCTCGGGCCGCACACCGCGTCGTTGGGGCTGGCCGCCGCCGAGGGCAATACCTTACCTGAGCAATTCCAAAAGGGTATGTTTGTGGGTCAGCACGGGTCCTGGAACCGCAAACCTCGCAGCGGCTATAAAGTCATCTTTGTTCCCTTTGCAGATGGGAAACCTAATGGGCAACCGGTTGATATACTCACCGGGTTTGTCAATGAAGACGACGAAGCCCAGGGTCGACCGGTTGGCGTTGCCATCGACAAGCGGGGAGGGCTTTTAGTGGCGGACGATGTGGGCAACATAATATGGAGGGTCAGCGGCGCAGAATCGCCGGTGCAGTGAACGGCGTCTTTTCGGCCATATATTGGCAATGAATCTTGACCTGGTGGTCGGTTGTCTCCAGGATAGCGGCCGGCTTCGGCCTGGCTATGATGCGTGATTGAGTCATGCGCCTGCCCGGGGCAGTGGGGCCTCTGAGTGTCAGGATCTGAAAATCAACCTTTACTTAACGTAGGTCCTGTCTAAACTGGAATTAAGGAAAAAACACCTCGTCAAACAGGCGTTTTTCCGCCAGTGAATTTTTTCGCTAAAGTTGTAAGAGAGGTCAAACTGTCGGTAAATCTGCCGGATGCAGCTCTTGCCGCCTTCTCTTGACCAAAATAACAATTATTGAGGTGTATTTATGAAACGCCATGCTTTATCCGCCGCATTCACCGGCACCCTGCTGAGTGTTGCCATGTTCGCCTCTCCGGCGATCGCGCAAGACAAAGAGCAGTTTATTACCATCGGCACCGGTGGACAGACAGGCGTTTACTATGTCGTCGGTCAGTCGATCTGTCGTCTGGTGAACCGTCTGGACGATGCCAATATCAAGTGTAATGCGCCGTCCACCGGTGGTTCAGTTGCCAACATTAATGGCATCAAGTCTGGCGAACTGGATATGGGCGTTGCTCAGTCTGATGTTCAATACCAGGCTTACAACGGCACCGGCAACTTTGAAGGCGACGCCTTTAAGGATCTGCGAGCTGTGTTCAGGGTCCATGGCGAGCCGTTGACCTTGCTGGCCCGTGCTGATTCCGGCATCGAAACTCTGGATGACCTCAAGGGTAAGCGCGTAAACATCGGTAACCCCGGCTCTGGACAGCGCAACACCATGCAAGTGGTGATGGACGCCAAGGGCTGGACCATGGATACGTTCTCTCTGGCTTCCCAGTTGGATGCCGCTGAGCAAGCTTCGGCGCTCTCTGATAACAACATCGATGCAATGGTCTATGTCGTTGGGCACCCCAACGGTTCGATTCAGGAAGCGACCACAACCGTTGATGCTCGCCTTATTCCGTTGAATGATAAGGACATTCAAGGAATCGTCAGCGAGTACCCATACTACAGTGCATCGGTCATTCCCGGTGGCTTGTACAAGGGGAACCCGGACGATGTTGAGACCTTCGGCGTGGCGGCGACTTTCGTGACCACGGCCAAGGCCGATGAAGAAGTTATTTACCAGACGGTCAAGGCGGTTTTCGACAATTTTGATCGCTTCAAGCGCCTGCACCCGGCCTTCGAGAACCTGGTTGCCGAGGATATGGCCACTCAGGGGCTTTCAGCGCCACTGCATAAGGGTGCCGCCCGCTACTATCGCGAGCGCGGTTGGATTGAGTGATCTGGTGTTGATGAACGTTACAACCAAGTGAATGATGCGCGGATGCTTACAAGTATCCGCGCATCGCGTTTGCGGTGTCGTTTTTTAGCGCAATAATATCAACAATAACCTGATCGACGGCGAATAGGGCTGAGTATGGCTGACGATACGACAAAACCTCGAGACTCGAGTGCCGATTTGGAGGACATGGTAGCCTCCAGTGATTCTGGGGCCCGCAAACCAGCAGGCATGCCCGGAAAACTTTTGGTGAGTATTGCGGCTGCATGGTCGCTCTTTCAATTGTGGATCGCGTCACCGTTGCCTTTTATGGTGGGTTTTGGCGTGTTCAACGCCACAGAAGCCCGCTCTATTCACTTGGCTTTCGCGCTTTTCCTCGCTTATATGGCTTACCCGGCATTCAAGCGTTCGCCCCGTGATCGCATTCCCATCCAGGATTGGGTGCTGGCCACAATGGCCGCCTTTTGTGGCGCCTACATGTTCATGTTCTACGAGCAACTGGCCCAACGCCCCGGTGCGCCGCTAACGCAGGACGTGATCATCGGTGTGGTGGGTATTGTGTTGCTGCTTGAGGCGACTCGCCGAGCGCTTGGGCCACCGTTGATGGTCGTGGCGTTGGTTTTTCTGATTTACAGCCTTGCCGGTCCCTGGATGCCCGGTATTCTCTCCCATGGCGGGGTCAGTCTTTATGGTCTGATCAATCACCAATGGTTAACGACCCAAGGTGTTTTTGGTATCGCGCTGGGGGTTTCAACCAGTTTTGTGTTCCTGTTTGTGTTGTTCGGTGCCCTGCTCGACAAGGCAGGGGCGGGTAACTACTTCATCAAGGTGGCTTTCTCGCTGCTTGGCCACTACCGGGGTGGGCCGGCCAAAGCTGCCGTGGTGGCGTCTGCTATGACCGGTCTGATTTCCGGCTCATCGATTGCCAACGTGGTTACCACGGGCACCTTCACCATTCCTATGATGAAACGCGTCGGCTTTTCCGCCGAAAAGGCCGGTGCCGTTGAGGTTGCGTCGTCGGTCAACGGTCAGATCATGCCGCCGGTTATGGGCGCGGCCGCCTTCCTGATGGTCGAGTATGTGGGTATTTCCTACGTCGATGTTATTAAACATGCCTTCCTGCCAGCGCTGATTTCCTATATCGCGTTGGTTTATATCGTTCACCTTGAGGCTCTCAAGGCCAACATGCAGGGTCTTGAAAGCGCCAATCCGGCCAAGCCGATGTTGAATAAGGTGATCGGCTTTCTCGGTGGGCTTCTGCTCATTATGGTTGTGGCTCTGGCCGTTTATTACGGCCTCGGTTGGCTCAAACCGATTCTTGGCGATGCGACGCCCTGGGTGATCGCCGTTGCGCTGGCAGTGATCTACATCGCGTTGCTCAAGCTGGCAGCCGGTTACCCTGAGCTCGAGATGGATGATCCCAATCAACCGATTTATTCGCTGCCGCAAACCAGGCCCACGGTTCTGGTAGGCCTGCAATACATCTTGCCGGTGGTTGTGCTGGTTTGGTGTTTGATGGTGGAACGTTTGTCGCCAGGGCTGTCGGCCTTTTGGGCCACGGTGTTCATGATTTTCATCATTCTTACCCAGCGCCCCATTACCTCGATCTTCCGCGGGCGCAGTGACATGCGCGCAGACCTGCGCGAAGGCGCCATGGATCTGTGGGTTGGCCTGGTTACCGGCGCCCGCAACATGATCGGCATCGGCATCGCGACAGCCACTGCTGGCATCATCGTCGGCGCTGTGTCGCAGACCGGGGTGGGATTGGTGCTGGCCGAGGTGGTAGAAATCCTCGCGATGGGGAACTTGCTGCTGATCCTGTTGCTTACCGCGGTGCTCAGCCTGATTCTTGGTATGGGCCTGCCCACGACGGCGAACTACATCGTGGTCTCGGCGTTGCTGGCACCGGTTATTGTTCAACTGGGGGCAGAGAACGGCTTGTTGGTGCCGTTGATCGCGGTGCACTTGTTTGTGTTCTACTTCGGCATCATGGCGGACGTTACGCCGCCGGTGGGGCTGGCGTCCTTTGCGGCGGCTGCGGTTTCCGGGGGCGATCCCATCCGGACGGGTTTTCAGGCTTTCTACTACAGCCTTCGTACCGCGGCGCTGCCGTTCCTGTTCATCTTCAATACCGATCTGTTGCTGATCAATGTAACCTTCCTTCAGGGCATCCTGATTTTCGTGGTGTCGACCATCGCCATGCTGATCTTCGCCGCGGGGACTCAGGGCTACATGATCACCCGCAACCGCTGGTACGAATCCGCCATGTTGCTACTGATTGCGTTCACGCTGTTCCGGCCCGGGTTCTGGATGGATATGATTCATGACCCCTATGAGTCCATGCCGCCTGCGCAATTTGTGGAGGCCCTGGGTGATGCCGATGCAGACTCCACCCTGCGCTTGCAGATTGCAGGTCGCGATGCCTACGGCGATCGTATGACGACCTACATGACCCTGCCAGTGCCGGATGGTGAGACCGGGCAGGAGCGGCTCGATAACCTGGGCATGGAGCTGTTGATCAAGGGTGATACCGCGATCGTTGACATGGTGGCCTATGGCAGCCAGGCGGCGGATCTTGGCTTCGACTTTGACCAGGAAATCATCGAGGTGCTGGCGCCTGTCGACCGCTGGACCAAGGAACTGATGTGGATTCCCGCCTTCCTGATATTCGGACTGATCGTGGTGATGCAGCGTCGACGTCGTGAGCCGACGGCGGTTACCGCCACTGCCTGAAGGAGATTGCCATGTACAGCAAGATCATGTTGCCAGTGGACCTCAACGAGGAGGCGTCCTGGTCGAAGGCGCTTCCCACGGCTTTGGCGCTGTGCAGAAGTTTCGACGCTTCGTTGCATTTGGTCACGGTTCTGCCGGACTACAGCATGCCCATTGTGGGGTCGTATTTCCCCAAGGGTTTCGCCAAAAAGGCCCGTGAGGCGATAGCGAAAGCCCAGCGTGCTTTCATCAACGCGAACGTGCCCGAGGACGTTCGCACGCAGAGCGTCATTGTTGATGGCTCACCCTGGGAGGCGATCATCAACGCGGCCAAGAAAATCGAGGTTGACCTGATCGTCATGGCGTCCCACAACAAGCTCAAGTTCGCGGATTATGTGCTGGGCCCCAACGCCGAGCATGTGGTGCATCATGCCAAGGTGTCGGTCATGATTGTGCGCTGAAGGGCTTTTGGCCGACTTTCAACCTCTCCGATAAAGCAACACCCCCAGCTTTGAGCTGGGGGTGTTGTCGTTCCTCTTCGCTTTGTTGTTCACCCCCGTCCCCAAGCACTAAGTATTAGACATTAGTTGTAACTTTGATGAACTTTCATTGCTTAATTGGCTGACCTCTGGAAAGTTAGAGTTGTGAGCGCGCCTGTCCAAAAAGTAATCAAGGGTGTTCAGCGACTAAAAAACAAGAACAATTCCGGGAGAACCACATGTCTGATTATTATCTGAACCGCCGAAAGTTCCTTCAAGGCAGCGCTGTTTTAGGTGCTGGACTTGTCGCTCCAACGATCTTTTCCAGAGCCGCCAGTGCGTACACCAATGAACCGGGCAAAGGCAGCGTAGTACTTGGGTTCAACGTTCCTCAATCCGGCCCTTATGCGGACGAGGGTGCCGATGAATTGCGCGCCTACAAACTGGCCGTCAAGCATCTCAATGGCGAAGGCGACGGGGGCATGCTGGGTACGTTTTCATCACAAACGCTCAAAGGTACCGGTATTCTCGGCCGCAAGGTCGAATACGTGACTGGCGACACTCAAACCAAATCGGACGCCGCTCGTGCGTCTGCCCGTGCAATGATTGAAAAAGACGGTGCCATCATGATTACCGGGGGTTCTTCGTCCGGGGTTGCGGTTGCTGTGCAGTCGTTGTGTCAGGATGCCGGCGTCATCTTCATGGCTGGCCTGACGCATTCCAACGACACGACTGGCAAAGATAAAAAAGCCAACGGCTTTCGCCATTTCTTTAACGCCTACATGTCGGCGGCGGCGCTGGCACCGGTGTTGTCGCAACACTACGGGAACGACCGTAAAGCCTACCACCTGACAGCGGACTACACCTGGGGCTGGACGATGGAGGAGTCGATGATTGCCTCGACTGAGGCGCTCGGGTGGGAAACGGTGAATACCGTTCGCACGCCTCTGTCGGCAACGGACTTTTCGTCTTATATTGCGCCAGTCACCAATTCGGGGGCGGATGTTCTGGTTCTGAATCACTATGGCTCCAACATGGTGAATTCACTGACCAACGCGGTTCAGTTCGGTTTGCGCGAGAAAATGGTCAACGGTAAGCAATTTGAAATTGTTGTTCCGCTGTATTCCCGCCTCATGGCCCGTGGTGCCGGTAAAAACGTAAAGGGCATTTTCGGATCCACTAACTGGCACTGGTCGCTGCAGGACGACGCTTCGAAGGCGTTTGTCGCATCCTACGGCAAAGAGTACGGCCAGCCCCCTTCACAGGCAGCACATACGTGCTATGTGCAAACTCTGCTATACGCTGATGCCGCAGAGCGCGCGGGCAGCTTTAACCCGTGTGCCATCGGAGAGGCGCTTGAAGGCTTTGAGTTTGACGGACTGGGCAATGGCAAAACGCTCTATCGCGCCGCCGACCATCAGTGCTTCAAAGATGTGCTCGTGGTTCGCGGTAAGGAGAACCCAACGTCGGAGTTCGACTTGCTGGAAGTGGTCAACATCACGCCTGTAGAGCAGGTCATTTACGAACCCAACCATCCGATGTTCGCGGGTGGCTCACTCGGTAAGTGTAATCCGGGCGTCTGACCAAAGCGCTTGGCTACTACCTCTGTGAAGAAGTGCATCGGCCCCGCGGGTTGATGCACTTCCGTCAGTCAGATCTGAATATGCCTGTTGCACTTCAGGTGCCTGTTATCAGACAAGGTAAATACCGATGGATGCCATCCTTCTGCAAGTACTGAATGGGCTGGATAAAGGCAGTGCCTATGCTCTGATCGCATTAGGGCTAACCCTGATATTTGGTACTCTGGGCGTGGTGAATTTCGCCCACGGCGCGTTGTTCATGATTGGCGCGTTCTGTACCGTCACCTTCAACAACTTATTATCGTTCGAGAGAGTCACGCTTTCCGCGACCGAGCTGAGCCCCTGGGGCACACCACTGGAAATTCACGTTCCTTACGTTGAACTCTGGTTCGGCGATTTTGGCGCAACGATGATCGATTACTCCGTGTTCTGGTCCCTGCTGTTTGCCATCCCGGTGATGCTGCTCATTGGCATTGTGATGGAGAGGGGGCTGATCAAACACTTCTATAAACGACCTCACGCCGATCAGATCCTGGTGACCTTCGGGTTGGCCATTGTGCTGCAGGAGGTTATCAAATCGGTTTATGGGGCAAACCCCATTCCCCAGCCGGCACCGGCCGCGTTTGTCGGCTCCATTGATGTCGGGGTCTGGATCGGTATGGCGGAGAACTCTGTTATCTACCCGATCTGGCGGCTGGTTTACTTTCTGTTTGCGGGAGTCATTATCGGAGGTATCTTCGCTTTTTTGCGCTACACCACATTCGGCATGGTGGTGCGGGCCGGCATGGCTGATCGGGAAACCGTCGGTTTGCTGGGCATCGACATCGACAAGCGGTTTACGGCGATGTTTGGTCTGGCCGCCGTGGTGACCGGTATGGCGGGCGTGATGTACACCCCGATTCTGTCGCCGAACTACCACATGGGCATGGATTTTCTGGTGCTGTGTTTTGTGGTTGTGGTCGTGGGCGGCATGGGGTCACTGACCGGTGCGGTGGCGGCAGGTTTTCTGCTCGGCATTTTGCAGAGTTTCGCGTCTATGCCGGAGGTGAAGGACTTCCTATTCGGGTTCTCCATCGATCAGGTCATTATTTACTTGGTGGCAGTCATCATCCTGCTGATCCGTCCCCGTGGACTCATGGGGCGCAAAGGCGTCATGGAGACTTGATGTCATGCTGAAAACATTCCGTACCAGCGATAGGACTCTGATGGTCCTGTTCACTATTTTCGTGCTTGCCGCGCCGCTGATCATGGCGCCGCTTGGGGCAGGTTACCCTGACCTGATGCAACGTTTCGCCATTTACGGCATCTTTGCGATTGGCTTTAACATTCTGTTCGGGCTGACCGGTTATCTGTCGTTTGGTCACGCGGCGTTTTTGGGCGTCGGCAGCTATTCTGCGGTCTGGATGCTCAAGCTGCTCAGCATCAACATCGTGCCTGCCATCATTTTTGCTGTGGTGGTGTCGGGCTTGTTCGCGTTGTTGATTGGTTTCATCTCGTTGCGGCGGTCCGGGATCTACTTTTCTATCCTGACCCTGGCGTTCGCCCAGATGTCTTATAATCTGGCGTACTCGGTACTGACCCCCATCACCAATGGCGAAACCGGTCTGCAACTTGACCTGACCGACCCCCGCATCCTGGATACCGTCAACGAGACCAGTCAGGTGGCATCGCCATCCTTTCTTGGGCTTGAGATGGGAGATACGGCGGTGGTGCAATTTCTCGGAATGGATTTGCAGTTTAACGTCGGGTTTTATATCAGCGCGCTGATTTTGATTGGCATGTTCTACCTCTCGTTGCGCATATTCCGGTCGCCGTTCGGGATGATTCTGCGGGCGGTGAAAAGCAATCAGACCCGTCTGAACTACACGGGTTTCAATTCGCGGCCCTACACACTGACGGCGTTTGTGATCTCCGGCATGTATGCGGGTCTGGCGGGTGCCTTACTGGTGTGCATGGACCCGCTCGCAGGCGCAGATCGCATGCAGTGGACCGCCTCCGGCGAAGTGGTTCTGATGACCATTATGGGGGGCGCCGGGACGTTGATTGGACCGGTGCTCGGGGCCGGCATCATCAAGTACTTTGAGAACATCTTCAGCCGCATCAATGAATCGGTGGTCGAGGGCTGGTTCTCGGCGTTGCCTGATGGGGTGACGGATTTTCTTACCGCCGTGGTGTCGCCATTTTTAGGCAGCGGCTGGCACATCTCGCTGGGGTTGATCTTCATGCTGGTGGTGATCTTTCTGCCGGGCGGCCTGGTGGAGGGGGCCAGCCGGATTATGAATCTCGTCAGGCGGTTGTCGCAGACCCGTAAAACCACGTCATCTCCGAGTGTCGCCCGTCCTCTGGGTGACGATGAGTCGCCAGAGGAACCGCCGCCCGGTTCCGTCAACACGAGGGAGTCTTAGCCGTGGGGATACTCGAAGTAAAAGGCGTTAACAAGCGGTTTGGCGGTCTTCTGGCGCTGGATGATGTCAATCTGTCGATTCAGCAAAACACCGTTCATGCCATTATCGGACCCAACGGCGCGGGCAAGTCCACGTTGCTGAACTGCTTTATTGGCAAGCTTCTGCCAGACAGTGGCACGGTCAAATTTGACAATAGCAGCCTGATTGGTCTGAAGCCTTTTCAGATCAATCAGGCTGGCATTAGCCGCGTTTTTCAGACACCGGAGGTGTTTGCCGACTTAAGCATTCTGGAAAATGTGATGATTCCGGCCTTCGCTCATCGCGACGGTGCCTTTCACCTCGCGCCCTTCAGGTCACTGGCGAAGGAAACCGCCATACGTGAGCAAGCCGAGAAAATACTGCAGGATGTGGGGTTGGTTGATGAACGTCACCAGTTGGCGTCTGCCATGTCCCGGGGCAACAAGCGAAGGCTGGAGATGGCTATGTGCCTGGTTCAGCAGCCCAAATTGCTGTTGCTGGACGAGCCCACGGCGGGTATGGCTCGGGCTGACACCAACAACACCATTGATTTGCTGAAATCCATCAATGAGGCCCACAACATTACGTTCGTAGTGATTGAGCATGATATGCACGTTGTGTTCAGCCTGGCTGACCGAATCAGCGTGCTGTCACAGGGGCACGTGATTGTTGAGGACCATCCCTCTAACATCAAGGGCCACCCCAAAGTTCAGGAAGCCTATCTGGGCACCGCAGAGACACAATGAGGCTACGGGCATAATGAAAGAAAAACCCAACATGAATGCCACGCATGCATCGTCCGAGCCCGCCTTTTTTTCGGTTTGGGATCTGCATGCCTATTACGGGGAAAGTTACATCGTTCAGGGCGTGACGATGAATATCCATGAGGGGGAAATTCTCGCGTTGCTTGGACGTAACGGGGCCGGGAAAACCTCGACCCTGCGCGCCATCGCCCGGGTAGATTCGCCGGCGGTTACCCATGGTGAAATCTGGCTGGATCATCAACCTCTGCACACCATGAAGGCGTATCAGGCGGCCCAGAGTGGGCTGTCTCTGGTTCCCGAAGATCGGCGTATTATTTCAGGCCTGAGCGTTTTGGAAAACCTGAAGTTGGCTCAGTTGGCGCCGTCTCCTGGCTGGTCTATTGATCGTATCTTCGAGCTGTTTCCACGCTTGGGAGAACGGCGTAACCAGGAGGGCACCACCTTGTCGGGCGGCGAACAGCAAATGCTGGCGATCGGCCGGGCACTGGCGCGGAATATCAAGCTTTTGCTGCTGGACGAGCCCTACGAAGGGCTGGCGCCAATCATTGTGCAGGAAATCGAGCGCACGCTGAAAGAAATCAAGGCGCTGGGGATGACCACCGTAATCGTCGAGCAAAACGCGATTGCGGCGCTGAAGCTGGCGGACCGGGCGGTCATTCTGGAGTCCGGTCAGGTCGTGTTTGACGGCCTGGCGAGTGAGGTTCTGGAGGACGAGCAGCTTCGCCAGACCTATCTTGCCATTTGAGGGTGAATCACTCGAAAATCCTGACAAATCTATTTCTTGATAACCTCCAACTAAAGGCTTCATGTAGAATGCGCTGAGCTGGTAAAGGAGGTTAAGTGAAAATTACCACCAAAGCCCAACAACAGGCGGTACTCAAACGTCTGGATAAGTTCAGTCGCTTTACCGACAGCAGCATCGGTATTCCGTTTACTAAATTCCAGATCGGGGCTGAAGCCGTTATCGGCCTGGTGCCGGTGGTTGGAGACATGGCAGGCCTGTTGCTGTCCGGTTATGTGTTGGTCGAGGCTCAGCGGGCTGGCGCCAGCAAGGATGTGAAGCTGCTTATGCTGCGCAATATGGGCATCGATTTTGTCGGTGGCCTGTTGCCGGTAGTGGGGGATGCCTTCGATGCCATTTACAAGGCGAATACCCGCAATACTCGATTGTTGAGAAATTATCTGGAAAAACAGCTCGCTGTAGAACCGCCTCCGCCACCCTTTCCCTGGAAGACCCTGATCGGCTTATCGGTTTTGCTCGCCGTCATAACGGCTGGTTTAATATTGCTTCTTTAGGCCATTCAAAAAATTGACAGGACCCATCATGCACAAAATACAGATCGATATCGTTTCCGACATTGCCTGCCCATGGTGTGCCATTGGCTATGCCCGCCTCGAGCGAGCCATGGCGCAGTTGGTACCAGATTATGAGTTCACCGTTGAGTGGCACGCGTTTGAATTGAACCCGGATCACAGCGGGGAAGGAGAGCCGATTCTGCCTGCCCTGGCCCGGAAGTATGGGCGGAGTGAGGAGGAGATGAAGGCTTCTCAGGGTCAGATGATGACGATTGCGAAGGATCTCGGTATCAACTTCGAGAAACTGCAGGAGCGATTAACCTGCAATACGTTTGATGCCCATCGGCTTGTTAAATGGGCCGGTGAGCAGGGTGTGCAGACCGGTATGAAACAGGCGCTGTTCGAGGCCTATTTCGGCAGGGCAGACGACGTTTCCAACCGCGACGTTCTTGTGCAATGCGTCGAAGCTATGGGGCTGGATCCGGAAAAAGCCAGAGATGTTCTGGATTCCGATCAGTACGCTCATGCCGTGCGCGAAGATGAAGCCAGATACCAACAGGCCGGGGTGACGGCGGTTCCGGCGTTTATTATCAACAACAAGTACCTTGTTTCCGGCGCACAAGAGCCGGATGCCCTGGTGCAGACGTTTCAGGAAATTGGCGCAAAAACCGACTGAACCTGAACCATGGAGGGCTCAGCCGGTTAGCCCAATGCACTAAAGTCCCTGAGCTCCGCGCCGCAGCCAGTCGTTCACGAAGGCAAGTTTGCGGCGAGCGACATCCGATAACACGAAGGGATAGAGATCTTCGAGTCCCATTGAGCGGTTGATGTGGTTGATGCCGGGAACGAGGGAGACGGCAACACGGATCAGGTGCTCGGTATCGGTTTCCCTGTAGGGGTCCCAGTTTTGGTGCGGCAACTCCGGTGCGGACAGGCCTGCCGCAACAAAACTGTCGGTGATATCGGTCAGGTGCAGCAAGTGCGCGGTGGTTTCGGCCCAATCCTCATGGGGGTGCGCAGAGGCGTAGCTGGTCAGAAAGCTCAGGGTCCAGCCAGGTGGTGGGCCCTCTTGATAATATTTTTGGAGCGCAGCGGGATAGTCTGCCCGTTCGTCGCCGAACATGGCTCGGAAGGCCTCCAGAAAATCTTCCCGCAGGCTGAGGCGCCACCAGAGCATGTGGGCGATCTCGTGCCGCATGTGGCCGATCATGGTGCGATAAGGTTCTGCTAGCGCTTCCCGGCGAGTGACGCGTAAAACCGGATCTACCTCGGCCACGCTGATGGTTACCTTGCCCTGAACATGCCCCATGGGCACAGGCGTTGCCCCCTCGGCAAGCATGTGGAAAACCGGCGGCGCGCCTGGGTCCTCCGGCCGGAACCAATGCCAGCGGCCCAGATTGTCCAGTACCCAGCGTTTGGCGGCTTCTGTTTGCGCCCAGTTGGGGATAGCGTTGGGAATGGATGGGTCTGGCGCGAGTTCAGTCATGGCACAGGACCGACAAAATGCGCCTTGCTCGGGAGCAATCCAGTTACAACCGATGATGTCACGGTTGGCGCAAAAAGGCGGCATGGGCACAAACTCCCGCGCCTGCGGGTCGTAAGCGACGGGGGTTCCTTCGGCTGTCGTCAGGTTGTCAAACCAAAGCGAACCTGAGCCTACCGGGTTAGCAAAAACACGCATGGGCCAAGATCTCCAAAATTGCGGCAGTGCGCCGCTCCTAAAATGTTCGCCCGATACTTCTCCTATACCGACTCTATGTCAAATGGCCGGTTCGTCCGGTTCCCGCTCAATGCGAACCGGAACAGACTTGGATCCAGGTGTTTTTGATAGCTGATCGTGGTGGCTCACCGGCACCAACACATTGCACTCCGGATAGTAAGACGCCACCGTTCCTACCGGAATCCGGTAAGGCGTGAGCACCAAGCCCCCAAGGCGGCGATCCACCCCGTCGTCCAGATCCGTAATCATCTGCACACGATCGCCCACGGACAATCCCGCACGTTCAATATCATCAGGGTTCATCAACAGCACATCCCGCGTTCCTTCAATGCCATGAAAACGATCGGAGTAGCCATAGATGGTGGTGTTGAACTGATCGTTTGAGCGCATGGTGAGCAGGCTGTAACGGCCGGGTTTTGTGTCGAATCCCAGCGACGTCAGCCGCTCTGGTGTGGTGAACAGTGCCTTTTTTTCCGGTGTTTTCCATATGCGCTCGTGGGCCGCGATGCCCCGATAGAAGCCGCCTGGCTCGAACATCCGTTTGTTAAACTCTCCGAAATCGTCGGGATAGGTTTGTTCGATAAGATCCCGCACCAGTGAGTAGTCTGCGGTCCACTCTTCCCATTTCACATTCGGATTGTCTGGCAGCAGCGCCCTGGCGATACCGGTTACGATGGCGAGCTCGCTTTTCAGGTGTTCTGATGCGGGCGACCGATGGCCGGTGGACCCGCTGATCATCGAAAAGCTGTCTTCGGTGGAAACCGCTTGCGGCCCGCTGGCCTGTTCGTCCACTTCGGCACGGCCAAGGCAGGGCAGTATATAGGCCGACTTGCCGGGGAAAACATGACTGCGATTAAGCTTGGTAGACACCATTACCGTCAGGTTCTGTTGCGCCCAGCTTTCTTCCATGCGGCGCTGGTCTGGCACAGCACGCAACAGGTTGCCGCCAAGACAGATGCTCGCCTTGACTGAGCCTGCGATCAAACCCTCAACCATTTCGACAATATTTACGCCATCCTTTAACGGCGGATTAAAATCAAAAAGTTGCCGCAGTTTGTCCATGGGAATGAGGCTGGCCTTTTCCGCGATGCCCACGGTGCGTTGCCCCTGAACGTTGGAGTGCCCGCGAACCGGGCAAACGCCCGCGCCAAGCCGGCCAATATTGCCTCGGAGCATCAACAAGTTGACGAGCATGCCCACATTAACCGAGCCGTGGGTATGCTGGGTTAGCCCCATACCGTAGACACCGATCACGCGCTCCGCCTTCATGTATACGTCGGCGGCGTCGAGCAGCGCTTGTCGGGTCAGACCGCTACCGGCTTCGATATGGTTCCACTGGGCGGCCTCAACCGAGCTTAAGAAACTGTCGAACCCCTGGGTGTGCTCATCAATGAAGGCCACATCAATGATGCGTTTGCTGCCATTG
Source organism: Marinobacter antarcticus (assembly GCF_011049865.1). Taxonomy (GTDB): domain Bacteria; phylum Pseudomonadota; class Gammaproteobacteria; order Pseudomonadales; family Oleiphilaceae; genus Marinobacter; species Marinobacter antarcticus_A. The sequence continues at coordinate 30,533 of NZ_DRGY01000119.1, read as the reverse complement.
CGCTGGGCGGCTTTGTCCGCCTCAATCACATGCTTGCAGATGCCCATAATGGCCGCCACATCGCCGCCGGAGCTCAGTTGGTGATACTGATCGGAAATCTTGGTCTGCCGCCCCGTGGTCATATCAATCGGGTTTTGAGGATCTACAAAAGCCACCAACCCCTGTTCGATAATCGGGTTAAAGGTGACGATTTTACCGCCGCGCTTCTTGGCGTCTCTTAGCGGGTGAAGAAAACGCGGGCTGTTGGTGCCGGGGTTTTGGCCAAAGAAGAAAAACGCATCCGCCTGTTCCAGGTCTTCCCAGATAATGGTGCCAACCGGAGAACCAATCACTTTGCTCAGGCCCACAGAGGTGGTTTCGTGGCACATATTCGAGCTCTGCGGCAGGTTATTGTTGCCGTGCAGCCTGGCCATCAATGCGTAGAGATAGGAGGCTTCAAGCCCCGCGTGACCGGAGGCATAAAAAACCGCGCTTTCCGGGTCGAGAGCGTTGAGGTTCGCCGCAATGTCTTTGAACGCCGATTCCCAATCGACTTCTTCATAGCGATCGCTTTGCGGGTTATAGCGCAGAGGGTGGGTGAGCCTGCCGGTCTTCTCCAGCTCATGATCTGTCCATGTGCGCAGCTGTTGCACGGTGTGCGTCTCCCAGAACGCGGGCGTGCAGCGGTCTCTCGTTAATTCCCACATCACCGCTTTCGCGCCGTTTTCGCAGAACTCAAACGCGCTGTAGTTCTTGGGCTTTGGCCAGGCACACGAGGGGCACATAAGGCCGCCAGGCTTGTTCATCCGGCGCAGCGTGTCCACCGCGGAGGGCGATGCAGACGATTCGATAGAAATACTGGCGATGCCTTTCAGAGACCCCCAGCCACCCGCCGGACCCTTGCCTTCAACGATGTCATCTTTATTGCTCATGTGCAGTTCCTCAGCTCACGCCTGAGCTATGACCAATGTCGCGATGTTCGGATTATAACGCGTTCCCGGCTCAGAATTCGATAAACCGGGGGGCTAGCATCAGCGCAATGCCAATACCGACGATGGCAAGGGTATTGGTGACAAGGTATGGATAGAGTATGAGGGCGATACCGCAGTAACGAGCAACCAGGTTCGACTGCTTTCGCCCGTATATAAAATAGCCCATGCCTATGGAGCTGAAAATCAGCCCCCAGATCAGGTTAGCGGTTTCCATAACGTGCATGCCTCCGGTTGACTCCCCACCCGGGAGTTCAACGAGCTTACCAAAGGTCTGCTTCATTGGCTTGCGATGACACTCCGGCTCGGGTACGTAAGTATTTACCGCAACATCCTTGCGTAGTATCGCCCCACAAATTGGTTAGTTAAGCGGATAAAAAATCACCTGTTGACCTGTCACTCTTTTCGACACGCTCAAAACGGGCGTCATTCCTAAAAACAAACACAACAGGAATAACACCATGAAGAAAGTCATAAAGGCGGCAGCGATTGCCGCCGTATTGTCCACCGCACTCTTCGCGTCTTTTTCTCACGCGGCCGAGAAGGTCTACACGCTCAAGCTGGCGGAGACCTGGGGTCCGAACTTCCCGATTTTTGGAGACACCACCAAAAATATGGCGGCAATGGCAGAAAAAATGTCCAATGGCCGCCTGAAAATCCGCATTGATTCTGCGAATCGTCATAAAGCACCTTTCGGTGTGTTTGATATGGTGAAAGCCGGCCAGTACGACATGGGCCACTCCGCGTCCTACTACTGGAAAGGCAAGGTCCCCAATACCCTGTATTTCACCAGTATGCCCTTTGGTATGAACGCCCAGGAACAGTGGGCCTGGTTCTATGAGGGCGATGGCATGAAGCTGATGCAGGAGGTTTACGAGCCCCACAATATGCTGTCGTTCCCGGGTGGTAACACCGGAAATCAGATGGGTGGCTGGTTCCGCAAAGAAATCAAAACGCTGGACGATCTTCAGGGTCTGAAAATGCGAATCCCCGGGTTTGCAGGTGAGGTCTTTGCGGAAGTGGGCGTTAACCCGACTAATATTGCCCCGGGCGAGCTTTACACCGCACTTGAGCGCAATACCATTGATGCCGTTGAGTGGGTTGGCCCGGCTCTGGATCTTCGCCTTGGCTTCCAGCAGATCGCGGACTATTACTACACCGGTTGGCACGAGCCCGCCACTGAGTTGCAGTTCCTCGTGAATAAAGACGTGTGGGAAAAACTGCCGGCGGATCTGCAAGAAATCCTGCGGGTATCCATGCGCACTGCGTCCTACGACATGCTGACCCAGTCTGTGGATGCCAACGCAGACGCATGGGCTACCATTCGCGAGAAATATCCGAATGTACAGATCAAAACGTTCCCGGATGACATCTTTAAAGCCATGGTGGCGGCTAACGAGAAGGTTCTGAAGGAGTATTCCAAAGGAAACGAGCAAGGGCAGCGCATTATCAAGTCGCAGCAGGATTACCTGAAGAAGGTACGTGCCTACACCAACATTTCCGAGCGCGCCTACCTCGACACTATGGCCAAGCTGGAAGAATAGGTTTCCCCATCCCCCGTTAGTTAAATGCCGGGCCTTCGCAAGAAGCCCGGCCCCCGAATGCTTTTCAAAAACTCATATCCAATCCTGACCGGTCCGAAGTATAGCTTCGGCAAGAGGAACTCCAATGCGTTGGTTGATTGCTGTGGACAATGGGCTGGGAGCCCTCTCAAAAGCCTGTGGCTGGGTCGCAAGCGTGGCCTTCACCCTGATGGTGCTTAACGTCTTTTACGATGTGCTTGCGCGCTATGCGTTTAACGAAGTATCCATTGGGATGCAGGAAATGGAGTGGCACTTATACGCCGTGGTTTTCCTCATGGGCATTCCTTATGCCATGAGAACGGATGGTCACGTGCGCGTGGACGTTTTCTACGCCGGCCGCAGCGAGACGTTTAAAGCCTGGGTGAATCTCATCGGCGCGCTCTTTTTTGCGCTTCCTATCGCCGGCCTTATCACATGGATGGGGTGGGACTATATGCTCGAATCCTATCAGATGGGCGAGGGCAGCGGTGATCCGGGCGGCCTGCCCTATCGATTTATCATCAAGGGTCTGATTTCTTTTTCGACGTTCTTTTTGGCCGTTGCCAGTCTTGGTATGGCGACCTTTGCACTGCGAGTGCTTGGCAAAGACGCAAGCTACGAAGACCAGGTTGGCGCAGGAGGTCTGGCATGATCGGCATGATAATGTTCGTAGTTTGCCTTTTTATGCTGCTGTGGGGCTTTCCGGTTGCCTTTACCTTTGGCGGCGTTGCCCTGATCTTTGGCCTTATTGCCGAAGGCCCGCAACTGTTTGCGTTTATGCCGTTCCGCATTATGAGCATCATGCAGAACACAGTGCTGATGGCGATACCTTTGTTCATCTACATGGGCATTGTGCTTCAGCGCACCCGCCTGGCTGAGCAGTTGCTGGAATCCATGGGGCGTTTGTTTGGCAGCCTGCCCGGCGGCCTCGCGATCTCCACGATCGTGGTTGGTGCGCTGTTGGCGGCGTCGACCGGTGTGGTGGGGGCCAGCGTTGTTGCCATGGGTTTGATCTCCCTGCCGGTCATGCTGGCGAACGGTTATGACAAAAAGCTTGCCTGCGGCACTATTTGCGCGTCAGGCACGTTGGGGCAGATTGTTCCGCCGTCGATTATTCTGATTATTCTCGGAGACGTTCTCGGCTTGCCGGTGGGGGATCTGTTCAAGGCGGCGGTGATCCCGGGTGTTGTGTTGGTCGGGTTGTATGTCGCCTACATTTTGTTTGTCAGCTGGCGGTCGCCGGAATCGGCACCGGCCATGCCGCGAAACAACGATGACACGCGAACCCAGGAAATAGGCAAAGCGCTGATAGCGATTATCCCGCCGCTGGCGCTGATTGTGGTGGTGCTGGGCTCAATCTTTGCCGGTATTGCGACGCCGACGGAGTCTTCTGCGCTGGGTGCCGTTGGCGCTCTGTTGCTGGCAGTGGCCTATCGGCAGTTCTCCTGGACGATGCTGTGGGAGAGCTCCCGGGATACGGTCAAGGTGACGGCGATGGTGTTCGCTATTCTGGTGGGGGCCACGGCGTTCTCGATGGTGTTCAGCTACACAGGCGGTGATTACCTGCTGGAAGACTGGATGCTGCAGTTGCCGGGCGAGAAGTGGGGCTTTCTCATCCTCACCATGCTCATCATTCTGGTGCTGGGCTTCTTCATCGACTTTGTTGAAATCTCATTCATCATTGTGCCGATTCTGGCTCCGATCGCGGAAATGCTGGGCATCAACATGCTCTGGTTTGCGATCCTGATTGCCATGAACCTGCAGACCAGCTTCCTGACCCCGCCGTTCGGATTCAGTCTGTTTTATCTCAAAGGCGTATCACCGCCGGAGGTCAAAACCACCGACATATACCGCGGTGTCATGCCGTTCATAATGCTGCAGGTGCTTGTGCTGATCGCCATTCTGATCTTCCCGGCGTTCTTTGGTATGTCATCGACATGAGAATGCCGTAAATTGAGAGCCTGGCAGGCGTGACGAGTCTGTTCGTCACGCCTGCGCTTTTTCTCGTATTAGTTGGACCACATAAATGTCCCTAAGAACAAAATTGATATTGCTTGCGTTGGTTCCACTGTTGGTTGTTACCGGAATATTTTCAGTGGTAACTCTGCATCAGGGCGATATTCTGACCAAACGGGAACTGCAGGTTTTTGAGCAGAACCTGCGACGGTCCAAGGAAACCGCGTTGAAAGACTATGTGTCTATCATGCGCACCGCCATCGACTTTATCCGGCAGAGCTCCGCCACCGATGAGGAGGCCCGTAAACGGGTTGTGGCCTTGATGCAGAAGGCCTCGTTCAGCGATGACGGCTATTTTTACGCTTACAATAAAGAGGGGCTGACCCTGGTTCATGCCACTCAACCTGGTTTGGTGGGGCAGGACCTGTACAATTTTCAGGACAGTAGCGGCAATTATCTGATTCAGAATCTGATACGCATCGCTGAAAATGGCGGTGGCTATTATCAGTATATGTGGCAACAGCCGACCACCGGTAAAGAAGTGGATAAGGTTGGCTATGTCGAACAGATTGCGGATTGGCAGTGGATGTTCGGCACGGGATTGTACATTGATGACATTGCCACCGAGATGCGGTTGATCGAAGCCGGTGTGGATGCCAACGTCAAGCAAACCTTACTGGCCATTCTGGCGTCGTTGTTGCTGGCAATTGGCGTTATTGTGTCTATTGGGGTTCTGTTCAACGTGCATGAAAATCGCCTGGCAGACCAGAATCTCAAAGAACTGAGCCACAAAACAGTTCAGCATCAAGAGGAGGAACGGCGCCGGGTTTCGAGGGAGTTGCATGACGGCATCAATCAATTGCTGGTGTCTGTAAAATACCGGTTGGAAACCGCGATGACTCATATTCCTGTGTCTGAATCTGCCGCCCACGAATCCTTGATGAAAGGTGGAGAAGTGCTGAACCGGGCAATTCAGGAGGTGCGGTCTATTTCCCATGATTTGCGCCCCAGCGTGTTGGATGACCTGGGGTTGATGGCAGCGCTTAATCAGTTGTTGGACGATTTTCGCGAGCGCAGCGGTATCGACCTAGACATTGATATTCAGTCCCCGCAGAGCGATATTGCGGAGGAGGTTGCCACAACCCTGTATCGCATTGTTCAGGAGGCGCTGTCGAACATCGAAAAGCACGCCCGGGCGTCCAAGCTGGTATTGAGTTTGAACGAAGACGCGGAAGGGCTTTTTTTGTGCATTACGGACAACGGCGTGGGAATCGTGGAAAAGGATGTCTACGCTTCGAGGGGCATTGGGTTACGTAACATGCGCGAGCGAGTGGAGTTTCTGGGCGGGGAGTTTTGGGTCTCGCGCCGGCCCGGTAACGGAACCCGTATCACGGCCTCGTTCAAAGAATTTCAGGCGTAGTCGAACCCATATTGACACGCACAGAGCTGCTGTAAATCTGACGGTACCAGTCATATGAGTGAACCAGGATCTGTATTGAAAGTCATGTTGGTGGATGACCATATATTGGTCCTGGAAGGCATCAGGGCGCGGTTGCAGCAGGAAAAAGGGATAGACGTAGTAGGCCAGGCCACCGACGGCAACAAAGCACTTGAGCTGGTGAACGACCTGAAGCCAGACGTTGTCATGATGGACATCAGCATGCCCAACATGAACGGGATAGAAGCGACAAAAATTTTCAAAGAGCGCTATCCCGATCTGAAAATCCTTATTCTCAGCATGCACGACAACCGGGAATATATTTCGCAGTTGATGTTTCACGGTGCCAAAGGCTACATTCTGAAAGATGTATCGGCTGACGAGATGGTTCGTGCCCTCAGAACGGTGGCCGACGGTGCCACCTATATCTGCTGCGCGGCCACAGAGACGTTATTTCGCCACGGCGAACCAATCGATACGGGCGAGAGTAAACTTACCCGGCGTGAAGAGGCCATTCTTGGCAGAGTGGCCAAAGGATTCAGCAGCAAAGCGATATCCAACGAATTGAACATCAGCGTGAGAACCGTTGAATCCCATCGTCAGAATATTAAAACCAAGCTGCATTTGAATACGACCGCAGAGCTGACCAAGTATGCGTATGATCAGGAGCTGCTTTAGCCGAGCCATCAAATACCCAGTTGCAGCCCGATTTCAATCACCCGGCCAGAGGGAATCCGGTACAGGGACGTCGCATGCAGGGTATTGCGCACCATTAACGCAAAAAGTTTGTCGCGCCACGCCATCATGCCGTCTTTCTTCCGGTCTGCAATCACCGATATCCGCCCCACGAAATAGGTCGCATCGTCCAGATCAGCCGGTAACTCGCGATGTTCAATGCAGTAGGACAAATCCGACGGAATATTGAATCCCTGCATGAAGCCATAGTTGAGTTTGACCTCATACAGGCCCTCGCCGAACGCCTTCACTTGCATGCGTTCGTCATTGGACACCCGCGGTTTACGCGTCATTTTCACGTTAACGATCACGATCGTCTCAGGCAGCAGAATGTTGTGCTTTTTCAGCTGTAACAACGCATTGGGCACTTCTCCCGTGCGCCCAGTAAAAAATATGCCGGTGCCGGGCGCGCGTTGGGGTGGCTCGTGCTCGAGATGTCCCAGCAGCGTTTCAACGGTAATGGTATTGGCTTCGTAGGATTGGAGTAAAAGCTCGGTGCCACGGCGCCAGGTGACGATCACAGTGAAGATGATCGCCCCCATGGCGACCGGAAACCAACCACCTCGCGGGATGGTTTCCGCGTTGGCGGTAAGAAACGCCAGGTCAACCGTCAGAAACAGCAGCAGAAAAGTGCTCGCCTTGGCCAGGCTCCAGCCGCCGCGCTCCCGGGCCACATTGAATGCCAAAATGGTGGTCACCAGCATGGTGGCGTTCACACTGACACCGTAGGCCGCCGCCAGATTGTTTGAGGAGCGGAACGTCAGCACCAGGGCGACCGCAGCGATCATCAAAAACCAGTTGATACCCGGCATGTAAATCTGGCCGTGGGAGTGCTCAGACGTTTGTTGTACCCGCAAGCGCGGCATAAAACCAAGCTGCACCGCTTGCCGGGTGAGAGAGAACGCGCCTGTGATGACTGCCTGAGAAGCAATGATGGTGGCGGCCGTGGCCAAGCCCACGAGAGGAAACAGCGCCCAGTCTGGCGCCAGATGAAAAAACGGCTGCAGAGTGCCTTCGGGTTTGTCGAGCAGCAGAGCGCCCTGGCCGAAATAGTTCAGCAACAGGGCCGGCAGCACAAAGCAGAACCAGACCAGCCGTATCGGGGTTACGCCAAAATGGCCCAGGTCGGCGTAAAGGGCCTCCCCACCAGTGGCGACCAGAAACACCCCGATTAGTACCAGAAAACCCGTAAGATTATTGCCGGCGAGAAACTGCACCGCGTACCAGGGAGCCACGGCTTTCAGCACTTCCGGGTGATCCATAATGCTGTTGATCCCGAGCGCCGCCAACGTCAGAAACCAGACCACCATGATGGGGCCGAACATTGCCCCTACCTTGGCTGTGCCGAACTTCTGCATGGCAAACAACATCACAAGAATGGTGACGGTGATGGGTAGCACATAGTTGTGCAACGTCGGTGCGGCCACTTCCAGACCCTCCACGGCACTGAGCACCGAGATGGCGGGCGTCAGCATGGTGCCGCCATAGAGCAGGCCAGCGCCGAACAGACCGAGCAGAATCAGCGTGCGCCGGCGCCGGCTGTCCTGATCTTTATCTGGCCGTAACAGCGCCAGCAACGCAAAAATACCGCCTTCGCCATGGTTGTTGGCGCGGAGAATAAAGACCATATACTTCAGGGAAATAACGATGATTAGCGCCCAGAAGATCAGCGACAAAATGCCAAGAATGTTGGCTTCTGTGATGGGCAAAGGACTGACCCCGCGAAAGCACTCACGCAGGGCGTAGATCGGGCTGGTGCCTATGTCGCCGTAGACGATTCCCAGCACCGCCAAACCGACCGCTGTGCGGCCGGGTTTCGTGGCCTCTTCGGATTCAGCCATCGCTACTTCCTTCTTCTTGGGTCTGAGTAATTTATACAGTCTAGTTTAGTTGTGGAACTATTGAGGAAGGTTACTGATTCATAGATTCCGAGCCGAGGGGCCGGGAGAGCCGGGCGCTCACGCATTATGCGAGTTAGCAACCCGGCAACAGATTGATCAGGCCGGCAAGTCCGTGACCTGGTCCACAACGGCAGCGTAAAGATCCTGCGTTGAAGCCAATGCGCCATCGTGTACTTCCTGGGCAGACAGTATCTTGCCGTTAGCCGATTTGAGCGCGCGGGTGGCGGTTGTGCTGGCCACTACGGTGGGTGAATACCCCAGGTTAAACCCGCCGTGTGCGGTGGAATTGACGCACATATGGGTCATGAAGCCCGCGAGAATGATGTTTTTAACGCCCTTCGCTTTGAGCTGGTCATCCAGATCCGTCTGTACAAACGAGTTCGGAAAGTTTTTGGTAATGACCGGCTCGTTGTCTTTCGGCGCAACGGCGTCGGCAATGGCGCCAATGTGGGCGTTAACGTCATAGGGAGAACCCGGGCCGGCATCGTGACGAATATGAAATACCGGAATGCCTTTGGCGCGAGCCAATTCCAGAAGTTTTCGACCCTCTTCCATGGCTTCGTTGGCGCCTTCAAGCTTCATGACGCCCTCAAGATACGTGTTCTGGTAGTCGATCATGATCAGAGCCGAATCGGACAGGCTTGAGGGTGCGGGGCTCAGGCCGTTCAGTTCTCTGAGTGTGGTTGATGCTGTTGTCATGATGGTTCTCCGGCGGTTGGTTTTGAAGCAATAGCGTAATATGCGCTCCTTGCGCGGTATATACGACGAAAACGTCGTTTCGATGGGCTTTTGGCCGTGTGCCTTTTTAACGTTTGGCAACCTGCCCTTTTATTCAATGCCATGGCACCCATATCCGTAGTAGATGATGGTTCCATTAATCACCGCAGGAGATATGTGCGAATGAGTACTTACAAAGCGATTAACCTGATCAAGCACAACGAAGGGAAGGTTGGCCCGGAACTGTTCGAGGTGGTGGAAAAGACCGTTCCGGAACCCGCCGACGGCGAATTTCTGATCAAGCAAACCTACATGTCCCTTGATCCGGCCATGATGGGCTGGATGACCTCAGACACCGACAGCTACATTCCACGGGTGGAGCTGGGCACCGTCATGCGTTCATCGGGCATCGGCGAAGTTGTTGCGTCCAACAACGCTGACTTTGCGGTGGGCGACCAGGTCATGGGGATGTTTGGCTGGCAGGAGATGGTTCTCACAGACGGTGCGGGCGTAAGCAAGGTAGATAAAGCCTTGCAGCCGGAAATGGCATTGTCGGTGTTTGCGCTCCCGGGACTGACGGCCACCCAAGGGCTTTATAGCTGCGGACATCCCGAGGCGGGAGAAACGCTGGTGGTATCAGGCGCGGCCGGCTCTGTCGGTTCCATCGTGGGGCAATTAGCCAAGGCCGATGGCTTGCGCGTGATTGGCGTGGTCGGCACCGATGAGAAAGCGAACTGGATTGTTAACGACTTGGGCTTCGACGGTGCGGTGAACTACAAGACGGATGACCTGGGCGCGAAACTGAACGAATTGGCACCTGAAGGCATCGATGTTTACTTCGAGAACACCGGTGGCCCGATTCAGAACGCCGTGTTCGAGCGGATGAATGCCCACGGTCGTATTGTGGTGTGCGGGATGATTGCCGATTACGCCTCCGCTAATCCAAGCCCTGGCCCCAACTGGATGCGCATCATCAAGAAACGCCTGTCCATTCAAGGGTTCACCATGCCTGATCACATGCACAAGGCGCAGGAACTGCGGGCCAAGCTCGCGCCCTATGTTCAGAACGGACAGGTCAAATACCGGGCACACGTTCTGGAAGGGCTGGAGTCGGCTATGAACGGCTTGACCCTGTTCCTGACCGGTGAGAACAAAGGCAAGTTGATGGTAAAGCTTTAATTCCGGCTTTGTCTGAGCACTGCACAGAGTCCGCGTGACTGTGCAGCGTGGTTTCAGCCGATGGTCATAGATCGTAGCTCATGGCCACCTTCGGTTCCTGGATGAAGTAGCCCTGAAAATTGCGAATGTCGCGTTCCCAGAACCAGGACAGCGCTTTGGCGTCTTCTACGCCGGTTATCACAATGTGCTGGCTGGAGTTGAGGGTGGCCTTCAGTCGCTCCAGGAGTTGCTCCAGAATCGGTGTTTGCTGAACGCGGGCGCCGAGTGTCGGCACCAGTTTCACGAAATCCACCCAGCCAAGTTCCTTTAGTAGCTCCACCGATGCAGTGTCTGTGTCAACGTGTTCGATGATGAGCCCGCAGCCCATGTTATGAACCAGCTTCGCTATCTTTTTCGCCTTGGGAACATCTTTTAATACGGTCGGGCATGAAAGCGCCAGGTAAATACGGCGTTCGCCTTTGATGCGAGCGTTGCGAATGGCCGTGCTCAGCAACGTAAGCAAACGCTCCACCTCGACCATGGGGGAGGACAGCTTTATGCTGACTGAATGGCTGGCGGAGGCTTTGCCCTCCAGCAGTGTCAGGCTTTCTACGGCATGTTGAATGACCCAGCGATCCAGCTCATAGAACTGGCTTCGGGTGCCTTGAGGCAAGCAGGGCAGGAACTGCGAAGGCAGAAACACGGCATTGTTTTCGTCCACCAATCGCACCTGCGCTTCGAATAGCGTGTGGTCAGTTTCCATGTTGACGATGGGTTGGTAGTGGAGCTTGAACGCCTGCGCTGCGATCAATTCTTTGATTCGATCGTTCAGTCTGGATTCGGGAGGGCGTTCGGGCGTCTGTTGCCACACCAGAGAGTTGCTGCCGGACTGCATGGCTTTGCCACAGGCCTTTTCGACCTCATTCAATGCTTTGTCTTCATCCGGAGTCGCGTTCAGGGTCAGTGCGCCCAAGCTCAGAGTGACCGGTGCGGGGGTATTCTTCAAGGCCCAGGCGGGGTTGTTCAGGTTGTAATGGAAGCGCTCAAGGAAGGCTTTGCCATCGTCGGCGGCCTTTGCGGTTAGCCGGAACAGGAAGCTGCCTCCTCCCAGAGCGCAGCCCGAGTCGCCAACGGCGAGTTGGTTCGCGAAGAGCTTTTCCATGCTTGCGTTCAGGTTTGCCATGGCGCGGGCACCGTGCTGGGCTCTCAGGTACTCCTGGTTGTCTATGCTGGCCTGCACCAGGTAGTGCGCCTGATCTTCCGTGTCGTTCTCAATGTTGGCGAGCAGGTCAACGAGTTCAGTCAGGAAATAGTCGTAATTTTGCAGGCTGCGGGATTCTTTGCGCTGGCTGACCAGGTTGATGCGCGCTGCAATCAGTTTGGCTTTCATCAAATGCCGGTGCAAAGAGCTCAGGAAGTTTTCGCTGTCCAATGGCTTCTGGAAGAGCTCGTTACCCGCAATGCTGTGCTGTTCAAACAGCTCTTGTGTTTCAGGCGAGGCCGATACAAAAAGAATCGGGATGGTCATGTAGCGAGCGTCTTGCCTGAGCACCCGTGCAAGCTCTATGCCCCGGCATCCGGGCATGTCGTGATCAAGCACGATGGCATCGGGCTGGAACTGTTCGATATGCTCCAGTACGCGTGCCGGTTGGCTCAGGCCTGCAACTTCATAGCCTTCTTCGGTCAGCATCACGTTGTAGTGGGCGAGGAGATCAATGTCGTCGTCCACCCAGAGTATCCTTGGCCGGCCAGTAGGAGTGTTCTCCAGCAACTGGTGCATGCGTTTTTTGAGCACGCCCATGTCGATCGGTTTGGTCAGGTAGATGTCTGCGCCCGCTCTCAATGCCCGCATGCGGGCGACCATGTCGCTTCTGGCAGACATCACGATCACCGGGGTATTGGCGCCCGTTTGGTGTCTCGTGCGCTCCAGCCAGCCAATACCCTCCAGAGGGCCCTGGGGAAAGCCTATGTCCAGTAGAATCAAATCATGGAAGCGCTGGTCGGTTCGCTGATTGTAGGTGTCTGGGTCTTCAAACGTTTCGGCGCAATAACCTTGTTGTTCCAGCCAGTTTTTCAGATGTGCGGCCTGGTTTGCATCGTCTTCAATAACGGCGATGCGAAACGGCTGGTCTTTGTCAGTGGAGATTTGTGGTTCGCTGGCAGTCGCTTCACTTTTGGTGTCAGCGTGAGAGGCCGCTTCAATAGCGCGTTCGAGGGCTTTAAGTGAGCGGTCAATTTGCTGGCGCTCTGCGGCGTTAGCATCGGGCTTCACGAGTAGCGATTGTAGCTGTTCTTCAAGTATGCGCGCGGTATCGCTGATATCGGGAAACTGAAAGGTGGCGCCGCTGCCGTTCAGCTTGTGGGCGCAGTGGTGCATGAACGCGAGCGCTTTCGGATCCCAACTAACGTGCAGGAGTCGGTTCCAGGAATCTCTGAGCTCCCCCATGCGATTGGGCAGGCCGGCAATGTATCTGTTTTTAAGTTTCTTGAGCTTCTGCCCTGGACTGGCTTCAGCCATTGCTGTACCTCTTGTATCTTGGAATTGAACGCTGCGGCTACTTCGCTATGTGGCATCCTCCACTGTGAATATAACCTTCTTTATGGTTACTTACTGCTTAACAATTTTAAAGCTGTACACAAAGTGATTGTCAGCCTAAATTCATCAGGAAATACCCTGTGGCTATTCTTGCCGCATGGGTTTGGGTGAATCACTCTAACAGAGGGTTGGCTTATGAGCATGATGAAGGAATTCAAGGCGTTTGCGATGCGCGGCAATGTGATCGATATGGCCGTCGGTATCATCATCGGTGTCGCGTTCGGGAAGATTGTTTCGTCATTCGTGGCGGATATCATCATGCCACCACTGGGTATGTTGCTGGGGAATGTTAACTTCACTAACCTGGCCGTTGTGCTGAAGCCGGCAACGGCGGATGTGGCTGCCGTCACCTTGAATTACGGGATGTTTATTCAGACGATAGTGGATTTCCTGATCGTGGCGCTTGCAATATTTTTTGTTGTAAAATGGATGAACTTCCTGAAGAAGAAAGAAGTAGCCGTGCCTGCACCCCCTCCTTTAGCGACCAGGGAAGAAACGCTTCTGGGTGAGATCAGAGACCTTCTGAAGCAGAAACCATAAGATGTCCCATAAACCCGACCCGGGTAGGAGCTCGAATGTCGGATGCCGTTATCAAGGGCGAGCAGTTCATAAAAATCATCATTGATAACGCGCCAAATATGATGGGCTACTGGGACAGGGATTTACGCTGTCGCTACGCCAACGTCGCCTACAGTGAGTGGTTCGGAATGCCGCCCGAGGAGATTATCGGGATCGGATTCCAGGAACTGGTGGGCGAGCAATTGTTCACGCTGAACGAGCCGCATATTCGCGCAGCTCTGGCGGGCGAGCCGCAGCGTTTTGAGCGCACTCTGAACAAAACCGATGGCAGTGTGGGGCATATCATCGGGCATTACATTCCCGATGTTGATGCCGACGGCACGGTCAAGGGGTTTTCAATTCAGGCCAGTGAAGTAACGAGTCTCAAGGAGGTTGAGGCGAAGCTCAAGCTGGCAGCGTGTGTGTTCGAGAATACGCTTGATGGCGTTATGATCACAGATGTTGATGGAACCATCTTGTCGGTTAATCCGGGATTCGTTGAGATTACCGGCTATACCGCTGATGAGGCCGTCGGACAAAACCCCCGTATTTTGCAATCCAACCGTCACGATCGGGCTTTCCACGCGTCCCTGTGGAAAGAGATTCAGGCCAACAGTCTTTGGCATGGTGAGATATGGAACCGCCGTAAAGACGGGGAGCTCTACCTGCAGCGTATGACCATCAGTATGGTGCTCGGCGACAATGGCGAACCCTCGCGCTATGTCTCTGTGTTCAGTGATATTACGGCGCTCTCTCGCAAGGATGAATACATCAAACACCTGGCGTTTCACGATGCCTTGACCGATTTGCCCAATCGTACGTTGCTGATGGACAGGATTGATCAAAAACTTCTGCATTCTGATCGTGATCAGAGCCAATTCGCATTGATGTTTCTTGATCTTGACGGTTTCAAGCTCGTCAATGACCAGCTCGGTCACTGCGTTGGCGACGACCTGTTAAAAGATGTGGCAAAACGGCTGTTGGCGCTGGTGCGAAGATCTGACACCGTGGCCCGTGTCGGTGGGGACGAATTCATATTCATCCTTAACGATCCGCAGGGAAAAGACGAAATTACCGACGTGGCGAATCGTATCGTCAGCTCAATTAACGAGCCAACAGACATTCTGGATGGAGTGCTCCATATAGGGGTATCCATTGGCATTGCCATGTTCCCGTCAGACGGGCAGACGTCTGTTGAGTTAATTCGAAACGCTGACACGGCAATGTATGCGGCAAAAGCCTCGGGCACCAATCGCATCAGCTTTTTCTCCGCTGATCGCTTTGGATGCAACGGGTCAATCTAACGTTGACTGGCCCTGAACATAAGCTCCGGGAGCTGGCTCAATCACCGGCAGCTCGCCTTCTCCAGCGGTTCGGGCTTTCACCTCCCCACCCCCAAACTGTTCAATCCAGGCAGCCCAGTCGGGCCACCAGGAACCTTCAAACTGTTTAGCGCCTGTTAACCACGCATCCGGCGTAGGGCTGTTGTCTTCGTTGAGGCGGTAACCGTACTTCTTTCGGTCTGGCGGGTTGATGATTCCGGCAATGTGCCCGGAGCCGCCGAGTATGAAGCGCACGGGGCCTGCGAAACAGCGTGAGCCCTTGTAACTGGAGGTCCAGGGGGCAATGTGGTCTTCTATGGCCGATGCAAAGTAGCTCGGCACTTTGACCTTGCCCAGATCAATCGGAGTGCCGGCCAGTTCAATGCCGCCGGGCTCTCGCACCCGGTTTTGCATATACATGTTGCGCAAGTAGAAACTGTGCATGGCGGCAGGCATGCGGGTGGCGTCGGCGTTCCAGTACAGCAGATCAAAGGGCGCTGTGTCCCGACCGAGCAGGTAGTTGTTAACAAAGAATGACCAGATCAGGCTGTTGGCTCGCAACATGTTGAAGGCGGTCGCCATGGAGGCACCGTCAAGATAGCCCTGTTTGTTCATGGCTTTCTCGAGTTTGCTGATGGCGTCTTCATCAATGAACACTTCCAGATCACCAACGTCTGAAAAGTCCAGTAAACTGTTGAGAAACGTCGCGCTTTTGATTCGATCGTCGTCGCGGGCTGCAAGCCAGGCCAGGGTGCAGCCAAGCAGGGTGCCGCCAATGCAGTAGCCGACGGTATTGAGCTCGCGCTCGCCGGTTGCTCGTTCAATGGCATCCATGGCAGCGATGGGGCCTTCGAGCATGTAGTCTTCGAAGCTCTTGTGCGCCAGTGCCGCCCCCGGGTTGATCCAGGAGATAACAAACACCGTGTGGCCGTGTTCGACCCAATACCGGATGAACGATTTTTTCTCACCCAGATCGAGAATATAGTATTTGTTGATCCAGGGCGGAACCACCAACAGGGGCCGACGATGCACAGCATCGGTGGTTGGCTTGTACTGAATCAACTGCATTAGCTCGTTCTGAAAAACAACGTCGCCCGGGGTGTTCGCCAGATTGCCACCCACCGTAAACGCGTCCGGGTCAGACATCCGAAAGGGCAGGGGGCCGTGGCCCTGATCCAGATCACGCATCAGGTTGCCCAGGCCGCGCAAGAGGTTTGTGCCCCGGGTTCGGATGGTTGTGCGCAGTACTTCAGGGTTGCTGAGAATAAAGTTGCTGGGGGCGAGCGCGTCGGTCATCTGGCCGGTGAAGAATCGAAGTTTTCGCCTGGTGTGCTTGTCCATACCGCGCACGTCGTCGATGGTGTCCATGATCCAGCGATTCGACAGCAAGTAAGCTTGTTTGATGACGTTGAACGCCAGGATTTCGTCCCAACCCTGGTCCCGGAAGCGTGCGTCGCCCTGTTCGGGTTCTATTACGGCTAATGGTTTGTTGCGAATGCTGCTGGACACCAGGCCCGACCAGAATCGAGTGCTGTCTCTGATAAGACGCATTTGCGCGAGGATCACGGTGTCTGGCTGGGTTGCGAGCTTTCCGGTCAGGGATACAAAAGGCTTGGCCATGCTTTTGATGCTGACGGGGCTGGGCGGGCTGGGGCGCAACCGACGCATAAGAGAGCGTTTCAGCAGGTTGCCACCGTGCACGCTTACTTTGAGCACGGTGTTGCGCACGACATTGAGCTCGGATTCTTCCGGGTGCTCGGTTTTAATCGGTTTTTCAGACATGATCACACTCTCTGGCCGGGGTTTACCCGGGATCACGGGGGGTCTATATCTTTACATATATACGCCGCCGTTCACGTTAATCTGCTGGCCGGTGATGTAGTCTCCTTCCGCCGCCAGAAACACCACTGCCCGGGCGATTTCCTCGGGTTGGCCAAAGCGCCCCATGGGTACCCGTGCGACGATTTGAGAGCGAATGTTCTCGGGCACCTGAGCAAGCATTTCTGTTTCGGTAAAGCCTGGCGCAATAGCGTTGACGGTAATGTTGTACTTCGCCATTTCCAACGCCAGAGTTTTGGTGAACGCGATGATGCCACCCTTGCTCGCTGCGTAGTTAGCCTGCCCGAAGTTGCCGGCCTGGCCTACGAAAGAGGTGATGTTGACGATGCGACCGTATTTCTGTTCCATCATAATGTTCAGCACTTCGGAACAGGTTGCGTAAACACTCCCCAGGTTGGTATCCAGAACGTGGTTCCAGTCATCGTCGGTGAGTTTTCTCATGGATTTGTCGCGGGTTATGCCGGCGTTGTTCACCAGAATGTCGATGCGCCCCCACGTCTTGAACACATCCTGTACCACACCGCGGGCCGCGGGCATTGTGGAAAGGTCCGCTTTGATAGCCAGTGCGCGAACCCCGGCCTCCTCAATTTCCCTGACGACTTCGTCGGCGTCGGACTGGCGTGAGCAGAAGTTGATTGCGACGTCTGCACCGCGTTGAGCGAGTTGAAGTGCAATGTGTCGGCCGATGCCACGAGATGCGCCGGTAACGAGGGCTACCTTACCTTTCAGGTCTTGCATGACACTCTTCATATCCTTCTCCCTGGAGCGATGCTTTCATTTGAAGCTAGCAGAGGCCCCGCGACATCTCAAGGTAACCGTCCAAAGAAGCTTTCTAAAAACCCCGCCCAAACAACCCGTCATGCCGCACGGATAAAATCCCGTAACCGGGGCGCAATGGTTTCGCGCCACTGGCTACCGTTGAATACACCGTAATGGCCAACACCCGGTTGCAAGTGATGCAGTCGGCGAGCTTCCGGCACGTTGACGCACAGATCGTGGGCAGCTCGGGTTTGGCCCGGGCTGGAAATGTCGTCTTTCTCGCCCTCGATCGTCATCAAGGCGGTGTCGCGAATGGCGGCCGGGTTCACCAGCCGGCCATGGTGTTTAAAACAGCCCCGGGCCAGGTGGAACTCTTGGAAGACACGCTGAATGGTGTCCAGATAATACGTTGCCGGCAGATCCATTACCGCCAGGTATTCGTTGTAGAAGTCGCGGTGGCGGCTGACTTTACCGGCCTCACCATCGCGAATGGATGTGAACAGGCCACGATAGGCATCCACATGGCGGTTGAGATTCATGTTCACAAATCCTGCCAACTGCAGGAATCCGGGATACACCTTGCGCAGGGCGCCCGGGTAGGGCGCGGGCACAGGGTGTACGAGGTTGCGTTTGAACCAGCTCAATTTGTGTTTGGTCGCCAGCTTGCAGGGCGTGGTGGGGTCAACTCTGCCGTCTATTGGGCCGCTCATCAGCGTTAGCGAACGAGGTGTCGCCGGATGGCCGTCTTCAGCCATAATGGCGGTTGCTGCAAGTACCGGCACCACAGGCTGGCAAACTGCCAGTACGTGCGTGTCTGGGCCCAGGTGGTCGATAAAGTCGATAACGTAGTCGATGTAGTCGTCGAGGCCAAAATCGCCTGCGGACAACGGAACCTGGCACGCATCACGCCAGTCGGTAATATACACGTCGTGATCCGGCAGCATGGCTTCTACGGTGCCGCGTAGCAGCGAGGCAAAGTGGCCGGACAGAGGCGCGACGATGAGTAGCTTGGGGTCATCTGGCCGCTCCACGTTGCGCTGAAAGTGCTTCAGTTGTGCAAAGGATTTGCGGCTCGTGATGACTTCACGAACGTCGACTTGCTTGCCATCACACAGGGTTGTGTGCAAATTAAACGCGGGTTTCGAGTAACGCCGGGTGAGGTCTCCGAACACGCCGTAGGCTGAGGCGATGCTGCGGGCTCCGGGAACGTGTGAAAAAGGGCTTAAGGGGTGTTGAAGCAACTTGCTCTGGGCGCCGGTCATCATGCGTACGGGGTTCAACGCGGCGCGGCCTATTTCATGGGCAAAATACATCATGGCATGGTCCTGAACGGGCTTTGGGAGCCACTGTGAAAATTACATTACCACATTTTTTTGCAAACAAGGTTGTGACCTACCGATGACCACCTATTTCATTCAGGCGTTTATTTACTTGCTGGCGGCGGTGATTGCGGTACCACTGGCAAAACGTTTTGGCCTGGGCTCGGTGCTGGGTTACCTGGCTGCCGGCGTGGCGATCGGGCCTGTGATGGGTTTGGTGGGTCAGGAATCCGATACGATTCAGCATTTTGCGGAATTTGGCGTTGTGATGATGTTGTTTTTAGTGGGCATGGAGCTTGACCCAAAATCGCTCTGGGCCCAGAAAGCGCGCCTTGTAGGGCTTGGTGGTCTTCAGGTCGCGCTGACAGCGGCGGCGGGAATGGCGGTCGCCTGGTGGCTTGGCCTGCAATGGCAGACGGCATTGACCATTGGCCTGATTTTCGCGCTGTCGTCTACCGCGATCGTGTTGCAAACCCTGAATGAGAAGGGTCTGGCGAAAACGGCGGGCGGCCGCAGCGCGTTTGCGGTGTTGCTGTTTCAGGACATCGCCGTTATACCGATGCTTGCTCTGATTCCGCTTTTGGCGTTGCCAGGTTTGAAGGGTGGGCCCGGCTCATCGTTCAGTGACGATTCCGGTTTTAGCCTGGTTGCAGGTCTGCCGGGGTGGGGGCATGCTCTGGTTGTGGTGGGGGCGATTGCAGCGGTTATTGTTGGCGGCTATTACCTGAGCCGTCCGTTGTTTCGCTATGTGGTGCAGTCCCGGCTGCGAGAGATTTTTACTGCCACTGCCTTGATGCTGGTTATTGGTATTGCTGCACTCATGAGCATCGTCAACTTGTCGCCGGCCCTTGGGGCTTTTCTGGCCGGTGTCATATTGGGTAACAGTGAATTTCGCCATGAGCTCAAAGCCAGCATCGAGCCGTTCAAGGGCCTGCTGTTGGGCCTGTTTTTCATCACCGTGGGCGCCGGGATCAATTTTGAAGTTCTGGCGGCTCAGTGGGGCATTGTTGTAGCCCTGGTGGTGGCAGTCATTGTGGTAAAAGCGTTGATTCTGCTGGTTCTTGCGTTGAAGTTCGGCGTTCACGGCAGCAATGGCTGGCTGTTCACCCTTGGGTTGGCGCAAGCCGGCGAGTTCGGTTTTGTGTTGCTCACCTACAGTGTTCAAAACCGGGTGATACCGGCCGATATCGCGCAGATTCTCTCTTTGGTGGTGGCGCTGTCGATGTTCCTCACACCGCTGCTGTTCATCGTTTATGATCGTGTTGTGCTGCCTCGGTACCGGCGTTCGACAAACGACGAGCGGGAAGCCGATGCCATTGATGAAGAGGCGCCGGTCATCGTGGCTGGAGTGGGGCGTTTTGGACAGGTTATCTACCGGTTACTGCGAGCCAACAACATCCCCGTGGTGGTGCTCGATCACGAAATTGAACAGATTGAAAATGTTCGTAAAGTCAATATCAAGAGCTTTTTTGGTGATGCCAGCCGACCCGGGTTGCTGGAAACCGCGGGCATTGAACAGGCGCGTCTGTTGGTTGTTGCGATTGACGATCGCGAACGCACGTTGGATATAGTGAAGCATGTAAAGAAGTTCTTCCCGGGGATCTGGGTATTGGCGCGGGCATTCGACCGTGGCCATGGCTACCAGCTTCGGGAAGCCGGTGCTGACGATGTGGTCAGTGAGACTTACCATTCTGCATTGGAGCTTGGTGGGCATGCGCTCACGGCTCTGGGGGTTCATCCGATGCGTGCGCGGCAGATGACTTGGGCGTTTATTGACCATGAGATGGCCCACGAAAACGAGCTATTCGAGGCCTGGAAGGAAATTGAGGAAGGCATCAGTTTCAACCGTCGTTATGGCGAGCTGTTCATAAAACTGGAAGAGGCGCTCAGCAGCACTATGCACCGGGATTGGGAAGAGCCCAGAACTGAAGATGTTCCGGTCTGGACGCCGCCCGACAAGTGAATAGCGAAGCCTGACATCTGATTTTTGATCAATTCGTGTGGTGGCCACGTTTTAAAAGAATCAGCAAAGCCAAAGCCGCCATAAAACCTACAAAAACAGAGAAGATAAAGCCCGTCGTTTTGAGGCTGATCACGCTGGCCATTAAACCGATGCCAATCACCGGCACGGAGATGGCGATGTAGGCCACAATAAAGAACGTTGAGGTAACGGCCGCGCGCTCCTCTGGTGGACTGGCTTCGGCAATAGCGCCCATGCCGGCGCGAAAGGCAATGCCCTGTCCCGTTCCAGCGATGAGTGCGCCGGCCATGAACAGGGCGAGCGATTGCATCTGGATACCGAGCGCGACCGGCGCAACGCCTGCCACGAGGGTGGCGCACCCGATGGGCAAACGCAGGCGCAGGGGCAGTTTACCCTGCAGAAACTGGCCGAGCGTTGAGGCAATAAAGATACTGCCCGCGACAACCCCGATCAGCAGCCGGTTATCGTAACCCAGCACATTGCCCATCATCGCCGGCGCAATCGAGGTGAAAAAGCCGCACACTGCAAAACCCGCAAAACCTGCAATGGCAGCCGGCACAAACACACTGCGAACGTCCGGAGGCACGTTCAGTCGCTGCAATGACAGCTTCGGATGAGTGGGTTTTTTTACGGTTTCAGGCGCCAACCACACGCAGGCGAAGGCCAGGACGGCAAGCCCGATGTGCACAAGGTACGTCAACACCAGTGGCGTCGGCAGGTATTGTGACAGTGCGCCCGCGAGCATGGGGCCAAGACCCAAGCCACCCATGTTCGCGGCGGTTGCGACAAACGTCGCCCGCTCGCGCCATTGGGGCGGCGCCAGTTCCAACACCGCCACGGTCGCGGTGCCGGTAAAAATGCCGGCCGAGATCCCGGATAGCACGCGGCCTGCAAGAATCATCGCCAGACCGTCGGTTTGCCAAAAAACCAGATCACTGACAATGGAGCACAGGAGACCACCAAGCAGTAATGGCCTGCGGCCCAGTTGATCAGACCAGCGTCCGGTAGCGACCAACGCGGCTATCACACCGAAGGCGTAAGCCGCAAAGATGATCGTGATCATCAGCTGGGAAAACCCGAAGGCTTCCCGGTAGATGGGGTACAGCGGGGTCGGCATGGTGGTGCCGATCATCACAACGCTGAACGAGAAGGCAACACCGAGAAATGCCAGGCAGGCTGTTAAGCTGCGAGGATTCATGTTCGACGTGGATGGTTGCATGGACTTACCCAGGCCGGTGCATCTGAAACCTGTTTGACGCGTTTACCGTGAAGTAATCGGCAGGCCCGCCGCCGCGCATCACGGGTTCGGCCGCTGCGGTGTCGTATACGCCATCCTTCAGCAGGTGCTGTGCGATATGCACGCCGACAACTTCACCGAATACCATCCAGGTGTCTGTTTCCTGCCCGTCAGCGCCCTTGAGGCGAAGCACTTGGGAAACGCGACACTCCATGGTGACCGGGCTTTCCGCCACGTGCGGTGCCGAGATCACCCGGGAGGGCTCTGGTGTGAGACCGGAGAGTACAAATTCATCAACTTCCGGCCCCACCGCGGCGCAACTTTCATTCATCGCCTCACTGAGTGAGCGGGTTACCAGGTTCCAGCAAAATTCGCCGGTTTCTTCGGCGTTGCGCACGGAATCCTTGTAACCGATGCTGCAGAACCCGACGACCGGGGGCTTATAGTTGAACGCGTTGAAGAAGCTGTAAGGCGCAAGGTTGAGCACGCCGTCACGGCTTTTGGAGGATATCCATCCTATGGGGCGAGGAGCCACCAGCGCATTGAAAGGATCGTGCGCCAGCCCGTGGCCATTGGCGGGTTCGTAGAAGTGGCTGTTTTCGGGCATAAAGCGCTCCTCGGGAGTTGGTTAATTTGTCGGTTGGATGGACGCCATGCGTGTCAGCGTGGCAACCGTTCCCAGATTGTAACTTCAGACAAGGTGTGCTGGTGCATGTGTTCGGTTTCACGAATGACGAAGGGCACCTTTCTGGGTTCCCCGTCTTTTTTGGAACCACCGATCCACTCGGCCCTGGGCGTGTGCTCCTCCAACCCGAGTTCCTTCAGAGTAAGGGTATGATAACTGACCAGCTAGGCTTCTACGACAAGTGAGTATCGAACGTAATTCTGGTCAGCCCCGGTCAGCCCTGGTCATGACGGCGGATCCACGCAGCGATAAAACGCCTCGAGCATGCTGTATGCGCCTTCAGTTACCATCGTTGAAATTTACCGTGTGTTTGAATGGGTTTATCGCGAATATACACGTAAGGCATTTGGCTTGCGCACTTCGATGATGTCAGGATAAAGCCCTAAATCCTGTTAATAAATGCCTCCAATAAGGGCCTCCAATAAGGGCCTCCAATAAGGGCCTCCAATAAATTCCCACGAAGGATCAATCCCTGCGATGCTATTAAACGCGCCCAGAGAGTTGTCTACACCCCGCGGCAGGTTTGCCTATCGAGACACCGGCAGCGGCGGTGCTCCGTTGGTAATGATTCATGGCTGGCCGGAAAGCTCCTATTCCTGGCAGCACGTCAGCCGCCATCTGGACGCCGGTTTTCAGGTTATTGCGCCGGACCTGCGTGGGCTGGGCGACAGTGAGCGCACGGTTGGCGAGGCGCATTACCACAAAGCCGAGCTTGCGCAGGATGTTATCAGCATGCTCGACGCGTTGGGAATAGAGCAGTTTCAACTGGTAGGGCACGATTGGGGTGGCATTGTTGCCCAGGAAATTGCGCTGGCGATACCCGAGCGGGTTACACGATTGGGCATCATGAATATTGCTGTGATCAATAATCTGAAAGGTAACATGGAAGTGGTTAATAAAGTGCGCTCAAGCGGCGGGGCAATCTATTGGTATCAGCATTTTCAGCAAGCGCCTGGCTTGGCAGAAGCAATGATTCCGGGAAATGAGGTAGCCTGGCTTCGATACTTTTTGAAAGGAGCCGAGCACCCTGTACCGGAAGATTCCATTGCAGAATACGTGCGTATGTACGCCATCCCCGATACACCAGCTTGCGCAGCCAACTATTACCGCACCTTCAATAATGACGCCAAACGTTGGGCGACCCTGACCGATCATGTGTGGCCGATGCCGAGTATTTATATCTACGGCAACCGGGACAAAGTCATCATTCCGGAATATCTGAATCACATTGAAGGCTGTTTTAAGGCTATTCGGGTTGTTCAGGTAAAGGCGGGCCACTTTCTTCATGAGGAGAAGCCG
This sequence comes from Marinobacter antarcticus, assembly GCF_011049865.1. Lineage (GTDB taxonomy): Bacteria > Pseudomonadota > Gammaproteobacteria > Pseudomonadales > Oleiphilaceae > Marinobacter > Marinobacter antarcticus_A. The sequence goes on along the minus strand of NZ_DRGY01000119.1, from coordinate 6,503 downwards.
GAAGAAGTTGCAGCGACTATCAATGGCTTTTTTCAACCTGCGCCGGTCGCGTCATAATGGGTCTGTGCTTGCTATGAAATTTCCGATTGTTACCGTTACGCTGGTTTCAGCAGCGTTGCTGCTTGTGCTCTGGGATCAAACCCGCGATCAGCCACAACCCGTTGATGCAAGTCGCTTCACGGACCTGTCGAAAAATCCCGTTGTGCTTGGCACAGCCGTAGATTGGGTGGTCACGCAAGTGCCCGTTTTATGTGAACAGGCCACCGGTCAGACCAACGGCGACGAGGGCTATTCCGCCTGTGTGACGCGAGCAAAGGCACGGTCCTCGGCCTGTCGCCGTGGGGTTTATGACCACTTTCCAAGCATTGTGGCCTCGGATGCAGTTTTTCGGGATATGTCGATTACGTTGATCGATTGTTTTGTGCGTAAATCCAAATAGGCACGTCTCCGGCGTGTACGGCAAGGGCTTATGACGTTTCTGGGTAATTGCTTCTAAGCGTTGCTTGTTGACGCAAGATTCTTCCGGTTCACTGTCGGATGTCGCTATTTTGGGTGGGGGCGGCGCCCAGGCTTTTAGCAACTGCCCCGCTTCCTGATAAAAGTGAGGCACAGCTTTTTCCAACTCCTCTACAAATACCTTTCGTCCGTTGAATTTGCCGGCGAGATCAATCTCATAAACGACTTCAAGCGCTGTAGCGGCAGTGTTGGAAGTATCGGAATCGAGCAACTCAGGCGAATCGCGCAAGTCTTTTAACGCTTGATAAGTTGCCTCCGCTTTGCCGGGCCTCGTTGCGCGAATATAAAAACCCTTGGGATCCGTCTTTTTAAGTTGGCGCAGGATCCAGTTGGTTCTCGCTTTGGTGCTTTGCTTATCCTTGGGTGCCGTGAGATGCATAGAACAATAAATCATGCGTCTTTGCAGATCCGCTGTAACGTCGAGGTCGGCAGCAGCATTGATGATGTTGAGAGAGCATTGCAGGGAAGGAGCCTTGCAAAAAGCGTCTGCATCGTCTTTCAAGCGTTTGGCAGGATCAAGACGGTGGTCGTTCTTCAATTTTAGCGATACATCGCTAACTGTGAGGCGGGACATTATCAGGCAAAGATCTCGTTGCTCCTGATGCCAGGCCGCAATTGTGTTTTGAACGTCATCGCTTGCTTTTGCAAGGGGCGCGTTGCTTTTAACTTTGTTTACTACATCTTTCCACTCAGAGTTCATTTGATCAAAATGATTAATGCCGGATTTTTCGCTTTCCAGGTAGCGCAGTATCTCGCTGAGGATAAAGACTTGATCTCCATCGTCAACACCGTCGTTTTTGAGCAATAGTTGGCACTGAGTTCTGATAAATGCCCATGACCAGTGATACAGAGCGAAGGCCCGCGAGTAAAACGGAAACAGACTTTTGCTCTCGAGCGCTGTCTGCAGTTATCGGAATCAGTCGGGCCGGCTCTCCGCCAGCAAGGAAGTCAGGACGGTTGGTCACAGCTAGCTCCATGCTTTTATTCGATTTAGTTTCCTAATTAAGAGTAGCAGTGATGCCTGGTTGCGCCTGTTTGAATGGTAAGGAATTGTAAAACCTGTGATGCAGGCAACACTCATTTCGGGAATAGTATTCCGGACAAGTCCCGTAAAGCGGGAAAAACACTCGATGTCCCTGTGCGCAAGCCTTCTATATCGGAGCGACAAAAAGCTGAGGCGGTGGCTGAATCAATCCGGCAGGCGGCAGAATGGGCCCGTAAATGGCGCTTTGAACAGCGTGAGCGTATTGACGCCGGCGCAGAGCAACCTGATCAAACGATTAATCCGGACACGCTCACCAAGCCCTCCCCACCGAACTAACTCAGACCCGGTAAGGCTCGCCTGACGAGGGACGCAGGTTTACCCTTTCTTCGATTTTTATCACAGATGTAGCGCAGGCTTTCTCTGATCTCTGAGAGAAAAGTGCGTATTCGCGTTACCCGCCGTAAGTCCGGATGAGTCAGCAGCCACAGTTGGGTCGTCAATTCCGGAACGGGTTCGGTAAGCCGTTTGAGGTGCCCGTCGGTATCCCCGATGTAACAGGGCAGTACGGTGATTCCTGAGCCCGCCTGCGCTGCTCTTTGCATCCCCAACATCGAGTCGACACGATAGTGGCAATGATCGCCGCGCCCACTTTCGGCCATCCATTTTTCCAGCGTTGCATCGCCCATGTGTATGTCTGGCCCTATCCAGGACTGTGTTGAAAGGTTTTTAACTGGCAACGGGCAGTGGGTGGTTTGCCATTGTTCTCGCTGGCCGTAAATAGCTTGATTTATGTCCCCGATCCGTCGACCAATGAGTGTTTCCGGCGGAGTGCGGGTGGGGCGTATGGCAATATCGGCTTCGCGCTTGGAGAGGCTGTGAAGATGGTTGGAGATGACGACTTCCAACTCGATTTCCGGATGTCTTGTACGAAAGCTCGCAAAAATCTCGGCAAGAATGCCGAAAAACAAAGTATCTGTGGTGGTAACGCGAATGGTGCCGGTTAGCTTTAGATCTTGCCCTGCAATGCGCCGCTCGGCGCCCAGCACTTCCGCTTGAATGCGGGCGGCAGAAGCTGCCAGATCTTCGCCAGCCATGGTTTGGGTATAGCCAGTGCGTGTCCTGTTGAATAGGCTCACGCCGAGCCTTTTCTCCATGTCCGTCAAACGCCGAAAAATGGTGGCATGGCTCACATGCAGGCGTCGCCCGGCACCTGACAGAGAACCGGTTTCTGCTATCGCAAGCACAATCTCGAGGTCATTCCAACGAATAGACTGTTCATTCATGCAAATTAGAATGTCATATTTTCGGAATGTCTGTTCTTAAATGAACAGGCTAGCCTGTCATCAGACATAGGGAAAGAGGTGTTTTTGTATGAACGTGCTTATATTGTTGGCCCATCCAGAGCGGGCATCATTTAATGGCGGGCTGGTCGATTTGGCAGAAGAGTCGATGAAACAAGCCGGTCATGAGGTTGAGATAGACGATCTTTACGGGGAAAGTTTTGATCCGGTTGAACGGGCATCCTGGTATACGCAAAAAGCGAATCGCACGTATTTTGCACCACTGACTGAGCAGCGGGCTCACTATCAGAGCAATTCATTGCCCGAAGACGTTCAGCGGGAAATTTCCCGGCTGGAATGGGCAGACCTTGTGATTTTCCAATTTCCTCTTTGGTGGCACGCCCAGCCGGCGATACTCAAAGGCTGGTTTGACAGAGTGTTGGTATACGGAGGACTTTACTCTGGGAGCATGCGCTACAACCACGGATATTTTCGAGGCAAGCGAGCTATTTGTTCCGTCACTACCGGCTCGCCGGAACATGCATTTATGCCGTTTGGGCGTGCCGGCAACATAGTGGAATGGTTGTGGCCGACCCACTCGTCGCTGTATTACGTGGGGTATGAGGTGTTGGCACCTCAGGTGACTTATGGGGTTCAGGGCGGCGGCATTGCTTATCAACAAGAAGACTCATTCAGTAATCATCTGGAAACCGCGAAGAAGGTTTGGGCTTCACGGTTATCGGGGTTGGTGGGCGAGTCCTCTATTCCGTTTACCGGATGGGATGACTGGGATGTGAACGGGGTACTGAAAACCAGCCACCCAATGCGTTGGCGGCTATGATCAGTTTGCTCATGCCAAAACAGTCAGTCTCCCAGAAATAGTGGGAACAGAATTCAGTAGCCGAGGCATTCGTGAAAAAAGACTTTTTTGCACACAAGGCGCACTCCTGTGGACAAAATCCTGATCGCGTCAATAACGTAAGCAACATCGCCACGGTCGCCCGTCAGGCGGGTTTTGAAAACGTCGAGGTGGTGTCTGCCAGTGTGATCAAAAGGGAGACCGGCGATTACCCCGTGTTTTTGCTGATCGCCTCAAGGGTATAGCCAGTGATATTGTACGCGCAACCTTCCTTCTCCCAAGTACCGGGATTTCAGTATGTCTGATAAATTTTTCTTTAAAGGCCGGCAGGATGCGCGCCAGCACCACACTGCCCATGGCGGCTTCAAGACCAATGCCAGCCAAAAAAGCGGTAGCAGGAAATATCCGTTGACGCTCGTTGTTACCAGTGAAGCCCGCAAGCAGGAAGTTGAAGCTCTGGCGGCTAAAGCTCATCTGCACGCGAACATTACACTCGATACCCGCGAGGGCGCTGAGGAATCAATTGCTGAGCTGACGGCCATTCTGAACATGGGCGGTACCGTTACGCAGGCTAAAACGCCTTCCCGCAACGATCCGTGCAGTTGCGGCAGTGGTCTCAAATTCAAGAAATGCTGTGCCTGATACCCAAAGAGGAATGCCCATGCTTGTTTGTGGTGTTGAGCTGAGCGGAAGCGATGCCGTGGTGTGCTTGTTGAACCTGGAGATGGGGCAGTTCAGCCTGCCCGAAAGCAAGGTTCGTAAAATCACCCTGAAGAAGAATCACACCGGTGAAGATCTGCGGCAGTTTCAGGCGGCTTTTGCCGAGTTTTTGGCGGAACACGACGTTAAAAAAGTGGCGATCAAAGAGCGCATGCCCAAGGGCAAATTTGCCGGCGGTGCGATCAGCTTCAAGATGGAAGCGGCTATTCAACTGATGTCGGGGACGGATGTGGAGGTTCGCCTGCTGCAGCCTGCGACAATAAAATCCACGCTGTCATCTAACCCTTTGCCGATTCCGTTTGCCGAGACGGGTTTGAAGGTATTTCAGGAGACCGCATTTGTTGCAGCTTATGTGGGGCATCTGGCGAAATAGCGCCCTGACTGCCGCGCTAAAGCATTTCGGCTCGGCTAATTGTCTTCGTCATCCGCCACTTTCGCCAGTTGGGCTCGAGTCTTAAGCCTCCCCTCTCTGCGGATTTCTGCGTTACCAAAGCGTCGCTTTTGTTCCTCGCCGTCCGGAATAACGCCGGGAACGTCCACGGGCGTGTCGTTTGCATCCAGCGCTACAAACGTGAAGAAGGCAGATAGGATATGCCGGGTCTCGCCGGTGTAGCTGTTCTCGGCCTCAACGCGGGCGCCAATTTCCATAGAGGATCCCCAGCTGCGATTTAGCGATAAACTGAATAGCAGTGTATCGTTGCCTTTGGCAGGGGCGCGAAAATGAATGGAATCCACCGCGGCCGTCACGCAAACGTGAGCCGAGTGGCGCTCGGCAACCACCAGCGATAGGCGGTCGCATTTTGCCATGATCATGCCGCCGAATACGGTGTCGTGGGCGTTCATGTCATTGGGGAACACTTTGTAAACGTGTTTCTCAATGGCGGATGCGGATACGGATTTGGACGGCTTTTCGGGCATAACATCCTTTCTCTGTGTGGGTTTTGGGCTAAGATTGCTCTTTAGCTTACTCTTTGGATTATTCTCTACATTACACCATCTTTGATAGCGCCGGGTTGAGCTTGTATTTCTGACATCTGGGCCAATTATATAAAGCCAGAGAACAATGTTTGACCAAATGCGAGGAGTTCAATGGACTTCAAGGATTATTACGCGGTATTCGGTGTGAGCGAGTCTGCCTCCGCTGAGGAGATCAAAAAGGCGTACCGGAAGCTGGCCCGGAAGTATCATCCGGACGTCAGTAAGGAAGACAACGCCGACGAAAAATTCAAAGATCTCGGTGAGGCTTACGAAGTTCTGAAAGACCCGGAGAAACGCGGCGAATACGATCAGTTGCGCAAACACGGCGCGCAGGCAGACGGTTCGTTTCAGCCGCCTCCGGGATGGCAAAGCTCATCGGGATTTGGCGGTGGTGGTTACACCGATGCAGATTCCAGCCAGTTCAGTGATTTCTTTGAAGAAATGTTCGGTGGTGGCAGAAGAGCTGGCCGCGGCGCGGCTGGAGGCTTCCGGCAGAACGTGCGTATGCGTGGGGAAGATGTTCACGCCCGGTTGTCGTTGTTTTTGGAAGAGGTTTTCCACGGCTGTGACAAGCAGGTATCCTTTACGGTACACGAAGCCGATAAGCAGGGTCGCATTGTGGCCCGTCAGAAAAACCTGAAAGTAAAAATTCCGGCCGGTATGCGCGAAGGGCAGCACCTGCGTTTGAAAGCTCAGGGTTCTCCGGGGTCTGGCGGCGGTGGTCCGGGCGATTTGCTGATTGAGATCGAATTGGCGCCACACCCGATGTTCAGTGTTGAAGGCAGGGATGTGGTGGTGACGGTTCCGATAGCACCCTGGGAAGCGGCGCTGGGCGCAACTGTAACGGTGCCCACGGTAGGCTCAAAGGCTAATGTAAAAGTGCCCAAGGGAACGTCGTCGGGGCGTAAGCTTCGGCTCAAAGGCAAGGGGTTACCGGGCAAGCACCCGGGAGACCAGATGGTGATTCTTCAGATAGCGATACCCGAACAGCACTCTGCAGAAGCAGAAAAGCTCTACGAACAGCTTGCCGAGGCTGAGAAAGCATTCGATCCACGCAGCAAACTCCATCTGTGAAGGGGAGAGTAAAGGATGAGTGAGAAACACAGCATTCTGACCGTTGAAGTGGTGGACCCTGATGGCAGCACGTTTACCCTTCACGATGTGT
>NZ_DRGY01000118.1 GCF_011049865.1 Marinobacter antarcticus | reverse complement strand
GGGCCGGATTAAAAAAATGCATCCCCACCAGACGCTCTGGCCGTTTTAATGCCGAACCAATAGCGGTGATCGAGATGGATGAGGTGTTCGTGGCAAGGATGACCTCCTCGCCACATATCACCTCAAGGTCAGTAAAAAGCTTCTGTTTGGCGCTCAAGTTTTCAACGATGGCTTCGATTACCAGGCCTGATGATCCCAATTGCTCGATGTTGGAAGCAGGAGTAATGCGCCCAATGATATCGTTCAGCTGCGTTTCAGCGATTTTCCCCCTTCTCACCAGCCCTTCAAGACCACGCTGGATTCGGGAAACACCCTGTTCCGCAGTGCCCTCCGTCACATCGTAAAGAAACACTTGGTGGCCCGCGCTCGCTGCAACCTGGGCGATGCCGGCCCCCATGGTTCCGGCACCCACAACCCCGATACACAGAGATGAAAAAGGATTACTCATTCAATAACTCCAATGTTTGATTGGCCACGAGTATGCGATAACCGCATATCGTGGCGATTATCCCTAAGCCATTGTCAGCACTGCCTTGCCACGGATCTGACCCTGCTTGACCAAATTCAGGAGTCGCTTGAATTCAGTCAGGGGCTCAATCACCTCTGCATGGGGTTTTATTTTCCCCGACCGATACAACTCGTACATATGTCGCTGGGCCGCAGCCATTTTCTCTGGCTGACGATCCCGGTAATCGCTCCACTGCAGCCCCGACACAGAGATATTTTTCACCAACAAATAGTTAGCCCTAACTGTCGGTATCTCTCCGGCGGCAAAACCAATGACCACCAACCGGCCACACCAATCCAGTGCACGCAGACTGGCTTCGAAAATGTCTCCACCAACAGGGTCAATGACAATATCAACGCCCTGTCCATCTGATGCCTGACGAACCTGATCGCGCAATCGATCACGGACCGGAGCGTCCATTAAATCGATGATATGGTCTGCACCATAATCCTTTGCCACCCGGGCCTGTTCCTCATTAATCACACCAGCGTAAACCACACCACCCAGAGCCCTCACAAGCTGGACAGTCGCCAGGCCGACTCCGCCCGCAGCACCGTTTACCAGAACCCGTTCACCCTCTTTAAAACCAGCCCTTTCCATTAATGCAAAATAGGCTGTCTGATAACTGAGGCCCAGGGCCGCCGCGTCGGTATAAGACATGTCATCGGGGATCTGGAAACAATGACCTGCAGGCACGATCGCGTATCCTGCAAAGGCTCCATATTCAACCAAAGCCGCCACACGATCACCGGGTTGAACGCTGGTCACGCCTGCTCCGATACGCTCAACCTCACCACTCAGTTCTTTTCCAGGACTGAATGGCAACGGTGGGCGAACCTGATAATTACCCTCGATAACAAGTACATCCGGGAAGTTCACTCCGGCAGCACCTACTCGAACCAGAACCTCTCCGAGCCCAGGCTCAGGAATCGGCACATCCCTTACATCGGCCGACTCAACAGGGCCAAACTCCTCAATCCATACGGCTTGCATCATCGCTACTTCTCCTGCCCTGACACCTATCGCTCATTATTCTCTCCCAGACCGGGATAACCCGTTTTCCGAGGAACCTCCCGAAAACCGGGGGCAACAGGAACGGGTAAGGCGTTAATCGACTGACCAGTGTCCGAACTGATTGAGTACTGGAATAGCTTTCGGTGCTGAAAATGGGGGCCTTCAATAGCTTCCGCCAGTGTCGCGACGACACTGCAACAGACATCCTGACCGGCAAAACACTCGGACCAGTATGACGCAGGCGCTTGGGCTATTTTCTCTGCAACGGCTTTTTTTACCTCCGCTTCGTGATTTTCATCGTCCCGATATTCTGCAGGTAAGTCGATCAGTTGACAGAAATTCTCCCAAAACTTTTGCTCAAGTGGAGCCGCCGCCACAAAGCGATTATCGGAAGTGCGATATACCTGATAGCGGGGGGACCCACCGGTTACCAATTCATCCCCGGGCCGAGGCCAGTGATTGGTCGCCTGGGCTTCCCCCAGCGCCCAGTACATAAAGGTGAACATGCCGTCGGCCATGGAAATATCAAGATGGCAGCCGTCTCCACTCTGATCGCGAGTTCTAAGCGCCAGCAGGATATTCATTATGGCCGGATAGGCACCCCCCGCTATATCAGCAATCAAGGCCGGGGGAAGTATGGGAGCGCCATCAGCACCTGCACTCAAACCAAGCAGGCCGGTTTCAGCGATATAGTTCAAATCATGGGCCGCTGCCCTGGCTTTGGGGCCGCTCTGACCGTATCCGGTAATCGAACAGTAAATGATTCCTGGATTAAGGCTCGACAATTGCTCGTAGCCAAGACCAAGCCTGTCCATAACCCCCGGGCGAAACTGCTCAACAACAATATCAGTCTCCTGAATCAAGGGGGTCAGTTGTTCAAGGGCCTGGGGGCTCTTCAGATCAATCGTGATACTGCGCTTTCCCCGGTTCAGCAGCGCGAAGTTGACACTGTCCGCACCAAAACGGGGGGTATACGAGCGCATTTCGTCCCCCCTGCCAGGCCGCTCCACTTTTATAATCTCGGCACCGGCCTCAGCCAGCAGCAAGGTTGCAAGAGGTCCCGGCAGCAACGTACTAAAATCCAGAACCTTTATTCCCTTCAGTGGTTGCATGCCGACCTCACTTCTGTGTGCGCTGTTTTGCGACTATGGCACGCCGTGCAGGCGCGTATGCACGTTCCCCATACACCTCAAACAAAGGCTTGGTGACATCATGGTGATCGGCCAGCCCGGATCGCTCCAACAACTCGATTGGCCCTTCCGGGTAGCCCAAACCAAGCTTCAGGGTAAGATCCAGATCATCAGCAGTGGCCAGGCCTTCATCAAGACGGCGCAACGCTTCGTTGTAGTATGGTCGAACCAGGCGATCGATAATCCGCCCTGCAAAATCACGACACACTGACACCTCAAGCCCGGCCTCTTTAAATAGCTGTATCGCGCTGTCTATAGCCTCTTCAGAAGAGTTCGGCTGACAAACCAGCTCTACTAGGTCAGATGGCGCATCGTTACCAAGCCTGAATCGGGCAAAACCCAGAATATTTGACCCTTCCCGGCCTCGTGACTCACCAGTGTGCAACGCCAGGCACTCCGTACCCAACTCAACCAAGATCGCCCGTTTGCTTTCCTGGTCAGACAACGCCCCCAATGCATCTCCCGCATTGGAACCAATCAACACCACGATTTCCGACGATTCAGATGCGTTGCTCATAAACTCGCTACCATCCGGAAACGAGCGACTTTCACCTTCTGCTTTAATGACTTGATATTCCATGATCTGCTCAGCCTCCGAACATTGCGTTCTGCTCATAATTATAAAAACCCTGGCCGGTTTTACGCCCAAGACGATTTGCTGCGACCATACGCTTTAGCAGTGGCGGGCAAGCTGCACGAGGATCTTTCGTAACCTCATAGAAGGCCTCACAAAGGCGTACCTGCGTATCAAGCCCGATAAGATCAAGCAGTTCACAGGGCCCCATGGGATAACCCAGTCCCTTTTTGATAGCCCGATCAACGTCCGCAGGCTCCGCGACACCACTCTCGATAAGGCGAATCACATCGTTATTAAAGGGCACCAGGAAGTAGTTCAGGATGAAGCCTGGAGTATCCTGAGTTCGTACAGGCTTCTGCTTCAGTGACTCACAAAAGGCCCAGGCTTTCTTGAAGGTTTCTTCCGCGGTGTTCAGACCGGGTGACATCTCCACTAACTTCATGAGCTGGGCCGGCAAACAGAAATGCATACCTACAACCCGATCAGAACGCCCGGATCCGCCAGCGATCTCGCTAATCGACAGGGTGGAAGTATTGGAGGCGAATATCGTGTGCTCAGGGCAGACATCATTCAACCGCCCCAAAAGATCATGTTTAACGTTCAGGTCCTCAAACACAGCCTCAATGACAAGGTCACAAGACGCAAGATCCTCCATCTTGCTCGTGCCATGCATTCGACTTAAAATTTCCGATACCTGCTCTTCGGTCAACTTGCCTTTGGCAACCGACTTGGCAAAGAAGCCTTCGATCTGTTTACGAGCACGAGCGATTGTGTCCTCACTGGTATCAAACAGATACGTTTCGAAACCTGCCCGGGCTGCGACGATTGAGATGCCAGAGCCCATGGTGCCCGCACCGGCAACGGCAACTGTCTTGATATCATCCATTAATTATCTCCTAACGCTGCAAAAAACTACGACCGATCACCTGACGATGAACCTGGTTGGTTCCTTCCCATATCTGGGTGATCTTGGCATCGCGCATTAACCGTTCCACCCGGTAATCCCTGCAATACCCATAACCACCGAATAACTGAACCGCCTCCGTTGTCATCTTCATTGCGAAATCAGAAGCACGTTGCTTGGCAATGGATGCCTCTGTCGCAAAATCCGTAGAACCGCTTTCCACGAGATCCGCAACGTGCATCAGCCAGTTGTCACAGAGCGCCAGTTCAGACGCGAGATCCGCCAGCATGAATTGAATCCCTTGGAATTCCAGGATTCGGCGTCCCGACTGTTTTCTCTCGTTGATATATCCGACGGCATCCTGAAAAGCGGCGCTGGCAATACCCAGTGCATGCGCGGCAACACTGGGGCGGGATTTATTCAATGACGCCAGAAGGACGTTCAGGCCATCACCCGGCTCACACAACAGGTTAGCCATCGGTACCCGGCAATCATCAAAAGACAGGGTGCAGGTACTGGAGGCACGGTGCCCCATTTTATCCTCTTTGCTAACGACCTCGAGACCGGGGGTACCTTTCTCCAGAACAAGTACCGAGATGGACTTCCTTGGATCATTGATCTCACTCCATTTACCGAAAACAAGATAGAGGTCCGCTGCATCGCCATTAGTAATAAAGGTCTTGCCGCCGTTAATGATGATGTCCTCACCCTCTGGCTTGAACTGAGTTCGCATACCCAAAGCATCGGAGCCTGCTGAGGGCTCAGTGATGCACAACGATGCCAGCCCTCCTTCGGCAATACGGGGCAACAGGCGCTGCTTTTGTTCTTCGGTCGCGAAATCAATCACCGGCTTCATCGCATGGCAATTGGTTGCCCAGATAATCCCGGTTGAAGCGCAGGCACTACTGATCAGCCTGACGCAGTGCAGATAGGTGAAAAAGGAAAGACCAGCCCCGCCATATTCCTCGGGAATAAACACACCATTCAGGCCCAGCTCATTAATTGCATGTACGTTGTCCCAGGGAAACTCGCCCGTGACGTCGTAGTGTTGAGCGCGAGGCTTAATCTTGTCCTCACAAAGCTCCGTTACGGAATTAACCAGCATGCGCTCTTCTGGCGACAGCCGATCCAAATTCCAGATACGATTAAAAATGCTCATGTCTGCTCCGGTTTCAGGTCGGTTACAAGAGGATTCCCTGGCCGCCATCGAGATAGATGGTTTCACCCGTAAGGAACGGCATGTTTTCGGAAAATAACGCACCCACCAACTGCCCGACTTCCTCTGGCTGAGCAGGTCTCTTCATCGGAATCCTTGAACGCAAATACTCCTGGAACTTTTCATGCTCCAGATAGTCTCGGTTCAGATCGGTTTCGACAAAGCCCGGAGCGATATTCACCACCCGGATATTATCCCGCGCCCACTCCACCGCCAGGCACCGGGACACCGCCGCGATCGCCGCCTTGGACGCGCAATACGCGGCATTTTTCGGCACACCCGCCCGATCATAGAAAGAGCCGATACTCACGATCAGACCACCCTTCTCACACAGGTACGGATGGACGATTTGAGCCAACACGAATGGCCCGATCACATTCGTACCCAACACGATATTGAATTTCTCTACTTCGAAACTGGTACTCGGACCATCGAGATGAATACCTGCATTGTTCACCAGACCGCCAATGCCATTATGATCCGAAGCAATCTGTTCGACCGTTCTGACCAATGCCTGATGGTCTGTAACATCACAGGCATAGGCCTTGATCCGATCCTTGCTGGTGTAGTCAACCTCAGCATCTTCCACCCCCTGCCCTTTTCGGCTGATGCAGGCTACTTGATACCCTCGGGTAGCCAGATTACGGACGATGGAGGAGCCGATACCCCGACTCCCGCCAGTGACGATAATTACTTTTTCATTCTCCATATCAATAGTCCTTAAACTCGGGATTACGCTTCGCAACGAAGGCTTCCATACCTTCGGCAGCATCTTCCGTCTGATAGGCGAGAGTAGAAAGATCGGCCTCCACTTTCAGGCCCTCCGAAACCGGCAGGTCCAATGCGCGCTGGACGGCTTCGCGGGCATAACCCAGAGCCAGCATTCCGAACCCTGAAAATTCACGGGCGAAACTTGCACCAGAGTCAAGGGGATCCCCCTTGATCACCCGGTTCACCAGCCCGATTCGCTCAGCCTCTTCCGGTTTAACGACACGGCCCGTCATAATCAGCTCCAGAGCCCTCGACTCACCAACTACACGAGGCAATCGTTGCGTTCCGCCATACCCGGGAATCAGGCCCAGCTTGATCTCCGGCAGGGCCATCCGGGCGTTCTCCGTTGCAAGCCGGAACGTACAGGCAAGTGCCAGCTCCAGTCCGCCGCCAAACGCAAAACCATTGATAATGGCAACCGTTGGCATAGGCAGTAGCGACAGTTTGTGGAACACACGTTGCCCCAGCTCCGCCCCCTGCTTTTGCTCGCTTATTGAACGACCCATCAACTCTTTGATATCCGCGCCAGCACAAAAAGATTTTTCGCCCTCGCCAATGATCAGAGCAGCTCTGGCATTACTGGTGGCAACTTCCTCAATGACCACGTCCAGCTCACGGATGATCGCGAAGCTCAAAGCATTCAGAGCCTCCGGCCGATTCAGTCGAATAACCGCAAATTCTTCAAAATATGATAGCTCAACGGTCATTGGAGGCCTCCCTTTGCGTCCCAGGCTCCGCCCAACGGATGGGAGCCAGCTCCAACTCACCCTTACGGACCCAGTCAGCCAGTGTACGTTTGAGAATTTTTCCACTGGCAGTCATCGGGAAACTGGGCAAGGTGACGTAGTATTCAGGCATGTCATACTTGGACAGGCCCTGAGCGTGAAGAAAGGCCAACAGGTCTTGCGGATCAAGCTCCCGTTCGGAGGCGGGGATAACAACCAGGCAGACCTTTTCCCCCAGACGCTCATCCGGCACGGGAATAACCGCAACCGACTGTACTGCCGGGTAGCGAACCGCAATCGACTCAATATGGGAGGGGTGAATATTGTGCCCACCCCGGATGATCAAATCTTTCTTGCGCCCGACAACATGCAGACAACCGTGCTCATCCAGCCATCCCAGATCACCACTCAGGAACCAGCCACTGGTATTGAAGGAATCCTCTGTCGCTCGCTGATTATCGTAGTACCCGAGCATGAGGAGGGCCCCACGGGTACCAATTTCACCAATTTCGCCGGGACCCAGGCGAATATTGGGATTTGCCGCGTCCCAGATGGCCGTTTCATACCCCGGACATGCCTCACCGCAACTCGATACAATGGTGCCAACATCGTCCTCCGGACGCGTATACTGGTGCGAACCGTTTTCGGTCATACCATAGACATTCTGCGGCTTAACCCCCAGTTCAAGAAACGCTTCAGCTACGCTTTTCGGAATTGGCGCTCCCGCCATGTAAAACGTCTGCGTTTTACCCAACGACTTTGCTCCGCGCTTCCTCAATTCCGTCAGAATATCCATGGCGTGGGTTGGCACGCCCATGACGTAAGTCGCCCCTGTCTCGGAAATCCAGTCAATCGGCGATTGCCTGTAAGGAAGATCATTGACGACCAGCTCACAACCCGACACAAGGAACTGCTCAAGGGCCACTGTGCCAATGTGATGGCTCAACGGGCTGAGCGTAAACATCACATCAACCGGGCTTAACTGCCAATCGGCCACCATGCCGCGACCATTGGCCAAGAGCGTATTATCACTATGCATCACGCCCTTGGGATCACCCGTAGTGCCCGACGTAAACGCGAGATAAACCACTTTATCCGGGTTCGGGTCACAATCAGGCAACTCTCCCGTATCGTCATCGGATGACGGCTCAAACCTCAGACCAAAATCGTCATCGTGCCCCGGTTCGCCGACGGTGACGATGTAACACAATTCTGCGACCTGCCTGGCAGCGGAAAAGATGTCACAGGTTTTCGCGTCCGTCCCATATCCGGGTTTCACAAACAGAACTCGTGCCCGCAGCCTCTCGAGATTACGAACAACCTCGGCCACTGTGTAGTTCTGATGCAAGGACGGGTTACACACGTACCCGTTGCGGGCGCATGCCAGGAACACAACGATCGACTCAACACAGTTCGGGAGCCAGACACACACACGGTCGCCAGATACCAGGCCATGGTTGTGCAACCGCGCTGCCAAAGTATCGACCGCCTCCACGAGCTGACCAAAACTCAGGCGGCGCTGACTGTCACGCACAGCCCACGAATCGGGCTGCCGACTCGCGTGTTTCCGCAGCAGCGAATACATTGTGTCCGATGTCCAGTAACCGTCGTTGTAGAACTTCTTCGCAACCGCCGGGTTATGTAATGTAAGTAACGGTTTCATGGCTTATCCCTTTCCAGCGATCAGTGACCGAACTTTTTACTGTCTGGAGAACGACGGTTTGCAAAGGAATCAGAAAGTTCTTTAGATTCTTCCGTTTGCAAGTAGGTGCGCAGTAACAGATCGTGCGCCATGCGCGCCAGCCCACCGACACCGCCATGACGGGCATTGAACGCAGATTTCAGGGAAGCAAGTGCAAAACTGCCGCGCTCGGCAATAGTCAGGGCCCACTTGGTCGTTTCCTCTTCCAACTGATCATCCGGCACCACTTTGTTAATCATTCCCAGTTCAAGCGCTTCCTGTGCAGACAGTTTCGGATTCGCGAACCAGATCTCTTTCGCCTTTTTCTTACCAACTAGGTCTTCCAGGAACCACGTACCGTAACCAGCATCAAAACTCCCCACCATGGGACCAACCTGACGGAACATGGCGCTTTCCTTGGAAATGGTAAGGTCACACACCACCTGCAGAACGTTGCCGCCACCAACGGCGTAACCATTGACGGATGCGATCACGGGTTTCTGAATTCGCTCTATGGCCTCGTACATCTCAAGCGTTGGCAGTACACCCGCATACATCAGGCTGTCTTCCATGCCGTCTTTACGCCCACCGATACAGAAGAACTTGTCACCAGCTCCAGTCAAAACTACCACTCGGGTACGGGTTTCACGTCCAATCTCATCCAGGCACGTACGCAGCTCCTGGCACATTTCAGCGTTGAACATGTTTCCATCATCAGGACGATTCAGGGTAATCTTCGCAATTGGGCCTTCTTCACGGTAAAGAATAGTGTTGTAAGTCATAAGAGCAGATCTCCTGGAAATGTATTAAATATTTTATTGCGTAACATACTGAAAAATTTCAATAACACCCTCTTCACAAAGCTGGTGAATCTCGCTCTGACCATACCCCAGGCTTTGCAGTACTTCTCCTGTATGCTGCCCCAGGCGTGGAGGCAAAGAACGCAGAGTTTCCGTGCTATCATCTAGCCTCATTGCCGAACCTACCTGAGGAATGGTGGAAGAGCCGCTTGCCACCCTATAAAACATGCCATTGGCCTGGAAGTATTCATCTTCCACCAATTGATCAACGCTGTTGATTGGGCCCGCAGGAATACCTGCACCACGGAACAAATCCAGCCAATACGATCTGGATTTACCGATCAGGACCTCCTGAATTTCATTAACAATTGCGGCTCGCTGCGTCCGACGGCCGGCATTACTCCCTCGCGACGAATCTGCTGCTTTCTCCGGGCGCCCGAGCACCTTCCAAAAGCGCTTCCAGATACCATCGTTACCTAACCCGAGCGTTATCGGATAATCAGCTGTATCAAACGCTTGATAGACAGCAATCACACTGTCGGTTCCACCACTTCGCCGCGGCACCTCACCGGAACCGAGATAAGACATAATCCGGGGCGACAGGAAACGAGTCATACTACCAACGAGCGAAATATCCAGCTTATGGGATCTACCGGTCCTCATCGCATCGAAAAGCGCACCTACCGTGGCATAAGCCGCATCAACCGCTGCCAGCATGTCGGCAGCCGGCGCGCCGATTTTCTGAGGTGCAGAATCGGATTCTCCGGTCAAGTCCATAACCCCGCTGTACCCCTCGGCAATGAGGTCGTAGCACGTCCAGTTAGCACGCTCCCCCGTCAAACCGAAACCGGTAATTGATACAAACACCAGCTTAGGATTGATCTTGACCAGGCTTTCATAATCAATCCCGAGCTTTTGCTGAGTACGCAAGATACTGTTAACAACAACAACGTCAGCTCGCTCGATCAGCTGCTCAAGAACACGCCGACCCGCCGGATCAATAAAATTAAGCACGACACTACGCTTGTTCCGATTGGCACTGAGAAACCAGAGCGATTCACCGTCCAGATCTGGCGGCCCCCAATGGCGGGTATCATCACCACCTCCCGGACGTTCTACTTTCAGGACATCAGCACCAAGGTCGGCGAGGAGCATTGTAGCCACAGGTCCAGCAATGGATGTGGTGAGGTCGAGAACCTTGACCCCCTCAAGCCAAGTGACGCCTTCGCCACACGTTTGCACCGGCAAACTCTCTAACGGCAACATAAAACAGATCCTCTTTGCTTTAAGAATTTATAAAAAGCAAAAAGGATGCCAATATTTATTTTTATTTTAAACCAATAAGTTATCATAATTTCATGAATGATGGCGCCAGCGCGTGTTGCCTACTCGCGCGCACATGTGTATTTATTGAAAACACTCAGAGTCTCTGTTCACTGTTAACAATAAAATTAGCAGGCTACCTAATGGATCGCTAAAGAAGAGGGTCAAACTGATGCCTAGCCACGAACAAAACTACGGCCTGATCGTTCTTGATAAAGGGGGCGATTCTGCTTTCACTGCGGGCTTGGGAAATTCAGCCGAAGTGGTCGAGAAAATTCGCCAGGAAGTAATTAAAGGTAAAAGGCAGATTTCGGGGATCCAGGCGGGCTCTACGCAATGTATTGCCACCGTAGCCCCGATAGCGGAAGGACTCACCGCAGCTTTCATTCAGGAAGCCTCTTCTGCGAGCACGCTGATTGACTTCCTGGCGGCGGTGGATATCGCGCCAGACATTCTGAACCACTTGCTCAACAATGCATTTGACGGCATGACCGTTACTGACAATGAAGGGCGCATTGTTTATTTAAGCCCCGTCCATGAAAAATTCTTTGGACTTTTCCGGGGAGAAGCTACTGGACGTCATGTCACTGAAGTTATTGAGAATACTCGCCTACACATTGTGGCTCGCACCGGAAAGCCGGAAATTGGCCATATGCAAAAAATGCTCTCGAGTAACCGGATTGTGAGCAGGCTTCCGATCCACAGCAGCGGAAAGGTTGTTGGCGCTATTGGTCGAATCATGTTCAAAGGTCCTGAACAGCTACTGGCAATGAGCAGCGAAATCGCTTCACTTCGCAATGAAGTTGAATTTTATAAACGCGAAGCGTCCTTTCTCCGCAATCGCACTTATGGCATTGAAGACATCATTGGTGACAGCAAAGCAATTCGTCAGCTGAAGTCGGATATGACGAAAGTTGCATCCTTGGATATACCCATCCTGATCATCGGCGAAAGCGGTACAGGGAAGGAGTTGGTCGCCCATGCCATTCACCGCCTCAGTATGCGGCGCGACAAGCAGATGATTATGGTAAATGCGGGAGCCTTACCCGAGAGTTTGGTGGAAAGTGAACTCTTTGGGTATGAGCCTGGGGCTTTTACCGGGGCAAAGAAGAAAGGGCGAAAGGGCAAATTTGAAGCAGCTCATGATAGCAGTCTGTTTCTGGATGAAATTGGCGAAATGCCATTCGACATGCAGGTCAAACTTTTACGTGTCTTACAAGATGGCTCTTTTGAACGTGTCGGGGGGGATGAACCCAAGCAGTCGGACTTTCGGTTGATCGCGGCAACCAATCGTGACCTGACCAGCATGCTAGATACCGATCAGTTTCGGCTCGACCTTTATTATCGCATCAGCGGAGTAACTCTCAGAGCACCGCCCTTACGAGAAAGACTGGAAGATATACCAATGCTTGTTCAGCATTTCATCCGTTCCTTCTCAAATCGTCAAAGGACACCGGTCATGAGGGTCAACCCCTCTGTCTATCGCTACATGCAGAGCCGCCCTTGGCCTGGCAATGTCCGGCAACTACAGCATGAGGTAGAAAGAGCCCTTATCTTCGCCGAAGGAGAAGAACTGGAGGTCGATGATTTTCGACCATCAGAGATTTTCTCCAACGAATATTCAGCTAACAGGCCGCCTACTCAAACAAAGAACGGTGAAGCCCTCAAAGACACGCTGGAAAGGGTGGAGCTAGAGAAAATCAGTGATGCTATGGCACGACATAACGACAATAAAAAACGTGTGTCAGAAGAGCTTGGGGTATCGCGTTCGTATTTATATAAGCGATTGAAGGAACTCCAGAGCCCTTAAACGTGGCAACTTTCTGCCTCCAGGGTCTGTGCGGTGTATCACCCAACACCTACCGCTCAATCGAAGGGGGTAAAGGTAATCCGACGATCCGGACGCTCGAAAGTATTGGTTCGGTTGTGAACTTCAAACTATAGATTGAGCTCAAATGAGAGCGCAAGTGTAGTGGTCAACTAATCCCGGACAGTATTTAAAGATTTTCTTCCGCGACCACAGGTGGCATGTCGTCATTGGATGTATGGGGACGCTGCCGGTTGTATTAGTCCATCAGGTAGTCGCCAATATCCTTCCTTGCGTCAGGAATTGAGCGATATCCAAGTGACGGAATCCATTCGCTCTTCAAGCTTCGGAAGACCCGTTCCATCGGGGTATCCCAACAATTTCCTCGGCGACTCATGCTTTGCTCCATGCGGTATCGCCAGACCCTCTGACGAAATAATCGACTGGCGTACTGACTGCCCTGGTCGGAGTGGAATAGAATCCCAGTCGGCTTTCCTCGCTGCTCATACGCATGATCCAATGCCTTCACCACCAACTCGGCATCAGGCCGGTCTGATAACGCCCAGCCAACGACCCGGCGAGCATAGAGATCCATAACGACCGCCAGATAGCTCCATCGCTGACCAGCCCACAGTAGAGTAAGAGGCAGGGCGTAGTCGAACTATCTCCCTGCCTCTCCTCTCCGAACCGGACGTGCACCTTTCAGCGCATCCGGCTCTCCATTTAAACGTTGGCAAATGCCATCGCGACTTCAGGAAAGCGAGAGGTCCACGTGTTTCTAGGTTCAGTCCTCAGGTAGGGATTACCCTCCGGAAGACGCCACCGGAATCGCTTCTTCCCGTGACCGACGAGTCGGTACAAGATGGCTCCACTGAACAGCCCTAGGTTGGTTTTGCCATACAGCACCCAAGTCTTACTTTGACCCGAGGCTGGGGCTTTAAACCAATGGCGCATCAGTGGTTTGAGCCGAGAGCGATATTTGCGGCCCAGCCAATGGGCCAGTTTCCAGAACACGACACCATCGATATAGCTGAAGACTTTCGCTTTATAGTCGACGAACTGATAGAACGCCGCCCAGCCTTTCAGCTTTCGGTTGATGGATTCCACCATATCGATTTTGCTTTCACTATAATTGCCTGACAGCTTGGCGGTTAAGGATGCTGCAAAGTTACGCGCCTTATCCCGGGGGATTGTCGTCACCACCCGCATGTCACCGCACTGACTTCGCTTGCGGATGATGCGGTGCCCCAGGAACACAAAGCCGTCGTTCACATGGGTAATCTTGGTTTTATCCATGTTCAGTGTCAGCTTGAGGGCGCCTTCCAGCATCTCCCGACATTCTTCTCTGATCGCTTCTGCCTGAGCTTTGGTGCCCTTGACGATGACCACAAAGTCATCGGCGTAGCGGCAGTAGGCGACAGCTGGCTTCCATTGCCGGTTCTCTCGGATAGCAGAGCTTCGACCAATCCGGATGCTGTTGTTCCAGTACCATCGATCTTTCCGGGCCTTCTTGCCAAGGTAACGCCAGTTCAGGTGCTGATCGAATTCATGCAACATGATGTTCGACAGCAGCGGTGATATAACGCCGCCCTGAGGCACACCTTCGCTTGCCGCTCGGAAGAGGCCTGCATCAATGTGGCCGGCTTTGATGAATCGCCAGAGAAGATTCAGGAAGCGTCTGTCCCTGATTCTGCGGCGTACAGCTTTCATCAGCAACCGGTGATGCACGGTGTCGAAGTAGCTGGACAGATCCCCTTCGATGACCCAGCGTCCACGCGTTTCGTTATTATCCGTCAGTTGCAGTTTCACTGTGCGGATTGCATGGTGAACACTTCGTTCCGGTCGGAACCCATAGGAGAGTGCATGAAAGTCACTTTCCCACACGGGCTCCATCGCCATTAACATGGCCCTTTGAACGATGCGGTCGCGCAGGGTGGGGATACCCAGTGGCCGTTGCTTGCCGTTGGCCTTCGGGATATAAACCCTTCGAGCCGGTAACGGGCTATAAACACCGGAGAGTAAATCGCTCCTGATTTGTTTGAGAATAGCCGGTAACCTAGCCTGCACAGTCAGCTTGATCTCCCCGTCTATCCTGGGCGTGTTTGCCCCTTTGGAAGATAGGGTGATCCGAGCCGCCTCTGCGAGCCAGTCAGGCTGTGCTATCAGGCGCAACAACCGGTCCACCCGGCGGGTGGGGTCGGCCGTTGTCCAAGTCGCTAGCTTGCGTTGCATTTCGCTGATTATCAAAGGTCTTCACCTGGTTTGGTCAGGTAGTTTGCTTGGCAAACACGTTTAAACTGCTCCCCTTTGCCATGTAATGGGCTTTCCCCATCGCGGACTACTACGGGAGCTCCGCCAGTCAATTCGGCTTCGGGGTCATGCCCCCTTGGCATCCGATATTGACCTTCCCCGGTTTACCTATCTGAACTCCAACATGCTGAGGAGGCTGCCCATCGCACTCTTTATCCTTGCTTGCCGCAAGTTGACAGGAAGCAGCAGTCCGATCTGTGATGGATACTGCTGTACCAAAGCCCCGGCTACCAATTCAGGCTTCTTCGTTCGGCAGCGCTTACATTTCAGACTGCCTCACCTTCCCGTACGGCTTATCAGGTCACGTAAGCCGTGGTGACATTTCAACCCACAGAGGCGGATGAATGGGTTCATGTTCTTCAGCCTTTCAACACTCAGCCTTGAGGATCATCTTGGCTTAGTGACCTCGCCTCAATCCCCGTTGTCAGCGGGTTACATCACCCTGCGGGCATACCGCAGGTCACTGCCGCTCAGGCTCACCACCTTCACAGTAGGTGGGGTTGATCCGTTATTTCCTCCTGAATTATCGGGTCAATATTCCAGATAGACTCGTGGTTCATTTGAGCTTCCATGCTCGCCCTGAACTCCGGGCACACCGTAGGTGATGTCACCGCACCAAACCTGGTCTGGGCGACTGACACTGAATTCACGATTCAGCCGGTTTGGAATGTCTGGCCTTTCCACGGTGGCCTGCTTGTAAGCCTGTGGGCCAGGTTGTTTGCAGATCAGCCCAGCTCACTCATTAGGCGGCGAACCTTGAAGCGTCCGATCACAACCCCTTCATCTTTAAGCATGGTGGTGATCATACGGCTTCCTGCTGAACTTCGGCTCTTGCGAAATATCCGGTTTACATCGGCTCGCAGAACCACTCGTTCGCCGTCCACGACGGACCGCCTGCGGCGATAGTCGTAATAGCTGGACCGCGATACTTCAAACGCTTTACAGACCATCTCAACCGGCTCCTGCTCACTTAACTGGTCTATCAGCGCGTACGATTCATCTCGTCCGACATCAAGAGAGCGGTAGCTTTTTTAGTATCGATTTCTCCCGTTCCAGTCTCTCACAACGGGCTTCCAATTCCTGGATGCGCTGCTGTTCCGGCGTTAACGCTTTGGACTTGGGTGTAATCCCACCACGCTCTTCTGACAGCTGTTTTACCCATCGCCTGAGGGCGTTCTCGCCGACATCCAGAGAGCGGCTGGCTTCGGTAACAGAGTAGCCCTGATCAAGCACCAAGCAGGCCGTTTCTTGTTTGAACTCTGGCGTGAAAGATCGTCGTTTTCTGGTCATCAGACACCTCGCTAATGGTGGCGATATTACCACCGACGTTGGTGCCCGGAATCATTGAACCACTACAGTCCTGAGCTGGACACTGTCAACCGGACAAATTTCAAGGTGTGTCAGATTCGAAAAGAGCAGTGTAGTATTGAAAAACAGCTCGTAAGGCAAGGATCAAACTGTGTCATACGCGACACCAAGAACCGGACAGCGCTGTGCCCAATATAGGTGGTAATCGGCCAAAACCTTGATTAAACGTCGTTTTATAATTTATAGGGTTATTGGTTAAGTAGTTGAATATGCAGAGTCATGACGACTAAGACCAATTAAAATCGCGATGTTTCTGTGCCCTCCGAAGGCAGGGGTCGCAGGTTCGAATCCTGCTGGGCGCGCCATATTATTTAAGGCCTTACGTGAAAGCGTAGGGCTTTTTTATTTGGCTGTGTCCAAACGGAGCAAGCCCTCCAACCGGTTTCAGTAAGTCGTCACACGCGTTGCCCCACCCCCTGAAAGCCCCCCCCTCATTAGTCTGATAAGACGATGCTTTGCCATGCCCCCGCCGCCACTCAGGGCTGAAACAAGCTCAAATTGCTGTTGCCCCCGCGGCTATTATTCCACTTCTCGATAACATCCAGGTCACCATAAAGGCGCCCATTCAGAATACTATCCACCTTATAGGCGTCTGCGTAGCGCATCATAAGCGCTTCAATATCCATAAAAAAGACCTCAAGATCGCTGATGGTTTCATCCGACAGATCGTTTTCGTACTCACTGGCAATAAACGCCAGGTCGTGCAGATCCCTTGCTGCTGTTCGATACGGCATTGCTGGGTTTGCTTGAGCTGCGAGTAACTTGAGTCGGGCTATCTCATCAATATTGTAAACCTTGATACCGCTTAGTTCTTTGACAACACCCGGATCAGGTAACTGTCTGGCCGAAATCTCCAGTTTCACACTTACCGGCATCTTTTCCCCTGGCAATTTGAATAAGGCCCGGGCACGATGGGTTGTATCAGTCATTTTGAGATCAGCAAATTTACTCAGCTCAATTCCTTCTCCCTGCTTGTTAAGTTTTTTCAGGCCATCCTTACAAATGCTTTCAAGGTTCAGGTGCGTTTTCAGTTCACGCAAAAGATCGAAGTCCAAATCCTCACTGAACCGGTCTATTTGGTAGCAGAGCATCAAGGCGGTGCCACCCTTCAGCACCAAAGGCTTATTTTCCACTCTGATTACCTCACAGATCGCCCTCATGATCCTTGCGTGGGCTTTTTTGCGCTCAGACAGTTCCATGACCACCACCCTAATGATTTATCCACATGAGCATCGTGCTAGCCCCCTTAGAAGACAGGAACGGGCGAAAGTCCTTCACCCACTGCTGAACCTTGCCCATGTCCACCACATCATCGATATCGCTGACTTGGATGTTAGGCATTGGTTTCTGACGCACCTCGAAAAAGTGATACATCAGATCGAACAACGCACGCTCATGTGTCGCTGACCAGATTCGTGCAACCTCAACACCGAGACTTGTGATTTCTTCTGTTGCATCCCAGAGCTCGTAAGCCCCGAGAAGCTGACTGGCACCATCGATGCCTGCACCGGCTATCTGCCAACGATTTGGATTGGACAATGATGATGAATACCAGAGCGCCGGCATTTCGCCTTCTTTAGCCAGTGACAGCGCTGAAGCACCGGTAAGGTAGTGCTGTGGAACCAACGAATTGGACGCAGGCGAAGGCATGATTAGATCAAACAGCCACTGCAAACCTAAAGCCTGAGCAACAGCGCAGTAGCTACCAAACGCTACTGAAGGATCACCCTTTTCAATTTTCGTCAGCGTCCGCCGTGATATATCAACGCGGCCAGACAGTTCGCTGCCACTTACCGCGCCCCGAGCCAAAGCAATAGAGCGTCCCAGTTCTTCATAGAAGGGCTGCGACATCTGCTTTAATGCTACGGCAGTATTCATGATTGATCCTTCAGTAACCGTCAAGCGTGCGCAATATTATGCGTATGGCAGTATTATGCCATGATTGGTAGAGATGTAGAAAGCAAACTGCGGGGCAATTGTTGGGATACGCAGTAGTTGAATCGTTTTTTAGCAGCTTGAGGAAGGAACGCGCCCGGAAACGGATCGATAAAACCCGTGACCTGGCCAAATCCGATGTGTTCGACTACATCGAAGTGTTTTACAACCGAACTCGACGCCATACCCATCTGGGTGGCGTCAACCCAGAGGCCTTTGAAATGGCCTCCGTTTGAGGCTGGGGCGTTTTATACGTATCGGGGGAAGTCCAATGATACTGTCGAAAGTAGCGCGGCAACATCAGTAATTCAGGGCAAACTCCAGCAGCAGATGGTATATCACGGTTTTTGAGGTGGGATCGGCACAAGAGAAGTTCTGCACATGAAGCTGCCTTGTCTTCAGTAAACGGATCAGGCTGTCTGTCTCAATCCGTATACTCAAGTGCTCCGGCTTCCGACGATCAGGGCGACCTTGCTCGTAGAGGCTTTGTGGCTGGAAATTATCCACACCGCTGAAAGGCATTCCCATAGTTCCTCCAATACATCAGTGGACCATCATTGCCGATTGCCTAGACGAATAGGTGACTGGACACGACGGCCAGTTCAGGTATTGGGTAAAAAACTCAGGCTGGAGTGAGGCATCCAGCAAGATCTCGATGCATTCGTTGTTGCTGCCACATTCCCCCGAGCGGATGTGGCAGCGCTCTGACGCTCGCAAACTCTCAAGAGCTCGAAGCAACATATCGTCTGCAACGCAATGTTTACCGCAACTACGCAGGATGCTGCACAAAAGAATGGCGGAAAGAGTCAGCTCAACATGCATACAGTCAGGATTTCGGGTTCGAGCCAGACAAGCAATATCAAAGGCATTGCCGGTCACAATGATGACTTTTTCAGAATCCCGGCTTTCGTATAAAGTCAGGGCATTTTCCATCCAGTAAACCCACAAATCATTTTGTTCTATGAGTGACAGGTTTGCGAACATCAACCGATGGCGCGGACAAAGAAATTTCATAGCATCCTCCTTGGCTTTCAAATAACGATAATAGCAATCATTATCATTAAGGCAAATTAAATCAGAGGATTTATTGCAATTAATGAGGGCACTAAGGCGCGCGAGACAGTCCCGAGAGATTTATACGCTCACCCGGGCCACCGCATCGCGGCTAGCCGCTTCTCGCTGTTCGCCGGTCAGCTCTACCAGCCGCCCCTGACGCATTTCCAACAGCCGGTCGGCTTGGTCGAAGTAATGGTCGTCATGGCTGATCACCACCAACGTCTTGCCCAGTGCTCTAAGCTGCGGCAGTAGCTCGCGGTAAAAGACCCTACGGAACTGCGGATCCTGGTCCGCGGCCCACTCATCAAGCAGCAACAGATCACGCTCTTCAGCAACCGCCAGCAGCATTGCTAAACGCTTGCGCTGCCCCTGGGAGAGGTTGATATTAGTGATGCGGTCACCATCAAGGTCCAGCGTATGCTGCATGCCCAACTTAATCAGCCAGTCCTCCACCGGGGCACTATCCGGCGAATCGCCTGCAGGACCGATCAAACGGTCAAAAAGATGCAGATCCGTGTAAATGGCGGAAAAATGCTGGCGATAGCTTATCCAGTCTTCCTCCCGAAGCGGCCTACTATTAACTCGAACATCGCCACTCTGGGGCTGATAAAGCCCAGTTAAAAGCCTCGCCAAGGTGGACTTGCCACTACCATTGCCGCCGATCAGAAACACCACTTCGCCGCGTTTCAAGGTTAGGTCGATAGGGCCAATGGCAAAGCCCGGCCGAGCCTCCTCATATGGGTAACGATAGGTGACCTGCTCCAGAGTTAACACCTGCCAATCATGGCGGCGCGAGGAGTGCCCGAACGCCTCGCGATGCTCTGCTAGATCTAAGGCGCTAATCTTGTCAAACGCTACTCAGGCATTGATCAAGGGTGGAAAAGCGCCTATCGCTTGAATAAGTGGCATACGCAGAAACAGCAGCGTAAGTGAGAAGGTGGCGGCTACCTGCGCCGATGCCCAACCCAGACCGTTGGCTAAAAAGAACACCACGCCGATGGCACCCAGCATCATGATATTGAACCAGTTCACCGCGCTGAGATGGTAGGTATCCCCGCGAATGATATGGTGCCGATACTCTGCAGCATTAGGGGTATAGACATCACGATATAACTGCTGGGCACGGTCGCGATTTAGTGACAGTTCTTTACGCCCCTCAATTACCGACTGGTAATCCGCATAAAGGCGGTCCTCAGTCTCACGCAACTTGGCCATATGCCGATAAACTCGAGCGACCAGACGAATGCCAATTAAAACAGTCATGATCACCCAGAGCGCAATGACACCGAGCATGGAAGGTGAGAGCAAGCCTAGCCCGAATTTCTCATGGGAGGCAAGAAATAATCGGCTTAAAGTGTAATAATTTCAAAATCTTACAAACTAAACTCACACTAGAAGTCGCTTCCAAAATGGTCCCTCAAAGACTGATCTTTACGCCACTCTCCCGTCGCAAAATTGAAGCCGATTTCTCCGGAGGCCACATCACCTCCGATGCCGGTCTGTTGTTATTGCGCGAAGTCGATAAACAACACCGGTTAACCCAGCGACTGGCTGAGACGCAAACCGACCAACGGGATGCCAGCATGATTCGTCACCAACTCGACACCATGGTCCGGCAACGGGTCCACGGTGTGGCGGGCGGATACGAAGACCTGAACGACCATGAAGCATTGCGCTTTGATCAGGCGCTGCAAACGGCGACAGGCGAGACCTCGGTTCTGGCTGGCAAATCCACGCTCTGCCGAATGGAACCGGCGATGGACCGGCAAACCATCGTGAAGGCCCATGAACTGCTCTGGCAGCACTTCATTGAACAGCACGACGGGCCGTCAAAAGAAATCGTGCTGGATTTCGACGGCACCGATATCCCGGTGCACGGCGACCAGCCAGGTAGGTTCTTCAACCGATACTACGATCACCACTGCGACTTCCCGCTGTATGTTTTCTGCGGGCGGCACCAGCTAGTGAGTTATCTGCGCACCAGTAATCGGGGGGATGCCCGGCACAGTTGGGCCATTCTGGCGCTGCTGGTGCGACTCATCCGGCACTACTGGCCCAGCACCCGCATTGTGTTCCGGGGCGATTCCCACTTCAGCAAGTCCCGGATCCTGGCCTGGTGTGACCGTAACCAGGTGGATTACATCGTGGGCATGGCCCGCAATCAACGCCTGAAAGCCCTGGCGGCGCTTTCCGGAGTTCTTTTATTAAACCGCCTACAATGATTTTCTGGGTGTAATCGGTTGCCGAGATCACCAATGTTCTCTCGACATGATCCGGCGCCGTCGAGTCAGGTAGCGGAATCGTATTCAGGTGATTGAGCACCTTGTAGATATGGGGCTCAATGAGCTTGGCATAGGGCGTAGGCACAACGCCGTGTCCAGTGCGCACAAACAGACGGTCTCCCAGGATTGCCCTTATTTTCTTGAGCTGAAGGCTGGTTGCCTGCTGAGAGACACTCAAATACTCCGCCGCCGCAGAGATGCTGCGGAACTTGTATAAAGCATTGAGGGTTCGGAGGTGATGAAGTTCAATCTTGTCGATCATGCGCGTTTCTCGCCATGTAAAAAACTCATGAAATTCAAGCATGGATCAAACCTCACAAGATACCCACCCTGAAAATCAGGTAAAAAGCGAAACTGGCAGCCTTCAGCAGCTATTCCCTGTTGAAACCCGGGCTCAGTCTTTAGCTAAAGAGTTGGCCTATTTTGGTATTCACGTTACAGCCGTTGCGCACTGCGAAAATATTTTAAGTTGGAGCGCCAGATGCCCAAAAGCCATCTTTATATATCGAGTTACTGGAAAATCGGCAGCACCGAAAATGAACACAAGGTTGAGAAACAAGCGGATGCACAGGCAATGCAGCTCTGACTCTATTGTTATTGCGCGAAATGGATGAACAACACGGTTAACCCACCGACTGGCCGAGACTCTGAGCGATCAGCGGGATTCCAGCATAATCCGTCAGCGGCTCGCGACCATGGCATTCTGGTCGTCATTGTAGTGCTTGAAGCGGGGCATGGTGATGATTCCCTGCCCGTTTTCTACAGCCTCAACGCCGCATTCAGGCTGGCGCCGCCAGGCCTTGCTCACCACGCAACTTGATGACATCTGCGCGAGGCGGTGTGCCGAACAGGCGACTGTATTCTCGGCTGAAATGCGAAGGGCTCTCGTAGCCCACCCGGTAACTGGCTGTGGCGGCCTCCAGCCCCTCCGACAGCATCAGGCGCCGAGCCTCATGCAAGCGCAGCTTTTTCTGGAACTGTAACGGTGACATGCGCGTCACCTGCTTAAAGGTGTGGAATAGCGCGGACTCGCTCATATTCACTTCTTCCGCGAGATCTTTCACTCTCAGTGGCTGGGTATACCGGTTTTTGAGTACGGCGATCACTCGAGACACCCGGTGAACCTGTGAGTCAGCAACCGCAAATTTGCGCATTTTGGCTCCCATTTCACCGGTCAGCGCCCGATAGATAATCTCCCTGCGCACCAGCGGCGCCAATACGGGGATATCCTGCGGCGAACCCAGAAAGCCTGTCAGGCGGATTACCGCATCCAGCATGCCCTTGTCCATCTGGGTCAGACAGAGACCACAGCTTCCTTCTGAGCACGATTCTATCTCTGCTTCCAGCGGCATCTGACTGCCCATTTCCAGCACAAGGTTGCTGAGCTCTTGCGGGTCAACATCCACTTTCATCGCCAGATAGGGTTCATCGGGAGACGCATCTACAATGCGACCAAGAACCGGCATATGAACCGAAGACACAAAATAGGATAGGGGTCCATAAACCAGTTCCCGGTCACCAAAATTGACGGTCTTCGTGCCCTGCACAATAAAGCCAAGAGAAGGATCATAGATGGATGAAACGCAGCTCGTCTGCGTATCAGACCGGAACACCGTCAGACCGGGAATAGCCGTTTCCTGGACCTGCTGGTCCGAAGCCAGACGCTGGATATTACGGGCAAGCTGGAGCCGCATGGCTTCCAACTCAGTATCCGGGCCAGCCGGATTCATCATGGGAAAATCAAGGTTACTGCGAATACTGGTATCGAGCACGGTTGGTCTCCTGCCGGTCATCACGCCCCAAAGCGGGTTTCAGTATACGCAACGCCCGCCTGCACGAGCGATTTACCTTCAAACTTAGCAGAAATAGGCAATCACCTGACAGAAACAGGCAACCGATTTTTTCAACTGCCTTATGTTGGTGCAATTTGCAGCAAATAATCCAGCAGGCACCGGAATGAGACGGCTAAATTCAGAGACACTCCCCGATCGGCATGAGCCGTTGATAACCATCATATTACTGCAATAACGTGCATGTTTCAGGCACACACCGCGAAACAGGAATTTCGTTGTAAATCCCATCTCAGGCGCTTTACCGGTTCACGAGCATTGGACACCAAGCCATCCTTACCTTTTCCCTTATGGAGAAATGGGCAATCACTGCGCAGAAACCGGATACCGCGTTCACGCCGCCAGCCTCTACATTAGCCCTACGTCATGGATTGAATTTCTCGAATCTATGCCGACCCACAATGTTTAACGGAAACCTCTATTTCCAGGAGAAAATGCTTCATGGACTCACGTAAAACAGGAGCCCGTACCTCTTACCTCTCTGTTGCCCTGCTTATGCTTACGATCGTTGGTCTGGCGGGCTGCGAAGTCCATAGCGAAGAAGCCGCAGCAGCACCGCCACCCCCGGCGGTGGATGTTGCACAGGTCAAGCCGGAATTCATCACCCTGTGGGATGGCTTCACTGGCCGAGTCGCAGCACCGGAAAGCGTGGAGCTACGCCCCCGTGTCAGCGGCTATATCGATAAAGTGGCGTTCAAGGAAGGTGAACGGGTCAAGCAGGGAGATTTGTTGTTTCAGATTGACGCCCGCCCCTACCAGGCCCGCGTCAATGCTGCGAAAGCTGACCTGAGTCGTGCCCGGAGTCAACTCGAGCTCGCACAGAGTCAGGCGAAACGCGCCCAGCATCTGCTGCAAAGCCGAGCGATTTCCAAGGAGGAAGCCGACCAGCGCGCGTCCTCCAAGGCGACAGCCCACTCTGCGGTACTTGCCTCCGCAGCAGAACTGGACAGTGCCCAGTTGAATCTGGACTACACCAAAATCCGCTCGCCAATCAATGGGCGCGTCAGTCGGGCCTTCGTAACACGCGGCAATCTGGCCTCTACGGATCAGACATTGCTCACTCGGGTTGTCTCGATCGACCCGGTTTATATCTACTTCGAAAGCGACGAGGAGACCGCGATGGCCACATTGGGCCGGCTTGGTGACGGACCACAGCCCACCGTTAAAGTCAGCCTGACCGGAGACAACGGGTTTACCCGCGACGCACAGGTTGACTTCGTCGACAACCAGCTGGACGCCCGCACCGGCACGCTGCAATACCGTGCCGTCATGGCAAACCCTGATGGGCAGCTCCGCCCCGGTCAGTTTGCCCGGGTGCAAATGCCGGTTGCGGATCTGGATCAGGCGCTGCTGGTAGATCAGAAAGCGGTGCTGACGGATCAGGATCGCCGTTACGTCTATGTGGTGGGGGATGACAATACCGTCAGCCGTCGCGACATTCAGCCCGGCCGTCGCTCCAACGGCCTGATAGTTGTCCGTGAAGGGCTCAAGCCCGGCGAGCGCATCATCGTCAACGGTGTGCAGAAAATCATGATGCCCGGCATGAAGGTATCGCCAGAGTTGGTCGCAATGCACCCGGACGCACGCGAAAAGGCCCAGATAGCCCGCGCGCAGTAGCCCGCGTCCTCAAGACAGATTTTCCGATAGCCAATAGATCTGGCGTAGCCCCTACGGGCTTCGCCCTGGGAGCACTTGCATGAATATTTCCCGATTTTTCGTAGACCGACCGATCCTTGCGTCGGTTCTCTCTATCATCATCTTCGTGGTGGGGCTGATCAGCATTCCCGGATTGCCGATCAGTGAGT
Source organism: Marinobacter antarcticus (assembly GCF_011049865.1). Taxonomy (GTDB): domain Bacteria; phylum Pseudomonadota; class Gammaproteobacteria; order Pseudomonadales; family Oleiphilaceae; genus Marinobacter; species Marinobacter antarcticus_A. The sequence goes on along the minus strand of NZ_DRGY01000118.1, from coordinate 12,926 downwards.
ACCCCGATGTCGTGCCGCCCAGCGTACAGGTTACTGCGCGCTACCCAGGTGCGAACCCGAAGATGATCTCCGAAACTGTCGCCACGCCGCTGGAGGAATCCATCAACGGCGTGGAGGACATGATTTACATGAAATCCGTGGCCGGTAGTGACGGGACTCTGGCCCTGACCGTAACCTTCAAGTTGGGGACCGATCCAGACCGCGCCCAAGTGCAAGTTCAAAACCGCGTTACCCAAGCGCTGCCACGATTGCCGGAAGACGTCCGTCGTCAGGGGGTCACCACAAAGAAACAGTCCCCCAACCTGATGATGGCGGTGCATCTTTTGTCGCCGGATAATACCTTTGATGCCACCTACATCCGCAACTACGCAGTACTGCATATTAAAGATGAATTGGCGCGGATTCCCGGCGTGGGTGAAGCTGGGTTATTCGGGTCGGGCGACTACGCCATGCGCCTGTGGATAGACCCGCAGCGTGCCGCGGCCCACGGCATTACCGCTAACGATATCGCAACAGCAGTGCGTGAGCAGAATATCCAGGTATCGGCCGGTCAAATTGGAGCTCAGCCGATGCCGGGCACCAACGACTTCCTGATTTCCATCAATGCCCAGGGCCGCCTGAAAAGCGCGGACGAGTTCGAGAATATTGTCCTGAAAACGGATAATGACGGCCGGGTGGTGCTCCTGCGGGATGTGGGCCGGGCAGAGCTGGCCTCTTCCCAGGATTCCCTGCGCGCCCTGCTGGATGATAAGCAGGCCGTAGCCCTGCCCATTTTCCAGTCTCCGGGCTCCAATGCGCTGGATGTCTCGGCCGCCGTTCGCGCCAAGATGGCAGAGCTGGCCGACCAATTCCCCGAGGGTCTGGACTGGGAAGTCGCCTACGATCCTACCGTCTTCGTAAGTACATCAATCAAGGCGGTCATCACCACCCTGTTGGAAGCCGTCGCACTGGTCGTTCTGGTGGTCATTCTGTTCCTGCAAACCTGGCGCGCCTCGCTGATTCCGTTACTGGCGGTACCTGTGTCGATCGTCGGCACGTTTGCCGTGCTGTCCGCGCTGGGTTTTTCCATCAACACACTGACGCTATTCGGCATGGTTCTGGCTATCGGGATCGTGGTGGATGACGCCATCGTGGTGGTGGAAAACGTTGAACGCAATATCGAGGAAGGCCTGGAACCCGTCGCCGCCGCACACCAGGCGATGCGAGAGGTTAGCGGCCCCATTGTGGCGATCTGCCTGGTGCTGTGTGCGGTGTTTGTCCCCATGGCGTTCCTCGACGGTATTATCGGCCAGTTCTATCGCCAATTTGCCGCCTCTATCGCCATTGCAACCGTTATCTCAGCGATCAACTCGCTGACACTGTCACCGGCACTGGCGGCTACGCTGCTCAAGTCACGGGATGCCAAGCCTGATATGCCGGCCCGTATCATCAACACGCTCTTTGGCTGGCTGTTCCGGCCCTTCAACCGATTTTTTAACCGCAGCGCTAGCGGATACGAGAGCTTCGTCAAGCGCAGCCTTCGTACCCGGGGGCGGGTATTTGTGATCTACCTCCTGATGCTCGGTGGAACCTTCTATATGTTCAACAAGGTGCCTGGCGGCTTTATTCCAACACAAGACAAAACCTACCTGATAGGCAGTATCCGGTTGCCCGAAGGTTCGTCACTGGACCGTACCGAAGATGTCGCCCGCAAGGTCAGTGACATCGCAATGAGCACCGAGGGCGTCTCTCATGCTGCTGCATTTGTTGGCTTTAACGCCTTGCAAGGTACGAATACGCCGAACATCGGGACGGTCTTCATCCTGTTCGACGACTTCGACAAACGGGACAAGACTGCTCAGCAAATTGCCGCTGAGATCAACGGCAAGCTGGCCGGGATCAAGGAGGGCTTTGCGATAACCTTTATGCCGCCACCCATTTTCGGACTTGGCGCCGGATCAGGTTACTCGGTCTATGTGCAGGATCGCGCGGGCGCAGGCTATGGCGTCCTGCAAAATGCCACCAACCAGCTGGCGGGTGCACTGAGCCAGGAACCCGGGCTGAGTTACCCGTTCAGTTCCTATCAGGCCAACGTACCGCAACTCGATGCAGAAGTGGACAGGCGTCAGGCCAAGGCCCAGGGGGTCCAGCTGGATGACCTGTTCGGCACCCTGCAGTTCTACTTCGGCTCACTCTACATCAACGACTTTAACCTGTTCGGACGCACCTACCGGGTCGTCGCACAGGCGGATGCGCCCTACCGGGATGATGTCAGCGATCTGGAACACCTGTTCGTCAACAATGACCGGGGCGACATGGTACCGCTGAGCTCTATGGTCACGCTCAAGCGAAGCTTTGGGCCCGACCCGGTGATCCGCTACAACGGCTATCCCGCAGCAGACCTGATTGGCCAATCGGACCCCAGCATCCTGTCCTCTGGCGAGGCGCTGGCGGCTGTTGCCAAGGTAGCCGGGAACACCCTGCCCCGGGGCATGCATATCCAGTGGACTGATCTGAGCTTCCAGCAAATCACCCAGGGCAACGCTGCGATGATTGTGTTCCCACTGGCGCTGTTGCTGGTTTTCCTGGTACTGGCTGCGCTCTACGAGAGCTGGGTGCTGCCGCTGGCGGTCATCCTGATTGTACCCATGTGCATGCTCGCCGCCCTGTTTGGTGTCTGGCTGACCGGCGGTGATAACAACGTTTTCGTTCAGGTGGGGTTGGTGGTTCTAATGGGACTGGCCTGTAAAAACGCGATTCTGATCGTCGAGTTTGCCCGCGAGAAGGAAATGGAGGGTATGGACACCATCAGCGCCGCACTGGAAGCCTGCCGCCTGCGGCTACGCCCGATCATCATGACTTCAATCGCCTTTATCGCTGGCGTCATTCCGCTGGTACTGGCCACCGGTGCCGGCAGCGAGGTGCGCAATGCCATGGGCGTCACCGTGTTCACCGGTATGATCGGCGTAACCCTGTTCGGTCTGCTGTTGACGCCAGTGTTCTATGTCGGGCTGCGCATGCTAACCCAACGCAGCAAACCGGAACCTGAAACCTATGCGGCACTTGACGATCATTCGGGAGAAGATCATGCATAAACACTTACGGCTGATGTTTATCCTACTGCTGTCAGGCTGTGCGGTGGGGCCAGACTACCAGGCGCCTGACCTGCAGACACCTGAACGGTTCAGCGAGTCATCCGGAGTAGCGGCGTTCTCAGCGACCGATGAAGCCCGGTTCTGGGGTGGTTTTGACGACCCTATGCTCGCCGACCTAATCCAGGACGTCCTGAACGACAACCAGGATTTGCAAGTGGCCCTGGCTCGCTACCAGCGCGCAAACGCCCTGCTGGGCGGGCGCAAGAGCGAGCAACGACCAACGATCGGCGTTAGTGCATCGGCCACATCGCAACATTTGCCGGCCGCCCAACGCACACCATCCGGGTCTGGCAATGCCAACGTTGAACGGTATGAGGTCAGCGCCAACGCCAGCTGGGAGCTTGATCTGTTCGGTCAGCTCCACCGAGCCAGCGAGGCCCAGGCGGCCCGACTCGACGCCGCGGCGTCGGAGGTCAACGCTTTGCGGGTCTCTCTGGCCGGTGAAGTCGCCGCCAGTTACTTCGAGCTTCGAGGCCTCCAGCAGCAGTTGGCCGTGGCCCGGGATAACGTTCGCATCCAACGGGATTCTCTGGACATCGTTCGCTCGCGGCTGGCCGCCGGCCGCAGCACTCGCTTCGATGCCCGCCGCGCGGAAGCACAACTGGAGCGCACTCGCGCCGCCCTACCCCAGTTTGAGGCGGAGGTGCGGGTACGCATGCACCGGGTTGCCGTGCTTACCGGTCGCGCACCCGGTGAATTAATCTCACAGCTAGCCGCGCCAGAGCCACTGCCCTCGGCCCTGCCGGTGATTCCGCCAGGCACCCCGGGGGAGGTGCTGCGGCGGCGCCCGGATATCCGCGTTGCCGAACGGCAGCTAGCGGCAGCCACGGCCAGTATCGGCGTGGCGACAGCCGACCTTTACCCACACTTCAGCCTGAACGCCCTGATCGGATCCGTCGCCATCAATGGCGGTGGCCTGTTCACCGGCTCCGCGGAAACTCGTTCAGCGGGGCTGGGAATCGACTGGTCGTTCCTGAACTTCGGCCGGGTCCGTTCCCGGATCGATGCGGCAGGCGCCGATGCCCAGGCTGCACTAGCCAACTATCGGCAGGTCATTCTCGACGCACTGGAAGAAACCGAAAACCGCCTTGTACGGTACCACCGCTCCCGGCAGCGGGCCGAACGACTGGCCGCCAGCGCTGATGCCGCACGGGATGCCGCCAAACTGGCGCGCATGAGGTATGAGCAGGGTTACATCGGTTACTTCGAAGTATTGGATGCGGAACGGGAACGACTGGATAGCGAGAACACTCTGGAGCAAGGGCGCACCGCATCGGTATTAGCAATGGTAAATCTCTACCGGGCGCTGGCCGGAGCCCCGGGGCGAACTCGTAACGACTTTGCAGCGATTTCTCAAGCCACCGAGTAAAACCTTGAGCAAGGTGACGGCCTCGTGGAGAGCTCCGGATCTGGTTGCACACCGAGCCCACCGACATGCGCAAATCGTGAAGATGCCCTATTTTACGGCTCCGGGCTCTTGCCTGTGGGCCAAGTGCCCGGAGCAGTGGTAACTGGACTGGTTCAAAAGAGATTCAGTATCGATAAGGACGGTCAAAGGATATGGGAAAGCGATAGCGCCCAAAGGGTTAGCGCAGCGCCGGCCGCGAGGATATACATTCCGTTCCAGCCCAAACCAGCCCTTAGCGGTGACACTCCGCCCAAGGAGGCAGCCAGCATGACGGACGCTGTGTATGGTGATGTTACTCCGCTCAGCGCCCATCCGGATGTAATCGCCACGACCAGCGCCGTAGGTGGAATGCCCATAACCTCTGGCGAAGGCAAAATGGGCACCAGCAGCGAAACGGCGAGGATTGGATTCATGCCCAGTTGCCCTGTAATAGGGATCACCCAAACCATCGCTGCAACAATGATCCAGGGCGGGATCGTTGTCAGGTCAAGCCCTTGTGCCTGCATCAATGGCACCAACAAAAATGCTCCCAAACTGCCAATAAAACCCGCCATGAACAGTAAGACGATCTCGCCGCGATAACCGGGCAATTCGCGCGTGACGAACAGTAGGGCGCGCTTTTGGATGTTAGCGCTGCGCGTAAAACCAACCGGGGGGCGCTGCATTGCGATCCACAGAATGGCAATGACCGGAATCAGCGACATGACCGCACCGATCACCTCGACTCCCGTAAGGGCATGCAACAGCGCGACGCCGACCAGCACAAGACCCAGCAGCACCAGCAATGGACGCAACTGAGCCAACCATCGCTCTGTTTCCAACGGACGCGTCTTCAATGTCCCTTGCGTCTTGTAAAGTGCGTCCAGACCCCATCCGATCACCAGCATCATCAGCGCGCTGACCACCCCCGGCAGGGCTGTGGCACTCCAGCTTGCACCCGGCACGACGGATATACTGATGATCATCGAAAACCCCAGGGGCGACCAGCACAGGGTGGACGCAAAGCCTCGCTGGATCGCAATCATCATTCGGCGGGTGCGTTGCGTGCGGATGTGGGGGTCCGGCTCGCGAGCAGCACTTTCGGTTGCCAAGGTCCCCAGCAAGGATATTGAACCATAAAGCAGGATCAGCGCGAACAGATGCCCGCCGATGGTCAGCGCGGTGTAGCGCAACCCTGAACGCTGTCGTGCAAGAAAACGCCCGCACTCGACGATTGCCGGCGCGCTAATGGCGGCGTTACGAATTGCCGCCAGGGCAGTGAACAACGCCATCACCATTGCGCCGCGCTGCGCCGCTACCGCTGTAGCCGCCACCCACCCCGTATTCGTCAGCGCGGCCCAAAGTACCAATGCGATCGCAATCAGCACGAAGACAACCCGAGAGGCGCCAACGCCAAAACTGAAAATAGCGACTGCAATCAGGGCCAGCACCGAAGCCGCCAACGCGAATGCGGAATGGCCGGTGTATTCGAATGCGATCAATAAAAAGACTACCCCGGTCGGCAGAAAGCCAGCCAGGGCAAAATAGCGCGAGGGCTTTGAGATATTCATTCAGGCCGTTCGATTTCCGTCACATGCATGGTAAACCCAGACCTAGTTCTGCCGGAAGCCTAAGCGATCGGCACGACACTCGCCCGATCATAGCACCCTCAGGGGAGAGCTAACGCAAGCTACAAGCCAGGAATTTTGCCCAGGTGTAGCTTGCAGGGCCTCTGTGCCGCCAGTTAGTCCAGTCCGAGTAGTTGTGCAGGATTCGTCCGCGCCATGATGTCGATATCCGCTTTGCTGACACCGGCCGCCCGCATGCCCTCGATCATTTGCAGCATTCCATCCGGTGGGATTGGATTACCGGTCTGCCCAAGATCACTCGCGAGGATGAAGTGTTCAGATCCGACCTCTTTGACGGCCGCGGCCATCTGTCCGATCGAAAGTGGCTCCCAGTCACGGAGCCAATTCAGATGCGCTGTTGGCGTGCGCAGATGATCGAGATAAACCAGTTCTAACAACGCACCCATCCCGGCCACTTCTTTGAGTTGCTCTATGTTCAGCCCGGGGACTTCCGACATTGCGTGAGTGATCACGATTTTGGAAATACCCATCTCCCTGGCTCTTCGAACTACCGCCAGTACCTCTTCGGGAGATACATGGCCTGTCGCTAAAATCAGATCATGTTCTTTGATAGCTTGAAGAACCGCCTCCATCTCGGCGCTGACTTTTCCGCCGGACGCTACGCTGATGCCGTCATCCTTGTTATCGAATGTGGCGCGGTTGTATGCAGCATCGCGGGTGGGCAGCCATACCACTTTACCCCGACTGCCGGACATACTGGCCATTGCGTTCACAGCGTCAACGTTCAGACCACCCACGGGTCTGTTCAGAGCGATGCCTCCGAAAACCTTGATACCAGGTACCAATTGCTGCACCACGCCAGCACGATCTGCAGTCATCGTCGCGTGATTTTTCAGCACGACGGCCCGCATTCCACTGCGGGCAGCCAACTGTGCCAGCTCCACATCATTGACGCTGCGCGAAGACACGTCCGGAGCCGTGTGCACGTGGAAATCAATCGTGCCCTCAAGCGGATTCTCTTCGTTTGCCGCGACTTGCGCTTGCGTTGCAAAGCTGCAGAGAGCAAGGACGGTTGCTACCAGACTCCGGCAGACAACACGGGTTGGTGTAACAGTCTCTTTTAGTGTTTTCATGACGCTTCCCTTTTTGTTGTAACTTGTTTGTAAAGTAAGCATTACTGATAGGCTTGCCGTCACCCTCTATTCAGACGGCGGTTATTGAGTTCCCTCGCGCTCAACCGCAACGAGGGGTCGTCCGTCAGGCAGGCACATTCGCTCAGCGTTCATGTCCTCTACCCGATTTATCCCAAGCAGAGCCATATTCCGTTTGATTTCTGCTGAGAGCAGTTTCACAGCGTGGCTGAGACCCGCCTCGCCCGCATAAGCCGCCGCGTAATTGAATGGGCGCCCAACAAACACGAAACTGGCCCCTAGCCCCAGTGCCTTGAGCACATCGCTGCCACGCCGAAACCCACTGTCGATCATGACCGGCACGCTGACAGTGTTTACAATGGCACTCAAAACATTCATCGGTGCGATGGCCCCGTCGAGCTGACGTCCACCATGATTGGAGACTATAATGGCATCAGCACCTGCAGCCTCCGCCTTGATGGCATCCTGAGGGTGCAGTATGCCCTTGACTATCAGTTTCCCGAGCCAAAGCCTGCGAACGAGAGCCAGTGACTCCCAGTTCAAGTGGCTTCTCCCAGAAAAGTCCCGGTTGACGTTTTTTGAAATTACCGGGATGCCGCGTGTTGCGTAGTTGTTCTCGAAATGCGGTATACCGAAATTTATCAGTGTTCTGATGAAGGTGCCAAATAGCCACCGTGGTCGCAGCAAACCATCCAGAAGCAAACGCAGACTTGGTCTTAACGGCGATGAGAAACCGCTACGGACATGGTTTTCAGTATTGGGCGGAACCGGGTAATCGACCGTGATGACCAGGTTCTTGAATCCCGACGTCTTAACGCGTGCAAGCAGCGCTTCGATACCCGCATCGTCACCGGGTAAATAGGCCTGAAACCAATCCGTGCCATTCGGTCCACTGACATCTTCCATGGGAATCAGCGAGGTCCCACTCATAATCATTGGGATGTTGGCTTTAGCCGCTCCCTCAGCCATCACCTTGTCCCCACGATAGGCCGACAATGCACTGATCCCCATCGGGGCAATGCCAAAGGGCGCAGAGTAATGCTTGCCAAAAAGCTCTGTTTGCAATGAAACTTTTGAGACATCAACCAGCGCTCTGGGCAAGAAGCAATAATCATCGAATGCGTGCCGGTTGGCGTGCAGCGACTTGCAATCTTCTGCGGCGTTGGAGACATAACCGAAGATAGGGCGTGGAAGATGCGCCTTTGCAGCGTTTTCGAAATCCTGTAAATTTAGAATCGAGGCCAACCGCCTACGCTGATAACTCATCCATTAATCCTTATTCTGTTTCTGGGATCTGGCTGGTTCAATGTTTAGCGGCCAGAACCTGCTCATTGACCGCACTCTTCGGCCATTCGCCTTGCAACGCCAGAATCAGGTTGTCCACTGCGAGTTGAGCCATCGCCGCACGGGTTTCGTGGGTAGCTGAGCCAATATGGGGCAAAGCGACAACATTCGTCATCTGTAGTAGAGGAGAGTCCCTGGAAACTGGCTCTTCCTCGAACACATCAAGACCAGCCCCGCCAATTTGACCTTCGTTTAACGCGTCAATGAGCGCAGCTTCGTCAACAACCTTACCTCTGGAAATATTGATCAAGATCGCCGACGATTTCATTTTCCTGAACGCTTCGGCGCCAATCAGCTGATGGGTTTCGGTCGTCAACGGCACACTGATGCAGACGAAATCTGACTGGGCCAAGAGTTCATCCATGTCGCAGCGCTGGGCGCCGAGCTCTGTCTCGAGCGCTGGCTTGGGGGACGAGTTGGAATAACGAACGCGCATACCAAAACCGAGCGCACCACGCCGGGCAACGGCTGCACCTATACGCCCCATACCAATAATGCCCAACACTTTACCGTGTACATCAAGACCAAACAGCGGTTTGTCGATATGCCCCAGCCAGTTACCCTGCTTGACGAGCTCGGCCAACTCCACCACACGACGAGCGGTCGCCATGATCAGCGCAAAACCAGTGTCAGCCGTTGTTTCCGTTAGAACATCCGGAGTATTACAGAGCAGTATTCCCCGTTGGGTGAGTTCATCCAGAGGAAGATTGTCATAGCCTACCGAAATCGTTGAGATCACCTTAAGATGGGGAGACTCGTCCAGAAGTTGCCTGTTTATGGTGAGTTTTCCGCCTATAAGCCCGTGAGCCCGGCGCATCGCCTGGATATACGCCTGCTCATTATCGGGCCCCAGACTATCGAAACAATCGACATGGAACAGCTGACGTAATTGCGCCAGATGATTTTCGTCCAGACGACGCACGGCAACAACGCGTTTATTCATCTGCTACACCCTCTCTGGACTTCAGCTCCGGCATCTTAAAGTGTTCTGCATCCAGTAGAGCGAAAAGCTCTCTACTCGTGTCGTCGCTGAGCTCGACCAGAGGCGGCCGGGTGCGACGCCAGTCTGTTTCGCCACTATAGCGCCCGGTGGTTGCCTTAAGAGCAGGAATCATCGGAAACTGCTCGAATATATCGCGGACGCGGTTCAAACCGGCTTGCTGTTCATCCGCATCAGGTTCCTGCCAGGTCTCCCCCAATTTGGCTACTGCCCTTGGATTGACGTTGGCCGTAGCACTGATGCAGCCAGCGCCGCCTGACCTTAGTGTCGCGAGTAAAAAACGTTCACTACCGGCGTAGACCTGAAAGCCTTGTCCAGAAAACTTATCTATCAAGGCCTGGGTATTTGACCAGTCACCGGAGCTGTCTTTGATGCCGGCAACGGTGGACGGATAGGCCGTGATGAGGCGATCAACCAACTGCAGGCTAATCGAAACCTGAGCAACAGGCGGGATGTGATAGAGATAAACGCGCAACCGAGCATCACCGATGCGTTCAATCACCTCGCCATAGTAGCGAAACAACCCTTCGTCCGAGACGCCTTTATAGTAGAAGGGCGGAAGCATCAGCACACCAGCACAGCCTAGCTCAACAGCACGACGGGACAAGGTCACCGTATCATCTATCGTGCAGCTTCCAGTGCCCGGCATGAGCCGATCTGCCGGGATGCCGGCAGCCACGAGAGCCTCCAGCAGGCCCACCTTCTCGTCTACGGTCAGCGAATTGGCTTCCGAATTGGTACCAAACACCGCCAGACCAACGCCTTGAGATAGTAACCAGCGGCAATGATTTACCAGGCGACCTACATCCGGACTGAGATCACTACCGAAAGGGGTAATCACGGGTGACCATACATTTCTTGGTGACTTGGACATGCTTAACTCCTGCGAAAATAGATAAAGAGTCCAAAGCTATCGACCTATCAGCTCCAGGAATCAGTTGCATAGCGTGCCAGCGCATCTTCATCGAACCCGAATCCCAGGCCCGGCGTCTGGGGCAAATTGAGGCGCCCATTATCAAATTCGAGCTGGGTATCGATGAGTTTGCGGAAGTTCAGTACCTCACCATCGGCGAAAAACTCCACCATCGAGGCGTTTGGCGTAGAGGCCACCAGATGAATATGCAGGTCGTGAAACCAGTGAGGAAAGATCTCAACACCGTAGCTGGCTGCGGTGGCAGCAATGCGTCGGAACTCGGTAATGCCGCCACACACGGCCGCATCCGTCTGTAAAATCATGGCGGCCTCTTTATCGAGCAGTTCCTTGAAGCGCCAGCGCCCAGCCTCTATTTCACCCGTTGCCACCGGTACCGGCGTGCGCGCGGCGAGTCGACGATGATTGTCGATGTCATCCGGGCTGAACGGCTCCTCGATCCAGTACGGTGAATACGGTTCAGCCATACGCATAAATCGGAGCGCCGATGGCAGGTCAGTCCATGCGTTGTTGGCATCCAGCATAACCAAAACATCCGAGCCCACGGCCTCACGAACCGCTGCCAGACGCGCTTCTTCTCCGGCCAGGTCTTCACGGCCGACCTTCATTTTGACGGCCTTGAAGCCCTTCGCCACATAGCCTTTCATTTCCTCCGCCAGTTTTCCCGGCGTTTTTCCTTCAAGGTAGTAACCGCCGCTGGCGTAGGCCGGCACACTGTCGGTTTCGGTAGCGCCGAGAAATTTATAGAGCGGCAGATTGGCAGCCCGCGCATTGCGGTCCCATAGCGCCACGTCGATGATGCTGATTGCCCGCATGACAGAACCAGTACGTCCGTGCAGAAGCGACTCCTGATACATCTCCTGCCAGAGCCCTTCAACCCTGTGGGTATCCTCTCCGATCAGAATCGGGCGCAACAGATCCCTCACGGCTTGAGTGACTAACGCACCTGCGTTGTTTCCGCCGTAGCAAAAACCAATGCCTTTCACTCCGTCGTCACCCGTCACTTCGACCAACGCATATTCACGTTTGAGCACTTGGCGATTCGAGAAGCTGGTTGGATTAATAAGTGGGACATTCACAGTTCTCGCCCGAATCTCGGTAATACGTGCCATTACGATTCTCCTTAAAGTTGTTTTTGGTGCTCAGTTTTTGCAGATCGCTGACGACGTAACGTTTTGATCCAACCGAACAAGGGGGTAGCCTGAAAAACAGACAAGGTGGCGATGCACAAGAGCACGATGGCAATTGGACTATCCAGGAAGACCGCAAAGCTGTGATTGCCGATCAACATCGACTGATGAAAACTGTTCTCCATCACCGGCCCCAGGATCAAGCCAATCACCATGGGTGCTGGCGAAACGCCAGCTTTACTAAGCCAGTAACCGAAGAGTCCAAAACCCAGCATCAGACCAACATCAAAGATGCTGTTGTTGATGGCAAAGGAGCCAATAATGCACAAGGTAATGATGGTACAAGCGACGAATGCATCAGGTACTTTGGTCACACTGACGCATGCCTTGGTGAACATCAGTCCAACCAGCAGCAAGCCGACGTTGGCGAAGATGACCGCCCAGATCAGTGTATAGGTCACATCACCGTAATCGGTCAGCAGATTGGGGCCCGGCAGAATGCCCTGCACCATCAAGGCCCCGAGCAGAATAGCCGTAGAAGAACTGCCGGGAATGCCCAGCGCAATAGTAGGAATCAGCGCGCCGCCAACCACCGCGTTATTGGCAGACTCTGGCGCCGCAACCCCAGCAATGTCACCCTTGCCAAAACGGCTCTTGTCTTTGGCAAACCGTTTGGCTTCGTTGTAGGCAAACCAGCTGGCTGTATCGCCGCCAGTTCCGGGAATAACACCCACAATGATGCCGATACATCCTGACCGTAGAATATTGGGCATCAATTGCTTGAGTTCACGAAAGCTGGGGATCAAGCGATCGGTTATTTTGCTGGCGATCTTCGCGACTCCATTGGATTTCTCGATCAACCTCAGCGCTTGTGGAATGGAGAACAGTCCAATCAACGCCACCACGAACTCAATCCCGGAAAACAGGTTGATCTGGCCAAAGGTCATACGTGGCGTCCCAGTGAGAAAATCCATTCCCACGGTGCTCACCAGTAAACCCAAAGCGCCAGACAGTAGCCCACTGATCATCGAACCCTGGGCAAGCGAGCCGATAATAGTGATACCCAGCACCGCAATTGCGAACATTTCCACCGGACCGAACTCAAGCACGACAACGCCTAGGGAGACTCTGAATAAGTCTCAAAATCAGCGATAATACGGCCATCGTCAACCGCATAGGATTCGTTGCCATCATGGATCAGATCACCTTCTCCGAAGCCGAGTACCAGACCAAGAAGCGCAAGACGCGTCGTGAGATCTT
>NZ_DRGY01000117.1 GCF_011049865.1 Marinobacter antarcticus | reverse complement strand
ACCTGATTGGCGCGGCCACCGGTGGCTGAAGCCAACAGTTTCTGCCCACAGCCATTGCGCGCTGCACAACTCTGGCAGGCCTTGGTACGAATCGTCTGTATCCAGGCATGCCCATCGTCAACCGCCACAACGTTTCCGGTTTCGGCAATCATGATTTGCCCGCATCCGTCGCGAGGGCTTCATCAACACGTACCGACTCGGCAACCTTGCGCGCGGTTACGGGCGGTATTTCGCCAATAACCGTCACCAGGAATGCGTGGTTTCCTTTATGCAGCTGGCGCATATAAATCGTTGTTGCGCCGATGCGAGAGGCGCCCGTGGGCATACTCATTTTGCCGGCAGGCTCTACGAACACAGAAAACGCCGCCAGCCCGTCAGAAAACGCAATGGCCTGCCCCCTGCCAGAGGTGGGCGTTGCCGCCGGCTCGAAACCTTCAGGGCGCCAGCTAAGATGCCAATTCTGCCTGTGCGCGATGTTTGAAAATTCACTCTGCGAATCCGAATGCGAGCCAGAATCGCTCAGGGTACGAGAGAGCTCACGTCCCTCGGTGCGGATCTCAAACTCGCTGTCAGGAATATCGTCTGTTATCTCAAGAGTGGTAAACTGAAAATGTTCCAGTACTTCCCCACCGGCGCTGCGAACGTGGCTTTTGATCAAAAGACCGGTGGATTTTTCCAGCCACAAGAGATGGGTGTAGCGATGTTGGTCTTTGGCTGTCAGAGCAACGGTAACGACATCATAGCCGGCAATACGGTCTTCTCCCGTCAGTTCGGCCTTGTACCATCGGTTTACGGGAACAAGCTGGCTGGCAAATGCCTCTGCAAACGGCCCTGACGGAATGATCTGATCAAGTTTTACCTTGCCCCGATCAGGCAACACGCAGACCACGCTCATACCCCGGCGAACAATTTCCCCACTGCCTCCGTCCTGCAGAACCAGACGTTCCTCTACAATTCCGTCGTGATAACGATGGGCCACCTGCATGGAGTGCACGCTGGCGCCTCTGGCGTAAACATACACACCGCGATAGGAAGTCATATTAAGCGCCGGGCCCATCTTTTCAAGCCAATAGGCCGCCGATTTGTCTCTGGCGTATCCACCAGCGTCTCCCGTCTGCGCGTATACCGGCACAGCCATCAACAGCAAGACCATAAGGAACCCTCGCAACGACAGGTTCGTCAGACTGAGGCCAACATAACGGTCTTTGCTCATGAACACCTTCTGTACTTGATATCAGTAACCGCCGCTTGCACTGGCAAGGCGGGCATAGCCTACCGAGCCCTGCCCTGCGCCCACACTGTTGTGCTGAGCATGCTCCAGCAAATAACGGCTTACGTGTTCCCACTGTTTCTCATTCAGCCCTTGCAGGGCCACTTCCTGAACCGGCGGGTCCTCCGAGGTGGAGACGGCGTTGGCAGGCTCAGCATCCGGCGTTTCTGTTGCCGTTACGAACGCCAATGCATCGGGAAAAGGTTGTCCGGAATCCCATCCGGCGCCAGCGCCAAAACCCACCATCAACGCTGCCGCGACCATTGCCAGCGCCGGCCACTGCCAGCGTCGGGATGCCTCACGAGTGACCAGTTCAGGCACCGCCTGTGAACGGATGCGGCCATCAAGCATCTCACGTACGGCCGTACTGACGTCCAACCCTTCCACGGGTGAATGACTGCGATGCATCAAATCATGAATGCCTTGCCATCGCTGCCATTGGGCATGCACGTCACTTTGATCTTCATGGGATAAAAGACGCCGAACCGACAACTCGTCGGCTTCATCGTCCAACATGGCGGACAGCGTTTCTCTGAGACGATCATCCATAGGATGCACCCTCAATTACGTAACAGAATGATTGAGCAGAGGCCCAAGGTGCCGGTCAACGGCATCCCGTGCCCGGAAAATACGCGAACGTACCGTTCCAATCGGGCATTCCAGAATCTTTGCAATGTCCTCATAGCTGAGCCCGTCGTACTCTCGCAGCAAAAAAGCCGAGCGCAGTTCCTCTGGCAGAGCCGCTATTGCATGGTCAAGTTCTTTCTTCAACTGGTCACGTTGGAGGAGACGTTCAGGCGAGGCGGTATCGCGCAGACGCCTACCGTCATCAAAATTCTCGGCATCGGCCGAATCGGCACTGCCTTGAGGCCTGCGATTACGGGCTTCCAGATGATTCTTCGCCGTGTTCACCGCAATACGATATAGCCAGGTATAAAAAGCACTGTCACCACGAAAGCGGTCAATGGCCCGGTATGCCTTGATGAAGGCTTCCTGGGTAAGATCCATGACCTCCTGGTTGTCGTAAACGTATCGGCTGATAATCGAAGCGACTCTCGACTGATACTTGACGACCAGAAGATCAAACGCTGCGCGATCGCCATTCCGGACCTTGCGAACAAGCTGCAGGTCGGTCTGGCTATCTGGTTGTTCAGCCTGTTTATGATCGTTATCGGGTGCCATGGACGCCTTGCCAGTACGGTCTGGTTTCATGGCCAGTTTACCGGCCGCTACGAGTTTCTGATGATTCATACTCATTGCCTGACGCCCGTTTGTGAACACAATAACTCGCCCTGCAAGGCGGGTCATCCGTAAGGCCAAATAGACAGCAAGCGCAAAGTTTAGTTCAATACAGATCTACATTATGGCCCGCGATAACGACCCGATGCTACAGTCCTATGAATACGATGTGCTCATTATTGGCAGCGGCGCTGCCGGCCTGACCGTTGCGCTTAACCTTCCTCAACACTTGAAGGTATGCGTTGTCAGCAAAGCTGAAATCAGCAGCGGAGCCACTCTCTGGGCTCAGGGCGGCATTGCCGCTGTGCTCGACGACCAGGACTCCCCCGAAAACCACGTGCAGGACACTCTCTCTGCGGGAGGCGGCCTGTGCCATGAAGATGCCGTGCGGTTTACGGTAGACAACAGCAAAGAGAGCGTTAACTGGCTCATCGACACGGGCGTTGATTTCACCCGCGACACGGACGCCCAGCTTCATCTCACCCGCGAGGGCGGGCACAGCCACCGACGCATCATTCACGCGGCGGACGCCACCGGGCACGCTGTTTCTACCACACTGACCTCTCAAGCCCAGGCGCGACCAAATATTGAGCTCAGGTCTGGGCGTGTCGCGGTTGATCTGATCACCAACCGCAAACTGTCGTTGCCGGGCAACCGCTGCATTGGTGCCTACATATTGAACCTCGAAGACAATCATGTGGAATTGTTCCGCGCACGCTTCACAGTGATTGCAACCGGTGGCGCATCCAAGGCATACCGTTATACCACCAATCCGGACGGGGCCTCCGGGGATGGCATTGCCATGGCCTGGCGTGCCGGTTGCCGTGTTGCCAATATGGAATTCAACCAGTTCCACCCGACGTGTCTGTACCATCCTCACGCCAAATCGTTCCTGATTACCGAAGCCGTTCGAGGCGAAGGCGGATTGCTGAAACTGCCCGACGGCACCCGTTTTATGGACCGTTTTGACAAGCGCGGAGAGTTGGCGCCACGGGACATTGTCGCCAGAGCCATCGATCATGAGATGAAGCGGCTAGGCGCAGATCATCTTTATCTGGACATAAGTCACCAGTCGGCGGAATTCATCCGGCATCATTTTCCGACCATTTATGAAAAGTGCCTGGAATTCGGCATCGACATTACCCGCGAGCCCATCCCCGTGGTGCCAGCCGCGCATTACACCTGCGGTGGCATTGTCAGCGATGAGCGGGCCCGAACTGACATCAATCAGCTTTACGTTGTTGGTGAAGCCGGATTTACCGGGCTTCATGGCGCTAACCGTATGGCCAGCAATTCGTTACTGGAATGTTTGGTGTACGGTCGGGCTGCTGCGGCTGACATTGCGCGCCGGGAAGCCGACATTCCGCCTCCGCCTGATGCGCCGGCATGGGATGAAAGCCAGGTACGAGACTCTGATGAAGATGTTGTCATCTCTCACAACTGGGACGAGTTGCGCCACTTCATGTGGGATTACGTGGGCATCGTGCGCACCACGAAGCGGCTTCAGCGCGCAAAACACAGGGTCGACCTTTTGTCCCGGGAAATAGGTGAGTTCTACAGCAACTACCGGGTAACCAACGACCTATTGGAACTCAGAAACCTGGTTACCGTGTCAGATCTGATTATCTGTGCAGCATTACAACGCAAGGAAAGCCGCGGTTTGCATTACACCCTGGATTACCCGGGACTGTTACACGAAGCCCGTGATACTGTTCTGGTACCCACAACCTACAGAACCCCGTCCCCATAAGAGAGGGGGGTTAAAAGAGCAACCAAGAGAACCACTATGCACGACACCCAACCCCCTGCGGACAACTCGGATTTCAACCGTCTTTGGTGGCATAGTCGCCGCGGCATGCTGGAACTGGATGTTCTGCTGATTCCGTTTCTGGAAGAGGCCTATCGGGATTTGGACACGAAAGATCAGGAACACTACAACAAGCTTCTGAGCTGCGAAGATGCCGACATGTTCGAATGGTTCATGCAGCGCAGCCGCCCCGATGATCCCGATCTTCAGCGTATTGTTGACATCATCCTTTCCCGTGTCCAACCGGATTGACCTCGCGCTGTCACCCAGTGTTGCGGTTGGTTTTCTGGCCTGCGCACCGTGGCTGGCTGCCAGCGCCTTCGTACTGATCGCAGGCGTTTCTGGCAAAACCTGGATGTATACGCTGGTCCCGCTGACACTCATGGGCGCGATAATTCAGTACCGGCTTAATGGACTGCTGGCAGGGCCTTCGGCAGTTTTGGGGTTGCTTCAGGATCAGAACACGCTTTATGCGCGCCTCGGTAATGGGCAAACGCTGGCGGTGAAAACCTGCCCTTCAAGCCGCATCAGTTCAAGGATCGTACTCTTGAAATTGCAGCCTGTTGCCTCCAGATTCTACTCCTACCCGGTTGTATTACTCTCTGGCAAGAGAATGACTGGCAACGTATCCGAAGATCAATTTCGTCGCCTGAGAATGTGGCTCCGACTGGGCCGCGCTCAGCAATCATTTGAATAGCCCTCGGCCCGGAGTTCTTTAATGACTGATACAGCAATGCCCGCTTCGACTCCGACTGCTTACACATCCGCCGAATCCACACGCCCGGCTTCCGGTTACACCCCGCTGAGCAATCGTGTTCTGGTTCGTATCTCTGGCCCTGGCACTGACAAGTTCCTTCAGGGCCAACTGAGCCAGAATCTTGACGACGTCAAAACGGGCCGGTCGCCCCGCGCCGCCGGTGCCTCGCCCAAAGGCCGTGCATACTGCCTTCCAAGGCTGGTGCGCGATGGCAACGACGTTCTGATGGATCTGCCAGCCGAACTGGCAGAGTCAAATACGGCTCATCTGCGCAAATACATGATGCTCTTTCGCGGTACATCCATGGAGGCGCAAACGGACGGCCAAATCATTGGACTGCTTGGTAATGAGGCTGCGTCACGTCTGGCGGGGGATGGCCTGGACAACCTCTCATCTCCCGGCGACACGCTCACGCTGAATTCGGGTTTTCTGGTCCGCACACAGAGCACAGCTGAGGGCCTGAGCCGTTTTGAATGGTGGCAAACCCATGCAGAGGTCGTGGAACTGGACGGCGTTCCGCAGAGGTCCCTTGCTGACTGGCAAGCCTCTGAAATTGCGGCTGGCGTCGCCACGCTGAGCGCCGCGACAAGCGATTCTTATGTGCCGCAGATGCTTAACTGGCAGCACCTGGGCGGTGTGCATTTCAAAAAAGGCTGCTATACCGGCCAGGAAATTATCGCCCGGATGCACTTCCTCGGGCAGCTCAAAAAAAGCCTGTTTCGTTTTCACATATCAAAGGCTGACTCAGTACCTGCAGCGGGAACACCCATCATCGCGGGCGAACGTTCCGTGGGAAACGTGGTCAACGCCGTTGGCTTTGATGACGGCTCTTGCGAACTGCTTGCGGTGGTTCGACACGGCGCTGCGGATGACTCGCTGTTTCTGGAAGGCCAGCCAAACGTTTTTTTACAGCTTAAACCTTTGCCTTATAGCGTAACCGAACGTGAAAACGGCATACTGAACGATACATAAGTTGACAGGCAAGTCCGCCAAGATTTGCTATAACAGGATTTGCTGTAAAGAGAACTCACAATTCTGACCTTCGGGGTGTTACTCGTGCTCAATAGCGCTCCCCTGAACTGACAAGCGGACTCTTATCGAATCATGTCGAATATTTCTGAAACTATCAAAGCGGATCTGACGTCTGCGATTGAAACCGATAAACTGGTTCTTCCCACTCTGCCGGAAGCGGCGCTTCAGGTGCGAGAGATCGCCGAATCTGAAGATTCCGCCATTGGCGACCTGGTTAAGGTTATCAGCAACGATACCGCTCTTTCCGCCCGCATTATCCGCGTCTGTAACAGCCCGCTTTTCCGGGGCAATCGCGCGATAGAGAACCTGAACATGGCGGTAAGCCGGCTGGGCATGGCGTACACCAGCAATCTGGCGATGGGCCTGGCCATGCAGCAGATGTTTCAGGCAACGTCTGAGATGATCGACAAGCGCCTGCGCGCAACCTGGCAAACCAGCACTGAAGTGGCGGGTGTCTGCCACGTACTTGCCCAGCATTACACCAAGCTAAAGCCCGATCAGGCCACACTGGCCGGCCTGGTACACCTGATAGGCGTGTTGCCCATCCTGCGCTATGTAGAAGACGAAGACATGCAGATCAGCAGCACCATGCTGGATGAGGTCATCGAGGAACTGCACCCTAGAATCGGCGCAGCCATTCTTAAAAAGTGGGATTTTCCGAAAGACCTGCAAAATGTACCGGTGGACTACGCGAACTTCCACAGAGAAGCACCGTCAGCCGACTACGCCGACCTGGTTATGGTGGCCAATCTTCAGCTGGTTGCGGGTTCTGAACATCGTTGGGCGGAAATGGACTGGTCTGCCATCTCAGCGTTTGATCGCCTCGGCATCGATCCGAATATGGACATGAATGAAGAGGAAGATCTGAACGCCCAGATGGAAGCCGCGATGGCTCTGCTTCAATAGGGTCAGGATTTTTTGTAGCGGGCAATCAAGTCTGCCTTTGAAGGCAATCCCCAGTTTACAGGCTCCTGCCCCTGCTCCCGAAGCCATTCATTGGCTCGGGAGAAATGCTTACAGCCAAAAAAACCGCGATACGCACTGAGCGGTGACGGGTGTGGCCCTTCCAACACCCTGTGCCGGTTGCGATCAATATGCTTTCCCTTCTTCTGGGCATAACTACCCCAGAGCAGGAACACAACGCCCTCGCGTTCGCGATTCACGGTTTCAATCACACGATCGGTAAACGTCTCCCAGCCTTTTCCCTGGTGTGCGGCCGCCTGGCCCTGAACCACGGTAAGTACGCTGTTGAGCAGCAAAACACCCTGCTCAGCCCAGGATTGCAAGCAGCCATGATCAGGCGCGGGAATACCCAGATCGCTCTGAATCTCCTTGAACACATTCACAAGTGACGGTGGCGGCGGAACGTCTGGTCGCACGGAAAAGCACAATCCGTGGGCCTGGCCGGGACCGTGATACGGATCCTGACCCAGAATGACAACCCGCACCTGATCCAGCGGCGTGCTGTTCAGGGCATTGAAGCAGTGGGCGCTGTCCGGAAAAAGCGTCTTTCCGGCGCTTTCTTCAGAACTGAGAAATTCGGCCAACGCCTGCATGTACGGCTGGCTAAACTCCTCGCCCAAGTGCTCTTTCCAGCCCCGATCCGGCTTGATTTGGTGTGCAAGCACGTCAACCGGATGCACGATTACCCCTTGGTTTCCGGGCGCATGGCCGGAAACAGAATAACGTCGCGGATAGACGGCGAGTTGGTCAGCAGCATTGCCAACCGGTCAATGCCAATGCCTTCGCCTGCCGTGGGCGGCAAACCGTACTCAAGCGCCATCACATAGTCTTCGTCGTAGAACATAGCCTCATCGTCGCCGGCGTCTTTCTCGGCAACCTGAGCCTGGAACCGCTCGGCCTGGTCTTCCGCATCGTTAAGCTCGGAAAAGCCGTTGGCAATTTCACGGCCGCCCACAAAGAACTCAAAGCGTTCGGTCACAAACGGATTGCTGTCCTTGCAACGGGCCAGGGGCGACACTTCTTTCGGGTACTCGGTAATGAACGTAGGCTGCATCAGGCGATGCTCTGCCGTCGCCTCAAAAATCTCTATCTGTATCTTACCCAAGCCCCAGCCGTTCTTTACGCGAATGCCCAGATCTTTCGCAACCTTCCGCGCCAATGTTTCGTCTGCCAACTGCTCAGCGGTCATATCCGGAGAAAATCGCAGGATAGCGTCCACCACCGTCATGCGCTCAAAGGGCTTGCCGAAATCATACTCAATCGACTCTTCCGTGCCACTGGCGAGAATGCGGGTATTTGCCACCGTGGTGGTCCCCAGCACCTGCTGTGCTATGGCGCGCAGCATTTCCTCGGTGAGATCCATCAGATCATTGTAATCAGCGTACGCCTGATAAAACTCCACCATGGTGAATTCAGGGTTATGGCGAGTGGAAAGCCCCTCGTTCCGGAAATTGCGATTGATCTCGAATACCCGCTCAAAACCGCCCACTACCAGACGTTTCAGATACAGCTCCGGAGCGATACGCAGGTACATATCAATACCCAACGCGTTATGGTGGGTCATGAACGGACGCGCGGTGGCGCCACCCGGAATCACCTGAAGCATGGGGGTTTCCACCTCCATATAATCGCGATCCGCAAAAAACTGACGCATGGCCGTGATGATTTTCGAACGCGCAAGGAAGACCCGGCGGCTATCTTCGTTGACCATCAAGTCCACATAACGGTGGCGATAGCGCGATTCCGTATCCGTCAGGCCTTTGTGTTTCTCCGGCAGCGGACGCAATGACTTGGTGAGCAACACGTACTCGTCCATCGTCACATAAAGATCGCCCTTGCCGGATTTTGTCAGCATGCCCCGCACACCAACAATATCGCCCAAATCCCAGTGTTTGGTATCTTTCTGCACATCCTTGGTCGCATAGATCTGAATGCGGCCGGTCATGTCCTGAACCACCTTGAATGCTTTGCGATCAAGCATCATGCGGCCGGCAATGGCAACTTTTATGCCCATGGACTCCAGCTCTTCCTTGGTCTTGTCACCGTATTTCGCCTGCAGTTCGGCGGCAGTGGCATCGCGACGGAAATCGTTGGGGAAGGGATTACCGCTCTCGCGCAGCTCTGCCAGTTTGGCGCGACGCTCAGCAATCAGCCGGTTGTCCTCTTGCGGTGCATTCTTGGTGTGTTCAGTCATGTTGGCTCACTAGAAATCAGGGGATGTCCGGCTTGGCTGTGGCGCTGATTACAGCGCCATCTTCAGGCTGGCTTCAATGAACTTATCAATATCACCGTCCAACACCGCTTGGGTGTTGCTGGTCTCAACCTTGGTACGCAAATCCTTGATGCGACTGTCATCCAGCACGTAGGAGCGGATCTGGCTGCCCCAACCGATATCGGATTTTGCGTCTTCGGCTTTTTGCTTTTCGGCATTACGCGCCTGCATCTCACGCTCATAAAGCTTGGCTTTGAGCTGCTTCATAGCCTGATCTTTGTTCTGATGCTGGCTTCGACCTGCCTGACAAGCCACCACAACGCCCGTCGGGTTGTGAGTCAGGCGCACCGCAGATTCCGTCCGGTTAACGTGCTGGCCACCGGCACCGGAGGCGCGATAAACGTCCACCCGCAAATCTGCAGGATTGATCTCAATTTCGAAACTGTCGTCCACTTCCGGCGATACAAACACCGAAGAGAACGAGGTGTGGCGACGGTTGCCTGAGTCGAACGGCGATTTGCGAACCAGACGATGAACGCCGGTTTCCGTGCGCAACCAACCGAACGCATACTCACCCTGAATGTGAATAGTGACACTCTTGATACCGGCCACATCTCCTTCTTGCAACTCCACAATCTCGGCCTTGAAACCCCGGCGCTCGGCCCAGCGCAGATACATGCGCAAAAGCATGTTGCCCCAGTCCTGGGCTTCAGTGCCGCCAGAGCCTGCCTGGATATCCAGATAAGCGCTGTTGGCGTCCATCTCACCGGAGAACATGCGCCGAAACTCGAGCTTTTCAAGTTCCGCATCAAGCGTTTCAAGATCGGATTCGATCTCGGTGACTGTGTCCGGGTCGTCCTCCTCAACCGCCAACTCAAGCAGACTCTCTGCGTCAGACAAGCCGGCTGTTAGGTTGTCGATGGTGCTGACAATCAGATCAAGATCAGAACGCTCCTTGCCCAGCGCCTGAGCACGCTCGGGATCGTCCCATACGGCGGGCATTTCCATTTCCCGCTCTACTTCGACCAGCCGTTCACTGCGCTGATCATAGTCAAAGATACCCCCTGAGCGCTTCAGTCCGCTCACGAAGCTCTTTAATCTTCGTCACAATGGGATTAATTTCCATGAAAACTTTACTCGTGTTGGAAAACGATGAATAAAACTGTGGCAGGATTCTACCGGATTTCTGGCTGCAAATCAGCCGTTGCGCTCTGGTTTGGTGCGGCCTTATAGGTCAGGAGGTGGAATCCACCTCCTGACCTATTCTCAGAAACGAGCCCATAAAGCCACCTAAGAGAGCGGCTCTAAATAATCTACCAAAAGCTGCAAATTGGTCCTACCGCGAAACGTATTCGCGTCCGGCTTATAAACTACCCGAGCACCCGTGCGCGTGTAATCAGGAACTTCCGGCCCGGTATTAAACGCGATACCGTCGATAATCCCACCGCCACTCACCGGCTGCAAAACCAGCTTCAAGTGATTCTCGCCGACAATGCGCTGACTAACCACACGAAACTCACCGTCAAACAAAGGCTCCGGGAAATGCTGCCCCCAAGGGCCAGCGCGCTTCAGTAAAGCCGCCGTTTCCAGCGACAACTCATCAGCACTCAACGGCCCATCGGTGGTGATTGCAGCCTCGAGGTCAGCTGCCGTCAGGGTGTCTCTCACCGCCCGATCAAAGGCTTCAGTAAAAGCATGGAAATCGCTTCGGCCCAGGGTCATACCCGCCGCCATGGCGTGGCCGCCGTATTTTTTCATGACCCCGGGATGGCGGGCGTCGACAACAGCCAGAACATCGCGAATATGGAGCCCTGGAATTGAGCGGGCAGAACCTTTTACATCCACTCCGTTTTCGTCAGGTGCAAACGCAATCGTTGGCCTGTTTGTTTGCTCCCGAATGCGGGCCGCAAGAATACCGATCACACCCTGATGCCAATCCTCGTCAAACAGCGCCAGCCCCCACGGCAATCCTTCCAGATCCAGAGACATAGAGGCAAGTAGGTCCTGCGCCTGGGTTTTCATGTCTTTTTCAATGGTGCGCCTTTCCCGGTTGAAGGTGTCCAGCTCACGGGCGAGCCGCCGGGCTTCATCGGGGCTATCGGCCAGCAGGCAGGCTATGCCTACACTCATGTCATCCAGCCGACCGGCGGCGTTGAGCCGGGGGCCAACCACAAACCCGAGATCTGTGGAGCTGATGTTGGCGTGTTCACGGCCCGCAACTTCCAGCAGCGCCAGGATTCCGGGCCGGGCCTCACCCTTTCGGATGCGGCGCAGACCCTGCTCAACGAAGATGCGATTATTGTGATCCAGCGGCACGACATCGGCCACGGTGCCCAGCGCTACCAAATCCAGCAGACTGCCCAAGTTGGGCTCTGGCTGAGGCAGCCGACCCGCATCGCGAAGATTCTTGCGCAGTGCCGTGAGCACGTAAAACATCACGCCCACACCCGCGGCATTTTTGCTCAGGAAGGCACAGTCGGGCTGGTTGGGGTTCACGATGGCGTCCGCGTCTGGCAACACCTCACCGGCCAGGTGATGGTCTGTAACCACCACTCTAACGCCCAGGTCGCGCGCTGCCTTTACGCCTTCAATGGCGGAAATCCCGTTGTCGACGGTCACCAAGAGGTCGGGCAGTTCGTTTTCTTGCTGCAGGCGCTCGATAATTCCGGGGGTCAACCCATAGCCGTCTGCAAACCGGCTGGGTACCCGGAAATCAATATTTCGCAAGCCCAGCATGGAAAGCCCCAGCATGGCGACAGCGGTGCTGGTCGCTCCGTCTGCGTCGAAGTCCCCGAGCACAATCACTTTCTGGTTCCGGGCAATGGCGTCCGCCAGCAGTTCGACCGCACGGTCAATTCCACGCAATTCGAAGGGAGAGGCCAGATGGCGAAGGGTGTAGCTCAGTTGCTCATCAGAGGTAACACCACGGGCAGCGTAAAGGCGGCGAAGCAAGGGGGGCAAGTCTTGCCCCCAGGCCGGAATGTTGTCCGGTCGGGGGCGACGCAGGATCGTTTTGGGTGTCATACCGGGTCAGGTATTCTTCCAGTGTTTTGCAATGAATGCTTGTACGCCTGCGCGGTCGTTATCAAGCACGGTATAACGTTCTTCGCGCTCGAACAGATCTGCCATATGAGCCGGAAGCTCGGGTTTTACCGTCAGGCCGGATTCCACAATGGCATCCGGAAACTTGGCCGGGTGGGCTGTTCCAAGAGTAATCATTGGCACCTGAGCATCCCTGCGACAAACGCGGGCAGCGCGCACGCCGATGGCCGTATGCGGATCCAGAAGGTATTCATTCTGTTGGTAAACTTCACGAATGGTGTCGCAGGTGGCTTTATCGTCAACCGCCGCACTGTCGAAAAGCTTACGGGCCTGCTTCCAGCGATAGCCTTCGATGCTCACGGAGCCTTTGGTAGCGTTTTCAAGCAGTTTTTTAACCGCCAGTCCATCGCGACCATGAAGATCAAACAACAAACGCTCAAAGTTGCTGGACACCATGATATCCATGCTCGGCGAAAGTGTGTGCTCAAGCTGGCTCTGCGCGTATTTGTTGCCACTCATAAAGCGATGAAGAATATCGTTTCTGTTGGTCGCGATAACCAGCTGCGACACAGGCAAGCCCATTTTCTTCGCCAGATAGCCGGCAAAGATATCCCCGAAATTACCGGTGGGCACAGAGAACGCCATGCTGCGATCCGGGCCACCAAGGGCCAGCGACGCATGGAAGTAATAGACAATCTGAGCCATGATCCTGGCCCAGTTGATCGAGTTAACCGCAGCCAATCTGGCCTTGCCACCCAGAAACGACTGGTCGCCGAAACTCTCTTTGACCATGCGCTGACAATCATCAAAATTGCCACGAATGGCAATATTATGAATGTTGTCGCCCTGAACCGTGGTCATCTGCCGGCGCTGCACTTCCGATACGCGCTCGTGAGGGTGCAGAATGAAGATATCCACGTGCTTGCAGCGGCGACAGCCTTCAATAGCCGCTGAACCTGTATCTCCGGAGGTGGCACCCATGATCACCGCATGTTCTTTGCGCTTTCCAAGCACGTAGTCCAGCAAACGGCCTAATAACTGAAGCGCAAAATCCTTGAACGCCAACGTCGGCCCGCGGAACAGCTCCATCACCCACTCGTTGGTATCAAGCTGAACCAGCGGTGCCACCGCTTTGTGATCAAAAACGCCGTAGGTTTCATTCAGCATCTGCCGAAAATCAACCTCGGGAATGGCCTCATCAACAAACGGATACATGATGTTGAAAGCCAACTCGGTGTAAGGAAGCCCGCGCCAGCTGCGAATCTCCTCCAGGGTAAAGTGTGGAAGCGACTCAGGAACGTAAAGGCCACCATCAGGGGCCAGTCCTGTGAGCAGAACGTCCTCAAATCCCAGTGCAGGTGCTTCGCCCCGCGTACTGATATATCTCACGTGCGTACCTGTCAGTTAAGGTTATCTCGGTTAATGTTTTCTCAGTTAAAGTTTTCGGCGCGGATTCGAACAACCGGACCATCCGTATCAGAGAGAAACTCCAGCTCCTCAATCGCGCGGTTGATCTGCCGCTCTTGTACGGTGTGGGTCAGAATAATCACCGGAATCCGACCATCCTTAACTTCGGATTCTTTCTGCATGATCGATTCAATGTTGATACCGTGCTCACTCAGAATCGAGGCTATTTTGGCCAAAACACCCGGGCGATCAAGGGCGGTTATACGCAGGTAATAAGCCGACTGGATATCTTCCATGGAAAGAACGTCAAGATTTTCCAGCGCGTCCGGAACAAACCCGAGATAAGGTACCCGCAGCTTGCTTTCGCTGGCAACAATTCGGGCCACATCAATAATATCGGCAATCACCGCCGAAGCCGTTGCTTCATCACCCGCACCCGGACCGTAATACATGGTCTGACCAACCGCATCGCCATCCACAAGAACGGCGTTCAAAACGCCATCAACCTGGGCGATCAGGTGGCTTTTGGGGACCAAAGTCGGATGCACCCTGAGTTCGATACCTTCGTCCCGACGACGGGCAATGCCCAAATGCTTGATACGGTAACCAAGTTGCTCAGCATGAGCGATGTCGTAGGGCGTGATTGAGGCGATGCCTTCGGTGTAGGCCTTATCAAACTGCAACGGAACGCCAAATCCGGCCGACGCCAGAATGGTCAGCTTGTGAGCCGCGTCTATGCCTTCCACATCAAAGGTAGGGTCCGCTTCGGCGTAACCCAGATCCTGAGCTTCTTTCAGCACCTCGGTAAACTCACGGCCGGCGCGCATTTCGGTAAGAATATAGTTACCGGTGCCGTTAATAATGCCAGCAATCCAGTCTATACGATTGGCGGCCAAGCCTTCGCGAATGGCCTTCATGACCGGAATGCCACCCGCAATGCCTGCTTCATAGGCGACGACAACGCCGGCCTTTTCTGCCGCCGCGAATATCTCATTGCCGTGAACCGCGATTAGCGCCTTGTTGGCGGTAACCACATGCTTGCCGTTACGAACGGCTGCAAGCACCAGTTCCCGCGCCGTTTCGTAACCTCCGATCAGCTCGACCACCACATCGACCGCAGGATCGTTCACCACGTCGAATATCTCGGTGCTGAAGGCGATGTTGCCAAGGTCTATATCGTCACGATTGCGCCGGCTGGCAACCCGTGTAATCCGGATATTACAGCCTGCCCGGCCCGCAATAAGTGCGGCGTTGCGGGTCAATACATTAAATGTACCGCCGCCAACGGTTCCCAGTCCGCAGATTCCGACATTGACGTCTTTCAAGCTCTCACCTCTGATCCCGAAGGGGTGCTGATGGATGTATTAGTGCGGCATTGTGATGTTGCAACACTGAAAAGCCAAATAGTATACCGGTTCAGGGCCTGCTGAATAAGCCCTGCACCAAAAGCTTGTCACATAATGTTGGACGCCAGAGATTGGACACCCGGGGCGGGCCCGGGCTTGATGTTAAATCAGAGCAGCCCCAGCCCTTGGGCCAGATTTTTCGCCGGTACATAACCCCGCACAACGTTGCCATCCTCAAGCACAATGGCCGGCGTGCCGGTTACACCTATGCGTTGACCCAGCTCAAACTGCTGCAGAACCGGGTTTTCGCAGGTTGCCGCTTCAGGTGTCTTACCAGACTTGGCCGACGTCATAGCGGCTTGCTGATCATCAGCACACCAAACAGAAACATATTTTGCAAAAGATGGCGTATTCGGACCTGAACGCGGGTAGGCATAATAATTTACGGTAATGCCGTAATCGTTGAGCTGCGACACTTCGTCGTGGAGTTTGCGGCAGTACGGGCAGTCTATATCTGTGAACACATTCACAACCGCCTTCTCGTTGCTGGCCTTGAAACTGATCACACCCTCTTTGCCATAGTTCTCCATGGTCTTGCGCCGCTCACCAGCCCTGGCCTCCTCGGTCACATTGGCAATTCCATTGCTGGTGACCCTCAGCAGGTCGCCGGTCAGCAAGTACTGGCCGTCGGACGTGGTGTAAATGGTATCTCCGTTGTTGCTCTGAACTTCATAAAGTCCCTTTGCCTCGGATTCCCGCACAGACAATACCTTCAGTCCGGGAACGGAACTGGAAAGACGCTCGCTGATGCGATTTTCTACATCGCCGGCAACGCCAAAGGGCGAACCCAAAACACCAGTTGCCATCACTGCCACCATAAAAAAACGTTTTACATTCATTCTGGCAAACACACCTTTTCAGTCGGGTACTTAATGGGCTTGTGGAAACAGTCACACGAGCCACGGAACGAGCCATTAAATCAGAACCTTGCGACAGCTATTCACCGCAAAAGTTCAACGCCTTACCTTACCTAAAAATCCCGGATTCAACCACGAGGATGATGCGCCTGGTGCAATGACTGCAGACGTTGGCGCGCGACATGGGTGTATATCTGGGTTGTCGAAAGATCCGAGTGCCCCAGCAACATTTGAACGACTCGCAGATCCGCACCATGATTAAGAAGATGGGTTGCAAACGCATGTCGAAGCGTATGCGGAGAAAGGTGCTTGCGTATGCCGGTACGCGCGGCGTAATGCCGAATGCGATGCCAAAACGTTTGCCGCGTCATTGCGGCCGCCCGGCTGCCGGGAAACAGAGCATCGCAGGCTCGCCCCTTGAGAAGTTCGGGTCGACCGTCTTTCATGTACCGAAGTAACCAGTCGACAGCCTCCTCACCCAATGGAACCAGGCGCTCTTTATCGCCTTTGCCGGTCACACGGATAACGCCCTGGCGCACATTCACCTGATCGACACGCAAACCTGTGAGCTCAGAGACTCGCAGACCACAACCGTAAAGAATCTCAAGCATGGCCTTGTCCCGCTGCTCAATCGGCAACCCGGGATCTGGCTCCGCCAACAGCGCGTCCACCTCTTCCTCTGTCAGCGAGTCCGGCAAACGTCGGGGCAACCGGGGACTGTCTATACGCAAAGTGGGGTCCTCGGCAATCAATCGCTCACGAAGCAAAAACCGATAAAACCGACGAGCACCCGAGAGGCGACGGGCCGCTGTCGACGTTTTGATGCCCTCGGCCAGCCCATTCGCCATCCAGGCGAGCAAATCCGCTCGGCGGATCTCTGCAAGCAGCGGTTCCCCGGGCTGACCTTTCGCCCAAACTGCCAAACGCTGTAAATCGCTGCGATAAGCCTGCCGGGTATTGGCACCCAAGCCATCTTCAAGCCAGACCGCATCAATAAACCGGTCGATTACCACGTCATCCTCTTGCCTCACGCCCTCGCCCCCTGGCCCGCTAAAAACGAAAAAGGCAGCCCTGAGGCTGCCTTTCCCACTACAAGCTTGCTCAGCACGTGGCTGATCAGCCCAACTTTTCCTTGATGCGTGCTGCCTTGCCAGACAGTTCGCGCAAGTAATAAAGCTTGGCTTGGCGCACTTCGCCGCGCCGCTTCAACGTGATGCTGTCGATCAACGTGGAAAAAGACTGGAAAGTACGCTCAACGCCCACGCCGTAAGAGATTTTACGCACGGTGAACGACGAGTTCATGCCGCGGTTACGCTTGCCAATGACAACGCCTTCAAACGCCTGCAGACGCTCACGGGTGCCTTCGGTAACACGAACCTGAACAACCACGGTATCTCCCGGCGCAAACGCGGGAATTTCCTTGGTCATCTGTTCTGTTTCAATTTGACTGATGATGTTGTTC
Source organism: Marinobacter antarcticus (assembly GCF_011049865.1). Lineage (GTDB taxonomy): Bacteria > Pseudomonadota > Gammaproteobacteria > Pseudomonadales > Oleiphilaceae > Marinobacter > Marinobacter antarcticus_A. The sequence continues at coordinate 8,513 of NZ_DRGY01000117.1, read as the reverse complement.
TTGCCGCTCATCGTAATGCTCCTGATACCCAATCTTTTAATGCCCTGACGATTCAGAGGCACACGGTTCGTTTAAAATCTCACCCAGCAGCTCACGCTCTTCGTCCGTAAGCACCCGCTTTTCCAGCAGATCGGGGCGTCGCTCCCGGGTTCGTCTCAGCGACTGCTTCAGGCGCCACCGCCGGATTTGACCATGGTGACCGCCCAACAAAATATCTGGCACCGCCTGACCTTCGTATACTTCTGGCCGGGTGTAGTGCTGACAATCCAACAGGCCGTCAGCAAACGAATCCTGCTCCGCCGACTGCGCATGGCCCAGCGCTCCGGGAATGAGGCGCGTAACCGCATCGATAACGGCCATAGCCGCTAACTCGCCCCCGGACAGGACAAAGTCCCCCAGTGATATTTCCCGGTCGACCTCTGCTGCTATCAAGCGTTCATCAACACCTTCATAACGCCCGGCTACTAATATCAAACGCTCTTCTGACACAAGCGATTCAATAACTGCCTGGCTCAGCGTTTCACCCTGGGGCGAGAGGTAAACGACACAGGCCTTCCCGGGCGACGCTTTCCTTGCTGCGTGAATCGCGTCTCGGAGCGGCTGAATTTTCATCAGCATGCCCGGACCACCGCCGTATGGCCGATCATCAACAGTGCGGTGACGATCGTGGGTGAACTCGCGGGGATTCCAGCTGCTGAAGGTCAAAAGACCGTCGCGTACTGCCCTACTCGTTATTCCGTAATCTGTTACCGCCTCGAACATCTCCGGAAACAGACTGACTGCGCCAATCCACACTCGTCAGAACTCCGGGTCCCAGTCCACGATCATTTTGCCTGCTGCCAGATCCACTTCCCGAACCACGTTATCGGGGCGATAGGGGATCAAGCGCTCGCGCTGATCAATGGAAGCCGCCGTTGCATGCACTACCAACACATCGTTGGAGCCGGTCTCTATCAGATGATCCACGCGACCGAAACATTCACCTTCAGCTGTGAATACATCAAGCCCCTGTAACTGGCGCCAGTAAAACTCCCCTTCGGGAAGCACCGGCAACTCAGCCGTCGGGACCCTGACTTCCGCCCCACAATATGTGCGAGCCAGTTCACGGTCACTGATGCCTTTGAGCCTGACAACGATTGTCTGGCCTTGTCGGCGACCTTCCTCAAGCTTTGCCGGAATACGTTTACCGTCCAGATCGAGGACCCAGTCGGTATAATCAAGTATTCCTTCTTTGGGATCGGTGAAGGAGAAAACCTTAAGCCACCCTTTGACCCCAAATACCGAGGTAATCCGACCGATCACAGTTTCCTGAGGATTCTGCGTCATAAAACACCCCGGTGGTCTGTAAAACTTACACAGCAGCCTTGAGCAATTGCGCAACGCGGTCGCTGGTTTGTGCACCCTGGCCAACCCAGAAATTTACACGATCGCGATCAACACGAAGGCGCTCTTCCTGACCGCGGGCGATCGGGTTAAAAAAGCCAACACGCTCAATGAAAGCGCCGTCGCGTGATCTGCGGCTGTCAGTTACTGTCAGATGATAGAACGGGCGCTTCTTGGAACCGCCGCGAGCCAAACGGATTGTTACCATTTAACCAATATCCTGTTCTGTTATACGAACTTTGTACGTTTCACGCTAACCACCACAGTGGTTGATGCGAAGACCCACACTCGAAAGGGGCGCTATCATATGCTAAAAATGCGCCAAAGAAAACAGGGAAACAGACAGTTTCGCAGTTTTCCTTGTAAGGCTTTTTACATACGACCAAACGGCGGCGCCCCGCCACCACCACCGCCCGGCGGCATCATACCACCAAGACCGCGCATCATATTCGCCATTCCGCCCTTTTTACTAAACTTCTTCATCATTTTCTGCATTTGCTTATGCTGCTTGAGCAGGCGGTTCACGTCCTGTATCTGGGTTCCGGAACCTGTAGCTATGCGCCGCTTGCGGGAATTGTTGATGACATCCGGGTGGCGGCGCTCTTTCCCCGTCATCGAACAGATAATCGCCTCCAACTGACCCATGGACTTATCATTGACCTGCTGCTGCGCTACCTGCGCCATCTGCCCCATACCCGGCAGCTTGTCCATCAAGCCTCCAATGCCCCCCATGCTTTTCATCTGCTGAAGCTGGTCACGGAAGTCTTCCAGATCAAAGCTTTTACCTTTTTTGATCTTTTTGGTGAGCTTCTCAGCCTTCTTCTGATCCAGCTTGCGCTCCGCCTCCTCAATAAGGGAGAGCACATCGCCCATGCCAAGAATACGAGAGGCAACCCGATCCGGGTGAAACGGTTCCAGAGCGTCGGTTTTCTCGCCGACACCCAAAAACTTGATGGGCTTACCTGTTATATGCCGCACCGAAAGCGCCGCGCCTCCACGGGCGTCACCATCGGTTTTGGTTAGCACCACACCGGTCAGCGGCAGCGCATCGTTGAAGGCCTTAGCGGTGTTCGCGGCATCTTGCCCCGTCATGGCATCGACCACGAAGAGGGTTTCGATCGGATTAACGGCTTTGTGCAAGCGGCCAATCTCACCCATCATCTGCTGATCAACGTGCAGACGGCCGGCGGTGTCGAGAATCACAACGTCAATGTGCTTCTTGCGCGCGGCGGCAACCGCACCTTCGGCAATCGCAACCGGGTCCTGATCAGCAGTGCTGGGGAAAAATTCAACACCCACTTCGCCGGCCAGCGTCTCAAGCTGTTTTATAGCAGCCGGCCGGTAGATGTCTGCACTCACCACCAGAACGGTTTTTTTGTGCCGTTCTTTGAGGAAACGCGAGAGCTTTGCAACGGTGGTCGTTTTACCCGCACCCTGAAGGCCGGCCATCATGATGACCGCGGGCGGCTGAGCGGCAAGATTGAGGGATTCATTCCCCTCTCCCATAACCCGCTCCAGCTCCTGCTGCACAACTTTGATAAATACCTGACCCGGGGTAAGGCTGCGCTGAACCTCCTGGCCAATCGCCCGCTGCCGAACGCCTTCAACAAAGTCTTTTACAACCGGCAACGCAACGTCCGCCTCCAGCAGCGCCATGCGCACTTCCCGGAGCGTGTCTTTTATGTTGTCGTCGGTGAGCCGCGCCTGACCGGAAATCTTGCGCAGGCTGCCGGAAAGTCGGTCTTGGAGGTTCTCAAACATGTTGCTCTTCCGTACCCCGGATAAAATGAGTGCACAAACCTCAGAGCCGGCTTTGGCTCCTTGATTCCTGTTGCATATTAGCGACATTATAACCAGACTATCGCTCTGAAACGACCAGCCCGGTCAAATCGGTAGTTACGCCTGCCGATCCCCAGCCAGCACAGTGGTTAATAAGGAAGTCATGGGAACGCTGATTCTCGCGGTAACCGCTCTTTTTCTATACAGCGTCGGTACCGCTCTGCAAGCGCTTCATTTTCGTGGACGCGTACACAGCAATACTGCGATCACCACCCTTATTGGCATGCTGGCGCTTACGGCACACGGGCTTTTGATTACCCAGACCATCCTCCATGACGGTGGCGTCGACTTCAGCTTCTTCAAAAGCACCGTGCTTATTTCCTGGCTGATCGTTTTCCTTTTGCTGGGACTGAACCTCAGAAAACCTGTCCAAAGTCTTTTCCTGGGCGCCTATCCGCTAGCCGCGTTCACTCTCATTACGGCTCTGATCACGCACATGCCTTCTCGTCTGGTTTCTGACGAAAACTATGGCGTACTGTCTCACATCGCGCTTTCCGTTACAGCCTACAGTCTGTTTTCTCTGGCGGCCATACAAGCAGTCCTGCTTTATTTTCAGAATAATCAACTGAAACGTAACTATAACAGCGCCTTGGTGCGCAACCTGCCGCCGCTGCAAACCATGGAATCCGTGCTTTTTGAAATGGTCTGGGCCGGCGTCGTCATGCTGATTCTTGCCATTGTGACCGGCGCGCTTTTTGTCGAGAATCTGTTTGCCCAGAACCTGGCCCACAAAACCGTGTTCTCACTACTCTCATTAATGGTTTTCGTTGCACTGCTCGTTGGACGCCATACAAAAGGCTGGCGCGGCATCACGGCAAGCCGCTGGACACTGTCCGGCTGCGCCCTCCTGATGCTGGCCTTCTATGGCAGCAAGTTCGCTATTGAACTGGTATTCCGCAAGGGCGGTTGACTCGATGCCCATAACATCTTGACACCAGACGCAATCACAACCTATTTTCGCTACTTGTCAGTAAAATAAGGACACCCTTGGTTTGGACGGTACATCGCTTACTGCGCTGTCGATTACTCTCGTCGGGCTAATCATGCTGTCGGCGTTTTTCTCCAGTTCTGAAACCGGAATGATGTCGCTCAACCGATATCGCCTCAAACATATGGCCAAAACCGGCCACAAAGGCGCAAAGCGGGCGCAGCGGTTGCTACAGCGTACCGATCAGCTTATCGGCATCATTCTCATCGGCAATAACTTTGTCAATATTCTGGCGTCGTCCATCGCCACTGTTATAGCGATTCGCATTTGGGGTGACGCGGGCATTGCCGTTGCCACACTCCTGCTGACGATCGTTATTCTCATCTTTGCAGAAGTCACGCCTAAAACCCTGGCTGCATTATTCCCGGAAAAGATTGCCTTCCCTGCGAGCTATATACTCGGGCCACTGCTGAAGATTCTTTATCCGATTGTGTGGGCGGTGAATCTGTTTACCGGTGCCATCCTGAGAATTTTGAGAATTTCTCCGAACGACGCCGCCAGCGATCATCTCAGCCGGGAAGAGCTCAGAACCCTGGTAAACGAGGCAGGCGCCCTGATCCCGGCAAAGCACAAGGACATGCTGGTCAGTATTCTGGATCTGGAAAACGTGACGGTCAACGACATCATGGTACCGCGCAACGAAGTCTCCGGCATTGACCTGGACGACGATATCGACACTATCTTGCGACAATTGAGAAACAGCCAGCACACACGACTGCCGGTGTTTAAAGGGGACATCAACGACATTCAGGGCATCCTGCACCTACGTAGCTCGGCCAAGCTGTTGCAACAGGAAGAGATCAATAAGGCCATGATCATGCAGCTTTGTCAGGAACCGTACTTTGTGCCCGAAAGCACGCCCCTGAATACACAGCTCATCAACTTCCAGAAAGGGAAACGCCGCTTCGGGATTGTCGTGGACGAATACGGCGATGTACTCGGACTGGCAACCCTGGAAGACATTCTTGAGGAGATTGTTGGCGAGTTCACAACCGACTACGCAGCAACCAGTCCCGATATCATCCCGCAAGAAGACGGCACGTTCATTGTCGATGGCACGGCCGCCGTGCGCACCATCAACAAGACCCTGGGCTGGAAGCTATCGACCGACGGCCCGAAAACGCTCAACGGCCTCATTACTGAAACCCTTGAAAATATTCCAGACACCAACGTTTGTCTGAAAGTAGATGGGCATCGGGTAGAGGTTTTGCAAATTAAAGACAACGTCGTGAAAGCGGCAATAGTCCATCCGAAAAAACGCAAAAAACGAGCGCTGTCTATTCATTGAGATCGACCTTCTCGTTTAGCTTATAAGCGTTCTGGTTATAAAAACCCTTTCTTTTAAAAGATCAAAGTGTAACCAATACCTTGACGGACATCTGCCTACCGCCAACACTTAGGACGAGTGGGGAATAAAAATAATCATAAGGAGTTTGTCCATGAGTCTGGCGCATACCTTTGGCCTCTTGACCAATCCTGACCGTCAGTGGGAAGCCATCCGGAAAGATTCCGAGTCTGTTACCCGTCTTTACACAGGACACGTATTATTTCTCGCCCTGATACCTGCGTTAGCAGGTTTCTTTGGAACGTCCCAGGTCGGCTGGCAAATCGGTGACGGACAAGTAACACGCTTGTCCGTCAGCAGCGCGCTCAGCCTGTCTATTCTGTTTTACGCCGCCATGCTGGCAGGCATATTCGTGCTCGGCAAGTTCATCGATTTTTTTGCGGCAACCTATGGCGCGGGTGACCAATCGCCACGCGGCATTACGATGGCGGCCTACACCGCTACGCCCATTTTCCTGATCGGCGTGATCGCAGTTTATCCTAATATTTGGGTCAATATGATGGCAGGGCTCGTTGCCATTACGTACGCGGTGTACCTGCTTTACGAAGGCCTGCCCATTTTGATGAAAATTCCGGAAGATCGCGGATTCATGTTTGCGACAGCCGTGCTCACTGTGGGGCTGATCATGTTTGTCGCTCTACTCGCAATCAGCGTGGTAATCTGGAGCATGGGTATTGGTCCGGAATATGTAACCTGAACGCAGGCGCCGGACATGGATGTCAATGAAGCAAAAAGTAAAAGGGTGCTCTATTGGAGCATCCTTTATTTTTTTATAAACGCCGTGGGCTACTTTTTTATTGATGTTAACGCGGCCTGAAATGCGGTAAATTTAGCCTCTAACCCTAAAGCAGACCGTCAAGCTCGGTCAGGTACACGGTTGCGCCGTTAACAGGAGTCGGCCATGAACAAGCAGTCCGGCATACACTATCTCCGCGAACACAGAGAAGCAGGCAGTAATAAGCCCGTTCCTGTGGAGGTCACCCGTATCCGCGACACCGTTGTCGCCGGGCTTGGAGATTTGTTGCAGGGTGCCTTCGATGCCGTCGATGATTCGCTGTTCGAACTTGCCAACAACGCCCGCAGTAATAATGAACAAAACCGCTATTTTGAAGCCATGCGGGAAATCCGGATCAAGCGAAAAGGCGTTGAGCGCCACTTTCAGAATACCGTTGCCCAGTTTTTCGCCAACCCCCCTCACACCGGCCAATTTCAGGACGACGCTTTGGGGCGGCAGGCAAATGCAGAAAACCTCGCGCTCGTCGGAAACGACGATCTGGAAGAACAGGTTGCTCTGAATGCCATGATCACCAAAGCCAAGGCGCATTTTCAAGGGCCTCTTCTGCAGCTCCAGACTCGCTTTAGTCAGGTCTACGAAGGCGCTTCAGACGAAACACCCGTGAACCCAATGGCGCCCGAGCACCTCTGTAGCGCTTTTATTGAAGCGATTCAGGCGCTGGAAATACAGATTCGCGAACGCTTAATATTGCTCAAGCAGTTTGATCGCTACGTTGTTTCTAATCTGGGTATGTTGCTTGATGAGGCAAACAGAATACTCATTCAGGCGGGCGTTATTCCCAACTTCCGCTATCACGGCAAAAGCGGCCAGCAACACACCGCTGCCTCTGGCCAAAAATCGGGCGAGGGCTCTGCTGGGCCAAGTGAAAGCCGACAAGATGGCAACCCTGTCAGCAATTCTGGCAGCAACGCTGTTTTTGAACAGATCCATAGGCTTTTGGCACGCCAACGTTCCAATGCCGGTGTACCATCCCCTCAAAACGATCCGGGCATACGGGTTATCGGGGGCAATGAGCTGGTGAGCTTACTGGCCTCACTGCCTTTCAGTACCCAACAAGCCGACACTGACACCAACCTCAGCGCAGGCGAACCGATTACCATTGACCTTCGTGGTGCGGTTCAAAAGATTCTGGCGCAAGCCAACACCAGTGACGGGAAAAAGCCGGCTCTCAAGGAAATAGACGAGGACCTGATCAACCTTGTCTCTATGCTGTTTGAATTTATTCTTGATGACTACAACCTTTCAGCCCCGGTTCAGGTTCTGATCAGCCGACTGCAAATACCTATCCTGAAAGTTGTCATCAAGGACAAGAGCTTTTTCAGCAAGACGACACACCCCGCCAGAAAATTGCTCAATGCCCTTGCCCGTGCAGGTATTGGCTGGAGTAACAGTGATGAAAAAACCAGGGACAAGCTTTACGAAAAAATCCACGGCATTGTGCAGAGAATTCTCTGTGAATTCGACGGCGACGTTGCCCTGTTTGAAACACTGAACGATGAGTTTGAGGAGTTTATTGCGCGGGAAAACCGCAAAGCATCTCTGGTCGAGCAACGCACTCGTGAGTCTGAGCGGGGGCGCATCAAATCCCAAAAAGCCCAGGAACTGGTAGATCGGATTATCAAGGAGCGTGTAGCTCGCTATCGACTTCCGGAACCTACCTATAACATCCTGATTAATGGATGGAGCCGGGTCATGTTTCTGGCCTATCTCCGGGACGATGTAGAACATCGCTGGCAGGAAAGCGTGAAGGTTGTAGATGACCTGATCTGGTGCCTTCACCCTCATCAGGAAGATGCAGAAAGAGATCAATGGGTTCGTGTCGTTCCCGGCCTGCTCAAGTCGCTGCGCACAGGATTGGAAGAGGTGTCATACAACGCCACCAAACTCGACGACACCATGAGCCAGCTCAAACACGAATTGGCAGAGGCTTTCCGCGCCAGCTCCAGCATGGAAGTTGCTGAAGAGCCGCAAGCTCAGGAAAGCGAACAGGATGACGTTTGGAACAAGGCAGCGCTTCAGCAGCCTGAAGATGCCGCAATTGCTGAGATCATGGCGCAGATTGACGGCATTGAGATAGGCAACTGGGTTGAGTTTCGCCTGGTAAACGGTGCAAGCTTTCGCTGCAAGCTTTCAGCACTCATTGAGGAAGCAGATTGCTTTGT